>NZ_CBTK010000278.1 GCF_000531125.1 Candidatus Contendobacter odensis Run_B_J11 | reverse complement strand
TCAATACCCTATCGTAAGTTGGCATCAAAATTATAATTAAATCTATAGAGAAATGGTATGAGTCACTATGACTTCAGCAACGCCGATGGCGGCAGTTGGGCGTCCTATGGCAACTCGATCCGCTTGGCGCTGTACACAGCGATCTTTGGCAGCATCATCGTTTTTGCCGGGGCCTATCTGGTGGAGAAGGCCCGGGTGGCGAAACCGCTGCGCACGGCCACCCATCTACTGGCGCTGATCCCCATGGCGGTACCGGGGATGGTGCTGGGGCTGGCCTATATTTTCTTTTTCAACGCGCCGGGCAACCCGCTGAATGTTCTGTACGGCAGCATGGCGATTTTGGTGCTGTCCACGATTGCGCATTTCTACACCGTCAGCCACCTCACCGCGCTGACCGCGCTTAAGCAGCTTGATCCAGAATTTGAGTCGGTGTCGGCCTCGCTCAAAACCCCGTTCTACCGCACTTTCTGGCGAGTTACGACGCCGATGTGCCTGCCGGCAATTTTGGACATTGGAATCTACTTCTTCATCAACGCCATGACCACGGTATCCGCTGTCGTTTTCCTTTATTCGCCAAACACTACGCTAGCCTCGGTAGCGGTACTCAACATGGATGATGCTGGCGATACTGCGCCGGCGGCAGCAATGGCCATGCTGATCGTGTTGACCGCTGGGGTTATGCGGTTGCTGCATGCGGTTTTGAGCCGCTGGCTGCACCAGCGCACCCAGGCATGGCGACAACGATAAAATTCTGGCCGTTTCAGATCATATCTGCTGTCGCAATTTGCCAGTCCTGGGTTCAGACCGAAAATAAGCCGTATCCCTCTTGCCAAGCTGCCGCCCTTTGGTTAACCTTTCGCCCCTATCGCTTAGGCGCGTAGCTCAGTTGGTTAGAGCACCACCTTGACATGGTGGGGGTCGTTGGTTCGAGTCCAATCGCGCCTACCAAACTTTTGTGAGTTGCAAAGCCGGTTCAGTTTGTACAAAGGGCGCGCCTTCCTTCCAAAAGAAGGGTTTTAGGAGCGCCCTTTACTATTTTACTCAGCGAAACCGTTAGTGGATTAAGAGAGTTGCAGCAATGCCGGTAATCACGCTTCCTGATGGCAGCCCGCGCGTTTTTGACGAGCCAGTCAGCATATACGAAGTCGCCGCCGCAATCGGTCCAGGCTTGGCCAAAGCGGCTTTGGCCGGCAAAGTAGACGGCCAGGTGCGCGACACCTCGCATCTCATCGTGCAGGATGCAAAGCTGGCGATCATCACCGAGCGCGACCCGGAAGGGCTGGAGATCATCCGCCATTCCAGCGCTCACTTGCTGGCGCACGCGGTCAAGCAACTCTATCCCACCGCCCAGGTCACCATCGGCCCGGTCATCGATAACGGCTTTTATTACGACTTCGCCTTTGAACGTTCTTTTACTCCGGATGATCTGGAACGCATCCAGGCGCGGATGGAAGAACTGGCGGCGCAGGACCTTCCAGTGACCCGTTCGGTCATGCCCCGCGATGAAGCCGTCACCTTCTTTCGCAATATGGGCGAGGAGTACAAGGCGCAAATCATTGCCGACATTCCGGCGGATCAGGATATTTCGCTATACCGACAGGCTGATTTCATCGATCTCTGCCGTGGCCCGCATGTGCCGTCTACCGGTCGAATCAAGGCGTTCAAGCTGATGAAAGTAGCCGGGGCCTACTGGCGCGGCGACTCCCGCAACGAAATGTTGCAACGGATCTATGGCACCGCCTGGCAGGATCAAAAGGCGTTGAAAGCCTATCTGCACCGGCTGGAGGAAGCGGAAAAGCGCGATCATCGTCGTATCGGCAAGGCGCTCAACCTGTTCCATGTTCAGGAGGAAGCGCCCGGCATGGTGTTCTGGCACGACCACGGTTGGCGCGTCTACGTCGAAATCCAGAATTACATCCGCCAACTGCTGCGCGAACACGGCTATCAGGAAATTCATACCCCGCAGATCGTGGATCGCAGTCTGTGGGAACGCTCCGGGCACTGGGAAAAGTTTCGCGCCGACATGTTCACCACCGCATCGGAAAACCGCGATTACGCGATCAAGCCGATGAACTGCCCCTGCCACATTCAGGTTTATAACCAGGGACTGAAGAGCTACCGCGATTTGCCGCTGCGACTGGCCGAGTTTGGATCCTGTCATCGCAACGAACCGTCCGGCACCCTGCACGGGCTGATGCGGGTGCGCAACTTCGTCCAGGACGACGCGCATATCTTCTGCACTGAAGATCAGATTCAGCCCGAAGTATCGGCGTTCATGGATCTGCTGTTCCGGGTTTACGGCGATTTCGGATTCAGTGAAGTGCAATTGGCGTTGGCGACCCGGCCCGAGCAGCGGGTCGGCAGCAACGACGTCTGGAGCAAGGCTGAGAGCGCGCTGGAACTGGCGCTGAACCGCACCGGTTTGCCGTGGCGGTTGAAACCGGGCGAGGGCGCATTTTACGGGCCGAAGATCGAATTCGTGCTGCGCGACTGTCTGGATCGACTGTGGCAGTGCGGCACTATCCAGGTGGATTTTTCGATGCCCGGTCGGCTGGACGCCCATTACATTGCCGAGGATGGCAGCAAGCGAGTACCGGTTATGCTCCATCGGGCCATTCTCGGTTCGCTGGAGCGTTTCATCGGTATCCTTATCGAGCATTACGCCGGGGCGTTGCCGGTTTGGCTGGCGCCAGTGCAGGCAGTGGTGCTCGACATCACTGATCATCAGGCGGCTTATGCAGCCCAGATCGAAAAAAACCTTATGCAACAAGGTTTCCGCGTAGCTGCTGACTTGAGAAACGAGAAGATCGGCTTTAAAATTCGTGAACACACGCTACAGCGCATTCCGTACCTGCTGGTAGTGGGTGATCGGGAGATGGCAACAGAAACGGTCGCTGTGCGCACCTGCACCGGCAAGGACTTGGGCAGCATGAGCCTGACTGCGGTTGTGGATCTCCTGCAAACCGACATCGTCCGGCGCGGGCGAACCGAATAATCACTGGAGGACAGCAACATCGCCGCGAATAATGAACTCCGGCTCAATGACGAGATCACCGGGCGTGAAGTACGCCTCATCGATCAAGAGGGTGAGCAGGCCGGGGTTGTGCCCTTGGTGCAAGCCCGACAGATGGCTGAGGATGCTGAACTGGACTTGGTGGAAATCTCCCCGAACGCCAAACCGCCGGTTTGCCGCATCATGGACTATGGCAAGTTCCGCTTCGATCAGGCTAAGAAGCAGCAGGAAGCCAGGAAGAAGCAGAAACAGATTCAGGTTAAGGAAGTGAAATTTCGTCCAGGTACGGACGAAGGAGACTATCAGGTCAAACTACGCAACCTGATCCGTTTCCTGACCGAAGGCGACAAAGCCAAGGTGACGCTGCGGTTTCGGGGCCGCGAAATGGCGCACCAAGATTTGGGGATGAACCTCCTCAAGCGCGTTGAAGCCGATCTTGCGCCCTACGGCACGGTGGAACAGCGACCCAGAATGGAAGGGCGGCAGATGGTGATGACCATCGCGCCGATCAAGAAGAATTAACTCCCTTCGGAGGGTTGGCAGTTCCCAGCTTCGGCACGCACCGGGGTTAGCCCATTCATTTACCTTTTGCAATCGCGGAGTCATGCAATGCCCAAGATGAAAACCAATCGCGGCGCGGCCAAGCGCTTTAGCCGCACCGGGTCCGGCAAATTCAAGACGGCCCACTCGCACCACCGGCACATCCTGACCAAGAAGACCACCAAGCGGAAGCGCCAGTTGCGCGGAACCATGACCGTAGCGGCGGTGGATACCCCGGCCGTGCGCCGGATGTTGCCCTACGCTTGACGCTGCTGGATTAGAGGAAAAGCCATGCCCCGAGTAAAACGTGGTGTTACTGCCCACGCCCGTCACAAGAAAGTTCTGAACCAGGCTAAAGGCTATTACGGTGCCCGTAGCAAGGTGTTCCGGGTGGCCAAACAGGCTGTTATCAAAGCCGGCCAATATGCCTACCGCGACCGCCGTCAGAAGAAGCGCGAATTCCGTGCGCTGTGGATTGCCCGCATCAATGCCGGCGCCCGCGAGAATGGCCTGTCTTACAGCCGGATGATCAACGGGCTGAATCTGGCGACCATCGAAATTGACCGTAAGGTGCTGGCTGATTTGGCGGTGTTCGACAAGCCGGCGTTTGCCGAACTGGCCAGCCGCGCCAAGGTTGCGCTCGGCATCGCCTGAATCCATCCGCAGGGCCGGGTTCCGGTCTGCGGCGCATGTAGGCTTCTTGATGGGGAAAGGCGATGATCCTTTCCCCTTTTCAATGGCCCCGATGGTTTACTGTGTTGAGAGATCGCTCGCGTGGATGCATTGCCCGAACTCCTCCTAGTTGCTCGCACTACGATTACCGGAGCCGACGATCTCGCCGCGCTGGATCAATGGCGGGTGCATTATCTGGGCAAAAAGGGGGTGCTTACCGAACGCCTCAAGGAGCTGGGCCGGTTGCCGCCCGAACAGCGGCGCGAGGCCGGCCAGGCGATTAATGAGGCCAAGCAAGCGCTGGAAACTGCGCTCACCCTGCGCAAGACCGCGCTGGAAGCAGTGGCGCTGAATGCCCGACTGGCGAGCGAGGCGATTGACGTGACCCTGCCAGGACGTGGTCAGCAACCGGGCGGTCGCCACCCGCTCAGCCGTACCCTGGCGCGGATTGAGGCGTTCTTCACCGGCATCGGCTTTGCGGTCGCCGAAGGGCCGGAGGTCGAGGATGATTTCCACAACTTCGAGGCCCTCAATATCCCGCCGCATCACCCGGCGCGGGCGATGCACGACACCTTTTATTTCGACGCCCACACCCTGCTTCGCACCCACACTTCGCCGGTGCAAATCCGGGTGCTGGAGCAGCAGGCACCGCCGGTGCGGATCATCGCGCCGGGGCGGGTTTATCGTTGCGATTCGGATCTAACCCACTCACCAATGTTTCATCAGGTCGAGGGTTTGCTGGTGGATGAAGCCGTAAGTTTCGCCGACCTGAAAGGAGTGCTGGACGATTTCCTGCGCCACTTCTTCGAGCGCGATTTGGCGGTGCGTTTCCGCCCGTCCTATTTTCCGTTTACCGAACCCTCGGCCGAGGTGGATATTCAGTGCGTCATCTGTGGCGGTAGCGGCTGCCGGGTGTGCAAGCACAGCGGTTGGCTGGAAGTGCTGGGCTGCGGCATGGTGCATCCAGCGGTCTTTGCCAAAGTTGGCATTGATTCCGAGCGCTACACCGGCTATGCCTTCGGGATGGGCGTTGAACGCCTGACCATGTTGCGCTATGGCGTCAATGATTTGCGGCTGTTTTTCGAGAATGATCTGCGCTTTTTGCGGCAGTTCCAGTAACGCGGATCGAGGAAACAAGGGATGAAAGTCAGCGAACAATGGTTGCGGGAATGGGTGAATCCTGCGGTTTCCAGCGCCGAACTGGTGGCGCAACTGACCATGGCCGGTCTGGAGGTAGACCGCACCGAAGCCGCCGCGCCCGCGTTTGAGCAGGTGGTGGTCGGTTGCGTGATCGGGCTGATGCCACATCCCGATGCCGACCGGTTGCGGGTGGCAACGGTGGAAGTAGGGGGCATGGAACCGTTGCAGATTGTCTGTGGCGCGCCGAATGTCGCAGTCGGGATGTATGCGCCTACGGCCCTGATCGGCGCGGTGTTGCCCGGCGGTTTTACCATCAAAAAATCCAAACTGCGCGGCGTTGAATCGCAAGGGATGTTGTGTTCAGCCACAGAGCTGGGGCTGGCGGAAACTTCAGAGGGTTTACTGCCGCTGCCGGATGGCAGTCGCCCCGGTCAAAGTGTGCGTGAGTTGCTGCAACTGGACGATGCGCTGATCGAGATTGAGCTGACGCCGAATCGCGGTGACTGTCTGGGTATGGAAGGTATCGCCCGCGAAGTGGCGACGATCAACCGCTGCGAGTTCCGGCCCGTTGCAGCCGATGCCGTCGCGCCGATGCTGGACGCGACCTTTCCAGTGAGCTTGCTCGACCCTGCGGGTTGTCCGCGTTATGTGGGTCGAGTGATTCGCGGCGTCAATCCAGCGGCCGCGACGCCGTTGTGGATGAAAGAGCGCTTGCGCCGTGCCGGAGTGCGCAGTTTGGGGCCGCTGGTGGATGTGACCAATTATGTGATGCTGGAACTCGGCCAGCCGATGCACGCTTTCGATCTGGGTCGGTTGAGCGGTGGCATTGAAGTGCGCTGCGCCCGGCCTGGCGAGCGGCTGGAACTGCTGAATGGTTCGGTGGTGGAGCCGGATGCGGACACGCTACTGATCGCGGACGGCAATGGCCCGCTGGCCCTGGCGGGAATCATGGGCGGTGAAATCAGCTCCTGCACTGCGGCTACCCGCGACGTGTTTCTGGAAAGCGCCTTCTTTACCCCGGCCAGTATTGCCGGTCGCGCCCGCCGCTACGGCTTGCAAACCGATTCCTCCTATCGCTTCGAGCGTGGGGTGGATTCGCAGTTGCAGCGCCGCGCCGCCGAACGCGCCACCCGCCTGCTGATGGATATGGCGGGTGGTCAACCGGGGCCGATCATCGAGGCGGTTTCCCCGGAGCATTTGCCCGCCGAACCGGCGATTCGCCTGCGCCCGGAGCGGATTCGCACGCTGCTGGGGCTGGATATTCCGGCGTCCGAAGTCGAGGAAATCCTGCGCCGCCTGGGCATGGCGGTGGCGGTGGAAGTGGAGCATTGGCTGGTGGTTCCACCGAGCAGCCGGTTTGATATTGCTCTGGAAGCGGATCTGATTGAAGAAATCATCCGCATTTACGGCTATCACCGTCTGCCGGGCAACCGGCCTCTGATTCGACTGGATTTACCTCCGCAATCAGAAGGGCAGGTCGCGCCGGAGCGGTTCAAGGAAACCCTGGTGCAACGCGGCTTTCAGGAGGTCATTACCTACAGCTTTGTCGATCCGGCGTTCCAGCACCGCCTTGACCCGGAGCGCAAACCGCTGGCGCTGGCGAATCCGATTTCTGCCGATCTGGCGGTTATGCGCACCAGTTTATGGCCTGGATTGTTCAAGGCGCTGATTTACAATCAGAAACGCCAGCAGCCGCGTGGCCGGCTGTTTGAGCAGGGTTTGAACTTCATTCCAACAGATGATGGATTGCAGCAGGAGCCGTACATTGCCGGGGTCGTCGTTGGCACCGTTTTTTCGGAACAGTGGGGCGTACCGGCCCGGACGACGGATTTCTTCGATCTCAAGGCCGATGTCGAGGCGCTGCTGGCCCTGACTGGTGAAGCGGAAACCTTCACCTTCGTTGCCGCCACTCATCCGGCGCTGCATCCGGGCCAAAGCGCCCGCATCGAACGCAGTGGCGTAGCAGTCGGCTGGTTGGGCGCGTTGCATCCACAGGTGGCGCGGGAGTTGGAGGTGGAAGGCGATGCCTTCGTCTTCGAGTTGTCGTTGAGCGGATTGCAGGCGGCGCGACTACCGGCGTTTCGGGAGATTTCCAAGTTTCCGGCCAGTCGTCGCGACATTGCTATCGTGGTGGAGGAAGCGATCAGCGCCCAGGCGATTCAGGATTGCATCCGTCATTATGGCGGCGAGCGCTTGCGCGAAGTGCGGCTGTTCGATGTCTATCGCGGCAAAGGAATTGCGGAAGGTCAGAAAAGTTTGGCTTTGGGATTGATTTTACAAGATTTCTCGCACAATCTTACTGATAGTGTGGTCGAGGCGACCGTATCCGGGATCATTGCTGAACTGTCTGGGCAGTTTGGCGCAACGCTTAGGATTTAGAAGCATGGCACTGACAAAAGCGGACATGGCAGAACGGCTGTTTGAGGAACTGGGCATCAATAAACGCGAGGCCAAGGAACTGGTAGAAATTTTCTTCGAGGAAATTCGCAGTGCCCTGGAGCGAGGACGGCAGGTCAAGCTGTCCGGGTTTGGTAATTTCGACCTGCGTGACAAGAATCAGCGGCCGGGTCGCAATCCCAAGACTGGAGAGGAAATCCCAATTACTGCCCGCAGGGTCGTCACCTTTCGGCCCGGCCAGAAACTCAAGGCGCGGGTGGATGACTTTGAGGGTGAACCGCAGTAGCGACACGACGGAAACGCTTGGCAAGCCCGGCGGATTGAATTAGCATGACCCTTCTTCGTGGCAGCCAAACTGCTACAACCCGGGGCGTAGCGCAGCCTGGTAGCGCACCTGCATGGGGTGCAGGTGGTCGGAGGTTCAAATCCTCTCGCCCCGACCAATTTTCAATGACGTACATCACGCCCGTTTCCCGCCGTGTCGGATTGATCTCAGACTCGCGGAAACGGGCGTTTTTTTCCGCGTAACCCCGGCTTGATTTCATGCTCAAACAATGGTGGTGGCTCAGCGCCTTGGTGATCGGGTTGGATCAAGCCACCAAGTACCTCGCCGAGAGGCTGCTGGTGATGCATCAACCGCTGCCGGTGGCGCCGTCATTCAACCTGTTGCTGACCTACAATACCGGCGCTGCCTTCAGTTTTCTCGCCAATGCCGGTGGTTGGCAGCGTTGGTTCTTCCTGGGGCTGGGACTGATGGTCAGCATGGGGCTGTTGGTCTGGCTAGTGCGGCTCAAACCGGCGGAACAGCGACTGGCAGTGGCTTTAGCGCTGATTCTAGGCGGGGCAGTCGGCAATTTAATTGACCGGGTTTGGCTGGGACAAGTCATTGACTTCATTCAACTCTATTATGATCGCTGGTACTGGCCGGCCTTCAATATCGCCGATTCGGCGATTACCCTTGGCGCAGTGCTGCTGGTGCTGGATAGCCTGGGGTCCAACAAGAGTGACCCTCTGAAAAATCCGGTGGATGGTTCCTGATCCAACCCTCTGTTTTTCTGGAGAATTGCATGAGCGTACAAATCCACCTTGCCAATCCCCGCGGCTTTTGCGCTGGCGTAGATCGGGCTATCGGCATTGTCGAACGGGCGCTGGATTTATTCGGAGCGCCCATCTACGTGCGCCATGAGGTGGTGCATAACCGGTTTGTGGTAGACGATCTGCGCGGGCGCGGCGCGGTGTTCGTCGAGGAACTGAACGAGGTGCCCAACGGAGCGACGCTGATCTTCAGCGCCCACGGGGTAGCGCGAATGGTCAGGGAACAGGCGGCGCAACGTGGCCTCAAGGTATTCGACGCCACCTGTCCGCTGGTCACCAAGGTCCACATGGAAGTTAGCCGTCACGCTCGCGCCGGGCGTGAGGTCATCCTGATCGGCCACGCCGGTCATCCAGAGGTCGAGGGCACCATGGGCCAGTACGACGAGCGCCAGGGCGGACACCTGTATTTGGTGGAAACCGTCGAGGATGTCTGGACGTTGCCGGTGCGCCATCCCGAAGAACTGGCCTACGTGACCCAGACCACCCTGTCGGTGGATGACACCGCACGGATCGTCACCGCCCTGCGCGCGCGATTTCCAGCGGTTCAGGGACCGCGCAAGGATGACATCTGCTACGCCACCCAGAATCGCCAGGATGCGGTCAAAAATCTGTCAGGCCGCTGTGAACTGCTGCTGGTGGTCGGATCGCGCAGCAGTTCCAATTCCAACCGGCTGCGCGAATTGGCCGAAAAAGCGGGCACCCCAGCCTATCTGATTGACGGCCCCGAGGATATAGACCCGGCATGGCTGGCGAATCAGACCGCCATCGGCGTGACCGCCGGTGCCTCAGCGCCGGAAGTGCTGGTGCAACAGGTGATCGCCCGCTTGCGGGAACTGGGCGCGACGGCAGTGACCGAAAGCGTAGGCCAAGAGGAAAACGTGGTGTTTGCGCTGCCGCGAGAACTACGGTGATTAAAATGCACATTCACATTCTCGGTATTTGCGGCACCTTCATGGCCGGTGTTGCCCTATTAGCCCGTGCGGCGGGGCATCGCGTCTCCGGTTGCGACGCCGGGGTCTATCCGCCGATGAGTACGCAACTGGCGGAAGCCGGTATCACCCTGCGGGAAGGCTACGCCCCCGAACAGCTCGACCAATTTCAGCCGGATATGATTGTCGTCGGCAATGTGATGAGTCGGGGCCGACCGATTATCGAGGCGCTGCTGGATCACAATCGGCCCTACACCTCCGGGCCAGCGTGGTTGGCAGATTATGTGCTGCGTGACCGCCATGTGCTGGCGGTGGCCGGCACGCACGGCAAAACCAGCACCAGCAGCATGCTGGCCTGGATTCTGGAAGACGCGGGGTTGGAACCCGGCTTTCTGATCGGCGGGATTCCGGCCAATTTCGGGCAGTCAGCGCGACTGGGCCGCAGCCCGTTCTTCGTGGTGGAAGCCGACGAATACGACACCGCATTTTTCGACAAGCGTTCCAAATTCGTTCATTACCGTCCGCGCACCCTGATTTTGAATAATCTGGAATTCGATCACGCCGACATTTTCCCGGATGTGGCGGCCATTCAGCGTCAGTTCCATCATCTGCTCCGCACCGTGCCGGGATCGGGGCGGATCGTGACCCATGGGCAGGATGCGAATCTGGCCGCAGTGCTGGCAATGGGCTGCTGGACTCCAGTGGAAACCTTTGGCGTCGGCGACTGGGAAGCGCGGGGCATCGCACCGGATGGCAGCGCCTTCGAGCTGTATTACCACGGTGAACTTCAAGGTCGGGCGGAATGGACACAGTTGGGAATGCACAATGTTTATAACGCCCTCGCCGCCATCGCGGCAGCCCATCATGCCGGGGTAGCGCCTGCCCAGGCGATTGCGGCGCTGGCGGATTTTCAGGGTGTCAAACGGCGGCTGGAGGTGCGCGGTGCAGTCAATAGCGTGGTGGTGTACGACGATTTCGCTCACCATCCTACTGCGATTGCAACCACGCTGGCCGGACTGCGCGCCCGGGTGGGTGATCAGCCGATCATTGCGGTGCTGGAACCCCGTTCAAACACCATGAAACTGGGCGTCTTCAAGGATAGCCTCGCGCCGGCGCTGAAGCTGGCCGATGCCGTAGTGTTGTATCAGGCTCCCGATCTCGGCTGGGATCTTGGGGTGGTGGCGGTAGCGCTCGGCTCGCGTCAACAGATTTGCCATTCGCTCGACGCGACGCTGGCCGCAGTCCAGACCCAAATCAAACCAGGGACTCATGTTTTAATCATGAGCAACGGCGGCTTTGGCGGTATTCACGAGCGGTTGCTTCAAGCGTTGCGGGCGACGGTTACCGGTGAGCAGTGAGTTGCTCTACAGTTCATCTATTCCCCACCGAATCTACTACCACCCCCCGGAACATCAGCCATGGCGAAGAAAAAAACCGATTACAGCATCAAGGTCGCTGCGCAAGCCTTTTATCTGGAGGAACAGTCGGCTCCAGACAGTGACCGCTATGTGTTCGCCTATACCGTGCTGATTCAGAACCAGGGCAATATTGCCGCCAAGCTGCTCAGCCGACACTGGATTATTACCGACGCCAACGGCAAGATTGAGGAAGTGCGCGGCGAAGGCGTGGTTGGCGAACAGCCCCACTTGCGCCCCGGTGAAGGCTTTCAGTACACCAGCGGCGCAATTCTGGAAACCTCGGTCGGCAGCATGAAAGGCAGCTATCAAATGCTGGCCGATGATGGTCGAGTCTTCGATACCGACATCCCGCCGTTCGTGCTATCCATTCCTCGCACGCTGCATTGAATCCAGCATGACGCTGCGCTACAGCTACACCCTGTTCGCGCCGATCTACGATGCCCTGGTAGCGCCGTTCACCGCTTCGGCGCGGCGGCGCAGCCTGGCGCTACTCAGCGAGGAAGCGCACGCCGAAGTGTTGCTGGTCGGGATCGGCAGCGGATTGGATGTGCCGTTGCTGCCGTCCGGGCCACGTTACACCGGTCTCGACCTGACCCCGGCGATGCTGGCTCGCGCCCGCCGCAAGGCCGCCACCCTGAGATTAGAGATGACTCTTGATGTAGGCGATGCCCGCTGCCTGCCGTATGCCGACGCCGCCTTTGATGTGGTGCTGCTGCATCTGATTCTGGCGGTGACACCTCATCCAGAGCAGGTTTTGGCGGAAGCGGCGCGGGTGCTGCGGCGCGGCGGGCGAATCCTGATTCTCGACAAGTTTCTGCGGCCTGGACAGAACGCGCCGCTGCGGCGGTTGATCAGTCCGCTGCTGGGGCTGCTGGCGACCCGAACCAATGTGGTGTTTGAAGCCGTGTTAGCGCAAGTGCCGGGGCTGGAAGTCGTGTCCGATCTGCCGGCGCTGGCTGGCGGCTGGTTCCGGCAGATCGTGTTGCGCAAGACCGGATTTTGAGAGTGCGGCGGGAGTTCCACTGATCCTATTTGGTGTTGCAACCTCCTGCCGGTGTCTCGCGCCGAGATGCTAATGAATTTTTCGATTCTTCGAGGGTTCTTGTGGAAACCGGGGTTTATTGTCTCAAAAATGAGAATTATAATTGGCGGCTTATAAATAACTAATTGATTGAGGTAATTGCAAAATTATTTCGTAGCATCTTCAAATACGATTTTACCCAGCTTTTATACCTCAATACTTCGGACAGTTTCATGCAGCGATAGCCCCGTAGTTACATAGGTTGCCGAACTCGGGACTGGATTTAATTGAACTGAAGTCCAAACCTAAGAAGGAAGAAAAGCGTTTGAGCAAATGTTCATTGAATTTGCGAATCTTCCAACTGGCAATAGAAATAACGGGTCGATCCGTACCCTGATTTCATTGTCGATCCTCCAGTTTGAGGAGATTCAAGGCAGTCATGGAGGCGTTAAAATGAAAATGAAGAGCCGATGGACTGCGTGCTTGACAATCTAATAAGCCGGTAAATTGTTTAGCATCCCGGAACAGGAATTCGATTTGAAATCGGGCCTTGTAGAGACGATAAATTTCCAGCGCTGGCAACTCGATATCGGTCGAATACAACAATGCGGTTTTGATTTTTTGACCGATGGGTTTCATCAAATAAATAATTCGGACATTTCGTTTAAAATGAGTGCTATTGACGACGGACGTATACACCTGAGTTTCGTGCACTTCGCCGGCTTTCTCAAATCGATCCCATTCTTGGAGTTGGAAACGGACTTTGCCATCGTACTGCTTAGGACGACCTCGGGGCTTTTGCGGGCCGTGATAGAGCCAACGCCGATTGGCATCGTGGCGTAGCTTGCTGACGAGATGCAGACCCAGGTTGCATACTCCATTGATAAATTTGATTTTACTGTAGTAACCGTCGGCCAATACATAACGAACGCCGGCGGGTAAAGCCGAAAAATCCTGTTGAAGATGCTTTAAATAGTCGTCCACGCGGGTTTCTTGGGGGTTGTCCAGGGGTGGAGTTTGGCGACTGGAGAGAGGGTAAGCCGTGTTGTAATCGACATCTACCAAGGCCAGAGTGGACAGTTCTAAACCGTTCTCGGCCCGACCCTGTTGGCTATTGTAGAAGTGATCTAATCCATAAGTTTGTTCACCACTTTTAGGACAAAACGTGCAATCAATCGCGACCACCCATGTAGAATTATTAGCGATAATATCCGCTAAACTCAATCGATTAAACTTAACGAAATCAAAGTCCCTGCGGAACCCACGGGAGTAGGTCTTTTCATGCAGATGACTATAGCGACTTAGATTACGAAAGTTGGCTTTTCCTGGTAAATATATCAGAGTTGTCAACAGAATGACTAGAAAAGTACGTTGGGGTTTCAACACACTGGACATCTGCCGTAAAACGGTTTCTACTATAGACATGGGAACCTTCAATTTTAGTTAAAAATGTCGTCGTGGAAGACTCCATTTTACTAGGTTGAAGGTTTTTTTGAACAGCAGTTAGAAAAACTGTCCGAACTATTGGTAAATGATTGCTATACCCCAAGATGATACTCAAGCTGCTTACTGGTATCGCAAAGCTGTTGATCAAGGATATGCTGAAGCCCAACTAAATCTTGGTAGGGCATATACCAATGTCCAAGGTGTACCCAAAGACGATGCTCAAGCTGTTTATTGGCTTCACAAAGCCGCTGATCAAGGTAATGCTCTTGCTCAATTCGGTCTCGGTATGAAATATGGGCAATGTGCCGGTGTAACCAAAGATAGTGTTATTGCTCTAATGTGGGTTTACGTTTCTTATGTGTATAGTGAAGGTACTCCATTTCAAGAGAAGGTAGTTGAAATGATCAATAATCTCACTACCCATTTTACAGAGCAACAAATAACAGAAGCTCAACAACGCGCCAAAATTTGGATCGCCGCTCATCCCAAGAAGAATTGAAACTGCCAATTTTTTTGGCAGTCACCTGCCACTATATTTTCATGCAGTGTACGGTGAGTACAATGGTCTTTTCAACATAGGGATATTAGAAATTATCGAAGGTGACTTGCCACAAAGAGTGCTCTAAAATTACTTCTGTGCAAGCGATTGACAGCCATACGTTAGTTGTAGAGTTTGATAAACGACCCCGCAGCAAGCTGCGGGGTATTGGGTTACCAAAGAACGCAGCAAGCTGCGGGGAATTAGACCCGTAGAGATTAAATGGGAAACATTACGTTATTCATTTGCTGGAAAAAGAAATGTTTGCTGACTTAAAAAACTCGGCGTTTTTCAAAAATGTCCGGGTTGATCAAGGTGGCTACGCAGTTTATTGGAATGATGAAATAGATATTAGCGAATATGAACTGTGGACACATGGCATACCCATACCCTAACTCGGCGCTGTGCCTGTCCATGCTCATAAGTCCCGATGCCCAACCTGCAAGCGTGATTGTCCGTATTCAATCCAGCGGCGGCGTTGAGACTGCCAATTCGCCAGTTCATCCGCAGCTTCGGGCGCAATTTCCAGCGCCGCACTAACCCAACTCTCCAACAGTGTCGTTTGCAACATTGCCTGTTCCGACCCCAACTGCCACCGACTGGGTCGCACCATAACTTCGTAACCCTGGTTTCGCAGCATCACCATATCGCCAACTACGACTATTTCTATAACCGGTGGGGCGAGCCTGAATATCCGCCGAATCAATAAATCCTACCCAAACCCTGACGGACTGCGTGTGATCCACGCGCTCCCAGTGCCAATTCCGAAGCGATGCTACCCTCCGATCTCCTCTTTTCCCACAAACGCGGTGCCCAGATTTATCCGCGCTTTCTGCGCCGCGAGCAACAGGTCTGGGCCGAACAGGTTCTGACCCTGATCTGCGAGCATCAGCATCGCACTCGAGGCGAGTTGCAGGCGGCATTACGGGCGCTGGAAGGCGACTCGCCCGATTACCGCATCGTGCGCGGCTTTGCTCATCTGGCGCTGAATGCCGCCGAATTCACCCTGGCGACTGGCGAACTCGAACCAGAAACGCTGCGGCGGGAGGTGTTCACCTTGGCCGCCGAGCGCGGCGGTTACGGTGAAACTCAGGCGCGGGAAGTGCTGGAAGCAGTCGCGCCGCGCTATCAACTGGAGGTAGAAACGCTGCGCGAGGCGCTGTATGCCGACCTGCCGGAGCATCATCTACTAACGGTGCTGCCGGATTTCACTCCAGAGGCGCTGGTAAACCGCTACAACCTCGCCCAAGCGCAAGGACTGCTGTACTCGGCGCTGTGTCTACGCCTTATCGCCCACCGCAATGTTCCCGGTGAATACCGGCGACTATTCCGCCATCTCAAGTTTCACGGGCTGATGTACGCGGTTGAAGGCCACTTGGACGACGGCTATCAGATTTACGTAGATGGCCCCGCCAGCCTGTTCAAGCAAACTCGCAAGTACGGCTTGCAAATGGCAGTGTTCCTGCCAGCGCTGTTGCGGGTCAGCCGTTGGGAGATGGTGGCGGTATTGCAACGGGACGGCCAGGAACTCAGCTACCAGATCGACTCACAATCGCCGCTTAAGCCGCTGGGCGCCGCGCCGCCGGCTTATGACAGCCTGCTGGAAGAAAACTTTGTCCGCCGCTGGGAAAAACTCAATACGCCGTGGGTTTTGGAGCGGGAAGTGGAAATCGTGGATTTGAAAGGAACGGTATTCGTACCCGACTTTGCCCTGCGTCATCCCGATGGACGGATCGCGCATATCGAGATCATGGGCTTCTGGCATCCCGATTATCTGCGCCGCAAGCTGGACAAGCTGCGCCGTGCCGCCATGCCCGATTTGATTGTGGCGGTATCAGAACGGCTGAACGTCGGCGCAGAGGATTTTCAGGATGTACCCGGCCCGGTGCTGTTTTTCAAGGGTAAACTGGAACCGCGTGCGGTGCTGGAGGTACTGGAACGGCTGACGTTACCAACCGGCTAACACGGCTTTACTGCCGTGGGCCATCAAGGATGTTGACCAGCACATCGCCGTGAAAAATCAGGGTTTTCAGGAAGGTTCCAGGCCCAAAACTGTAATCCCAACGGTAGACGGGAATGACTCGGCGATACTCGGTTTCGTAACCTGGCGGACGGACATCGGGATTCAGCGGCGCCGGATTGACCGCATAGCCCTCATTCCGGCGCACCACCTGTTCGATGAAACCGTCCTGCCAGGCGCGTTGCGGTTCGCCACAGATCTGAAGCACCCGCGACTGGGAATCGCCGGTGTTCACCAGATAACCGCCACAGCGAATGCTGTCGGCGACCGCACTGGTAGCGCCGACCGCTAATGCGCATACCAAGACCAACCAGCCAAACCCACGCATAGTTTTCTCCACCCGAATTGCCACTAATATGGTTATCATGCAACCTTTCCATAGCAACTACCATAGATAGTCATGAGCGCTTTTATCATCACTACATCCACTGCATTTGGTTTGATTGCTTTAGCCGAACTGGGTGACAAAACCCAACTGGTCTGCATGACTCTGGCCGCTCGTCATCCGCCCGCGCCGGTGTTAATCGGCGCGGTGCTGGCATTCGCGGTACTCAACCTGCTGGCGGTTCTGTTTGGTGCTTCCGTTGCCGCCTGGGTGCCCGAATGGGCAACGGCCGCTATCGTGGCGGTTCTGTTCGCCGTATTCGGCTGGCGAGCTTGGCGAGAAGCCGATGCGGAAACAGTCGAAGTTGAGGAAAAAAGCGGTCGAAGTGTGGTGCTGTCTACCTTTGTACTCATTTTCCTGGCGGAACTGGGGGATAAAACCCAGCTCGCCGTGGCCGGCCTCGCCAGCACCCAGGACGCGCTGCCGGTCTGGGTCGGCGGGACGCTAGGATTGGCGGCGATTTCGGCGTTGGGGGTGCTGGCCGGACGCACTGTATTGCAACGATTGCCGATGCCTCTGCTACACCGGGTCAGCGGCGTCCTGTTCCTGCTGCTGGCAGCGGTCGCCGGCTGGCGGGCCTTCGCCACTCTGCCGGGCTGAAGCGGATACCGCGCATGTCTCTGCCCTTACCGCCCGCACCTGATCCATCAGTGGATCATTCCCTTACCGGAGTATTAAATGCGCTGGGCTGCTTTGGCATCTGGGGGCTGTTCCCGATCTATTTCAAACTGCTTGGGCAGGTTCCTCCCCTGCAAGTGCTGGCGCACCGCATCTTGTGGTCGGTGGTGGTGCTGCTGGCGCTGATTCTGGCGCAGGGTCAGTGGCACGCCTTGTGCGCTGAATTCCGCGACTGGCGCCGCCTGCGCTTCTACCTGCTAACGACGCTGCTGATTTCTACCAATTGGCTGTTGTATATCTGGGCGGTGCAGCACGGGCGGATTCTGGAAGCCAGCCTTGGCTACTACATCAATCCACTGGTCAATGTGGTGCTGGGTGTGCTGTTCCTGCACGAGCGGCTGAATCCCCGCCAGTGGGCGGCGGTCGCCCTCGCTGCGGTGGGTGTACTGGTTCTCATCGCGGGTTACGGCTTGGTGCCCTGGATTGCCCTCAGTTTGGCACTGAGTTTCGGTAGCTACGGGATGCTGCGCAAGAAAGCCGGTCATCCGGCGGCGCTGGGCTTGGGCGTGGAAACCGCGTTGCTGGCGCCGGTCGCCCTGCTGTTTCTATTGGTGCTTGCGGTGCGCGGAACCGGCGCATTTGGCACGGGGGACGTTAGCACCGATCTGCTGCTGCTGGCCGTTGGCCTGATCACCGTTGCTCCGTTGCTGATGTTTCTCGAAGCCACCCGTCTGCTGCGTCTGTCCACTGTTGGCCTGATTCAGTACCTGACGCCCACCCTGCAATTCCTGCTGGCGGTCGCCGTCTACCGCGAACCATTCACCGCCATTCATCTGGCCGCATTCGGCTGTATCTGGCTGGCGCTGGTGCTGTACAGTGCTGACGCCTGGTCCAGCCATCGCCGCCGATCCGGCTGGGTTACTGCATCGAGCCATGGAACTCCGCCACCATGAAGCTACCCATCGGCAAAATCCAGCTTCGTATTCTCGGCATCTTGCTGCTGATTATCGCCATCTTCATAGTGGCGCTGATCAGGAACGCCGCGCTCCTGACCTTCATTCTCAGCGGTCTGCTGGCGCTCGTTACCCTGTTCGTCGCGCTGTTGCGCTGGATCAACCGCCCGCTGCGCCTGTTAGCGCGCAGCCTGCGCAGCCACGATCCCGCCCTGCTCGACTCACTGTCGGATCGGGATACCGAATTCGGCCAACTGGCGCAACTGGTACGGGATTTTTTCCAGCAACAACAACGGCTTACCGTGGAAATCACCGAACGGCGGCAGGTGGAACACCAGTTGCGGCTGTTTTCACGGGCTATTGAAAACAGCGCCAACCAGGTCATTATCACCAACTGCGCTGGTGCCATTGAGTACGTCAATCCGCAGTTTGTCCAAGTGACTGGCTATAGCGCCGCCGAGGTTATCGGCGCCAATCCGCGCATTCTTAAATCTGGTAAGACCCCGCCGGAACAATACCAGCGGCTATGGCGAACCCTCGTCAGCGGCCAGGAATGGCGTGGTGAGTTTCGCAACCGGCGCAAGGACGGCACGCTGTACTGGGAATCCGCCTCGATTGCACCGATCCGCAATGAAAAAGGCACCATTACCCATTTCATCGCTATCAAGGAAGACATCACCCGCCGCAAGAAGATGGAAGCCGCACTACGGGCCAGCGAAGTGAAATACCGTGGCGTATTCGCCACTATCGGTGATTCGCTGCTGTTGGTGGATGGCCGCGACGGCCGCATCTTTGATGTCAATCCGGCGGCTTGCAAACTGTACGGTTACAGTCGGGAAGAACTGCTGGCGCTGCGGGATCGTGACCTGGCCGTTGATGCCGCGACCCACGTCGAACTACTCAGCACTCCGTCAACGCGGCGAGTAGATCACCTGCACCGGCGCAAGGACGGCACGGTGTTCCATGCCGATATCTACCTTCGCCGCTTCACCTATCAGGGCCACAAAGTTACGGTCGAGGCCGTCCGCGACATGACGCCGCAGAAACAGGCCGAACAGAAAATTCTGCGGCTGAGCCATTGTTATGCTGCGCTCAGCCGGATCAGCGCCGCCATTATCCGTCATGCCGAACCTCATGATCTGTTCCAGCAGGTCTGCCAAATCGTGGCCGATCTGGAGCAAATGCAAATAGCAACCATCGGTTTCGTTGATTCGGAAACCGGCGGATTCCAGCCGGCAGCGCATGCCGGTGCGGTACCCGACTATCCGCGCTATCTCGCCAGCACTCACTTGTTCGATGATCCCAGCATCCCGGAGATTTGGGAGCCGACCGGGATGGCCTTTCGTCAGGGATCACCGGTGGTGAACAATGATTTTCCAAGCGATCCCAACGCTCAGGGTTGGCGTCAAGTGGCGGGCGTAATGGGCATTCATGCCGGCGCTGCCTTCCCATTGCGGCGCAACGGTCGGGTGGTCGGCTGTCTGAGCGCCTATGCAGCAGAGCGGAATTTTTTCGAGGCGGATATCACCGACCTGCTCAACAATCTGGCTGGCGAGATTTCCTTCGCGCTGGATTTGTTCGACCGCGAAGCCCAGCGTAAGAGCGCCGAAGCGCGCATTCATCAAATGGCGACGCATGATCCACTGACCGGTTTACCCAATCGCACCTTGCTGCTGGATCGCTTGGCCCAGGCACTGCACCACGCCCAGCGTAAACGGCAGCACGTCGGCGTTTTGTTTTTGGACCTTGACCATTTCAAGACCATCAATGATTCACTGGGCCATGAGGTTGGCGACCAATTGTTGCAGCAGGTGACCGAACGGTTGCGGCATTGCATTCGGCAAGAGGATACGCTGGCCCGGCAGGGGGGCGACGAATTTATCCTGGTGCTGCCAGACATTATCGATCCTGCCGCCGTGGGCCAAGTTGCCGATCATCTGCTACACGCCCTGCATGAGCCGTTCATGCTGAACGACCAGCGCCTGCATATTGGCGCCAGCATTGGCGTCAGCATTTACCCGCTGGATGCGACCGATCCCCCAACGCTGATTCGGTTTGCTGACAGTGCGATGTATCAAGCCAAGGAAGCAGGTCGTGCCAGCTATGCCTTTTTCACTGTCGAACTGAACCACCGGGTATCAGAACGGTTCGCGCTGAGCAACGAGTTGCGACATGCGCTGGAGGCCGATGAATTCGTGCTGCATTATCAACCGCAGTTTGAGCTGGCGACGGGCCGGTTGATCGGTGCGGAAGCCCTGATCCGCTGGCAACACCCTGAGCGTGGCCTGGTGCCGCCGATCAAATTTATTCCGGTGGCCGAAGAAACCGGGCTGATTAACGCCATCGGCGAATGGACTTTGCGCGTCGCCTGCACCCAGAACCGCTGTTGGCAGGATGCCGGACTGCCGGCGATTCCCATCGCCGTCAATCTGTCGGCCAAACAATGGCTGCAACCCCATCTGGAAGACCAGGTGATCCAGGCGCTGGAAACGGTCGGCTTGGCGCCGGAACTGCTGGAACTGGAAATCACTGAGAGCCTGTTGATGCGGGACACCGAAAAAATGATCGGAACCATGCGCCGGCTTCAGACGCGGGGGGTGAAATTCGCGGTAGACGACTTCGGCATCGGCTATTCCAGCCTGAGCTATCTCAAGCGCTTCCCGATCAACCGGCTCAAGATCGACCAGTCCTTTGTCCGCGACATCCCCGCCGATCCCGACGATACCGCTATTACCACCGCCATTATTCAGATGGGTAAAAGTCTGCGGCTAACTGTAGTCGCTGAAGGCGTCGAAACGCTTGAACAGTTGCGCTTTCTGCGCGAGCAGGGCTGCGACGCGGCGCAGGGCTATCACTTCAGCAAGCCGGTGCCAGCGGCTGAATTTGCCAGATGTTGCGCGGAACTGGGTTGGGCGCGCCTACGCTAAGGCGTACCGGCGAATCCGGCGATGAAGGTCTCGATTTCCGCCTCCAAGGCGGCGTGCGCCTGAAGCCCCTGAATCCAGCGTTCAGGGATAGCCCGAAGTCCCAGCGCCGCGCCCAGCATCGCCCCCAATACCGCGCCCCGGTGGCAGTTGTCGCCGCCGACATTGGTGTTGGCGACCAGCGCGGCCTCAAAGTCGTCTGGATAGCGCGCCGCCAGATACAGTGCCGCTGGAAAGGATTGATCAATGTAGCAGGCGGGGCTGAGCAGGCCACCGATCACATCCAGATCGGATTGGTGATTGCGGATGATCTGCCCGACCACTGCTGTTGCTGGAAATCCCAGCCGTTCGGCGACCGCGCAGGCCAGCGGCCCAATCCGCGCTTCCGGGTCTTGCAGCAACCGAACCAGCAACTCACTCAGCGCCAGCGCGTAATGCTCCAGCTTGCCGGAGCGATGGGTCAGCCGTAATTGCATCAGCGCTGCTGTGTCCGCTGCCGCCCGGTCGCCTTCACGCAGCGCGGCGAAAATCACCGGCGGCAACGTCACCAGCCCACCGATAGAGGCGGTGTCATGCCCTTCGGCTCCGGCGCAGCGTTCCGGTGGCAGGCCACGCGCATAGTGGGCAAAAAAGTCACGGTGATAGGATTCAGCGTAAGTGTCGTCATGGCGGTCCGGGACAGTCATGAAAGCGATGTATTCGCGCAGAAAAGTGGCCGGATCGTAGCGACCCATCGCGTTCATCGTTCGGATCAATACCCGCGCACACAGCAGGTTCAACGTGTTGTCGCCGGCCCGCATCCCTTGGTGATAATGGCGGTTGGGTGGTCCCCAATGATGCTTCTTGCCCTTGAGAATCACACTGCCGACCACTTCACCCTCTTGGGAACCACGCCCGGCCTTGCCGGTACTGGCCAGCGCCATAATTGAACTGGGATGGTGATCCTTGGGAGCCTGGTAGTCGCGGATCGTGCCGAAATCCCGCTGTAGCGCCGCTATGTTGTAATACCAATGAACCGGCATCGCCAGCGCATCACCGACGAACATTCCCCACAATGCGCCCCGAATTCGTTCGGTCTGAGTGATGATGCTCATAGTTTCACCTTGCATAGCCTATTGCGCGGAGATTCAACGGATTACGGTAGACGGTTCATACCGCGTCATTTCCAGATAGCCCTGCCCGTTCATCGGTTGATCGCCCGCATGGCCGGTCACCGCAACCGCTCCTTCCCAATAGCGCACCGTCAGCCGCATTTCCTGATCAGCTACTTTTGGGGTGATCGTTAAATCCAGCTTCTCGGCGGATACGCGCAAACGCCAACCGGCGGGATAGCGATCACCGCTGTTGGGACTGGCCCATTCACCCAGCGGTTGCAACTCCACTTCATCCCAGCGCAGTGATCGGGCCTGACCCCCGGCTTCGACCAGAACGCCCCTGCTGAAGGGGTCCATACTGCCGTCGTTGCGACGCAAGCGGTAGAACATGAAGTCCCTCCCATCGTCCAGTTGCAGCGCGAACCAGTCCCAACCACGCTGATCCGGCCCCAATGCACTGGTGCTCCATTCCCGATCCAGCCAACTGGCGCCGCTCACCGCAAAGGAGTGATCGCCCACCCGAACTAGACCTTGAGTTGGCAGACGGGTGTAGGAGTAGTAATAGGAGGCATTGCCCGGTTCAGCGGTTTTCTGGCTTAAGCCCCGGTCGCCCTGCAAAACCATCGGTTTGGCGACATTCAGCGTCAGATCAAGGGTGATTTCACCCTCTTGAGCGTGCAGCCGCAGCGGAAAAATAGCGGATTCCGATCCGGTCAGCGCCCAGTCTTCCAGCCAGACTCGGAACGGCGTCGCCTGCGCCCCAGCCAGTCCTACTGCGCCCCGGCTGAAGCGCTCGAATCCATAATGCCGGTTGCCAGCGACATCGGTTAGGGCGAAGTGCCCCATGTAAATCTGATGGGTGCGCCAAGCTGAATCCGCTACTGGCGGGGTTGGCGACAGGGCGATGCGGAACAGGGTCAACTGATAGCCAAATTGTCGGCCCGCAGCGTCGCTCAGATTTCCGGTGGCGTACCACCATTCATTACGAAATTCCGGGTGTGGCCCGTGATCGGTGGGGAATTGCAGCGGACGAGGTTGGTAAGCCCGCTGATAGCCGACGTTATCACCTCCGCCCAGGGCCGAGCCAACGGTGATTCCACCGGTCGGTTGGGGTGACGGTTGCAGCAGACGGTAGCCAGTCACACCGATGATCAGCGCCATTGCCAGCAGTCCGATTCTCCACCCATAACGGTTGCGTCGGTTCATCTATTCCGTCCTGAGTGCGTCAGCGGGCCGGGCGCGAGCCATGCGCCAGATCGGATACAGCCCCGCCAGCAAGGCGGCAATGATCGCCAGCGTCAATGTTTCCAGCAACAGCATCGGATCTACCTGAAACGGCAGGCTCCAGCCGAAGGCTCGACGGTTGATGACGAAAATCAGCACCGCTGCCAGCAGCAGCCCGGTCGGTAGGGCCAACAATCCGGCGGCGGCCCCCATAAATCCCGTTTGCAACGACACCAGTCCGCCAATTTCAGCGGTGGTCATGCCAATGGCGCGCAACACGGCAAACTCCCGCGCCCGCTCCAATTGCAGCGCCAGCAGCGCGCTCAACACCCCGACCACCGCCGCCAGAATGGCCAGCAGGCGCAAGACCCGGGTAATAGTGAAGGTGCGCTCGAAGATTTCCAGGGTGAAGCTTTGAATGTCGCGGTTGGAACGAATCAGCAGCGGTTGGATCGATCCCAGCCGTTCCTGCAAGCGTTCGCGCAAGCTGGCCAGATTTTCACCCGGCGCAGCGAAGACGGCCACTGAACCAACTACTGGATCCTGCCAATAACGCTGGTAGCCGGAGCGATGCAGCAAAATCCGCCCATGTTCCGAGCCGTAATCCAGAAACACCCCAGCAATGGTAAAGCGCTGTGTTCCGCGATCCGTTGGCAATTGCAGCGAATCACCGGCAGACAGGTGGCTTCGATACGCCAGCGGTTCGGAAATCAGGATCGCCTCACCGGTTTGAAACGCCTGCCAAGCGGTGGCTGAATCACCATCCATCAAGTGATAACCCGCTTGAGCGGCAGGCGCCAACTCCGCTGCGATCAAGGTGAGGGTGCGTCCGTCAAGCTCAACTTTTGCGCCTCGATAAGTAGAGATCGCTGCCACTCCCGGCGTATTTCGCAACACCGTCAACGCCGCCGGAGCGACCGCCTCCGAACGGTCGCCGCTGCCCTCAATAGCCGGTGGCGCGATGTACAAATCAGCGTTCAGTAAATCGTTGATCCAGATCACGACGCCGCCCCGGAAGCTGTCCACCATCACCCCGACGCCGACGGTGGTCGCAAACGCCACCATCAGCGCCGCAACCGCAATGCCGGTGCGACTAAGATGGCGAACGACATCCCGGCTGGCCATTCGCGCCAGTAATCCCATGTGAGCTGTCAGTGGCTGGATCAGTCCAACCAGGCCGACTACGGCCGGCGGCGTCAGCAGCGCACAACCGAGAATCAGCAGAAACAGCCCGGCGAAACCGGAGACCAGTTCATCGGAGAACCACAGAATCAGACCGCCACCCCCCAGCAGCGCCAGTCCGATCCCGATCAAGCGAGGCAAAGCGGCTTGCCAACGACTTTCCAGATCGGTGCGGCTCAACACCCGGCCTGGCGGAGCGTTGGCGGCTTCCCGTGCGGGTAGCCAGGCCGCCGCCAGCGTTGCCAGCAGACCCAGCGCCACTCCCTTGGCCAGCGACCACGGTTCGATAAAAAACTCGCGAACGCTGAGAACGTAATACAAGTCGTTGATGGTGCGAGTCACCAGATGCACCAGCCCTGATCCAATCCACAGTCCCATGATCCCGCCCAGCAGGGCGCCCGCCAGCCCAAGCAGCAAAGCCTCGCCCAATACCCCGATCAACAGTTCCCGGCGGCTGACGCCCAACGCCCTGAGCATTCCCAACAACGCGCGGCGTTGCACCACGGAAAAGGTCATGGCGTTGTAGATGAGAAACATCCCGACCACCAGCGCCAGCAGGCTCATGGCGGTCAGATTCAGCGAAAAAGCGGCGCTGAGGTCTGCCGTGGCCTGATTACGCATCCCCGGCTGCTCCAGCCGCAGATCCGGCGGTAGCCAGGCACGTAGTTGTTCAGCCAGTTGTTCGCCGCTGGCGTTATCCGGCAACATCAGATCAATGTGACTGAGGCGGCCCGCTTTTCCCAACAGGGTTTGCGCGGTGCTGAGGTCGGTGATGATCAATCCGTCCAGTTCCGGCCCGTTCAACGTACCCGCGCGTTTTAGGATAAAGCGCTGCTCGCCGCGCCGCAGCATCACCTGCTCGCCCAAGGCGCTTGGCAGCAGGGCAGCGTCGGGATTCAGCAGCAAAGCGCGCAGGTCAACATTACTGCCCGTGGCATTAGCGGCGGGATCGCGAAAGGGCGCCTCCGCGAATGGGTCAACTCCGAGAATTTGCAGTAATTGTCCCGGTAGGTCAGCACGGGGTAGATAACCGGTCACGACTGGCCCGGCCAGCCGAATGCCGCGTTCCAGTCGCAATTGCACATACACCGTTTCGGGCACACCCTGCGCCCCGCCAACGATGCGATGGGTCGCATGGCCGGTGATCCGGTTCATCGCCAGATCGAAGCTGCGGCGGGCACTGGCGTTGGCTAAATCCACCGCCAGCACCACCGCCACGCCGAGAGCGATACCAAGAATCGCCAGTCCCAATTGCCAGGGATGCCGCCAGGGATGCCGCAGCAGCGCCCGCCAAAACAGTGGGGTCAACGTGCAATCTCCCGGATGTGGCCGGCGTCCAGAATCAGTATTCGGTCGGCACGGGCAGCGACCTCCTGGCTGTGAGTGACCATGACGATAGTCGTTTTTGCCTGCCGATGCAGATTCAACAGCAACTCCAGAATCCGCTCGCCGGTGTCGGTGTCGAGATTGCCGGTTGGCTCGTCGGCCAACAGCAGCCAAGGACCGTGAACCAGCGCCCGGGCGATGGCCAATCGCTGTTGTTCACCGCCGGACAGGCGCTCCGGGAAGCTGGCCCGGCGATTGCCCAGCCCGACGTTATCCAGCAACTCCAACGCTAGGTCGCGCTGCTCCGGCGTCGCCCGCCGGTTCAATTCCAGCGGCAGCAGCAGGTTTTCTTCAACCGTCAGCGTAGAAATCAGATTGAAGAACTGAAACACGAAGCCAATATGACGGCGGCGAAAACGGGTGCGTTCGATCTCGTGCAAGGTGTTCAGCATCCGTCCGGCGATCTGGATTTGGCCGCTGTCGGGCAGATCAATACCACTGAGCAGGTTGAGCAGTGTGGATTTACCGGAGCCGGACTGGCCGAGCAGAGCTACGAATTCGCCCCGATGGATGTCCAGAGTCAGATCAGCAAAGATAGTCCGCTGTTGGTCACCCTCGGCATAATGCTTGCTAAGATGACGGATGGCGATGAAGGGAGCCGATAGAGCCATTATTTTTAGTACCGTGTCCATGGACGGGAAATGCGTAGCCGGCTAAGATAATTTGAAAACAACAGTGAATAATGACTGTAATTCAGACAGCACGGTTCCCGCCGCCAAGGCTTTTCGGCCGGTGGCGGCGAGGCTGGAGTTCCAGATGGACTGGGCCGGAACTACAGTGCCGGAATCGTGATACCGCTTATCGTTAATGGCAGGTGAGGCTGTGACGGACATGCAGAAACTTGGGATATTTCAACAGGGGGCGCGGATCAGTGGGTTGGTACTGTCCGCTATCGTACTCGGCGCATGCGCCAGCTCAAAAGAAGGGGTGAGTCTTCCTTCCTCCACTAGCTATGGTTCCCAAACTACGTCCCCGGAAACCTATAATTATTTGATTGGACCGGGCGACAGTGTGCAGATTTTTGTCTGGCGCAACCCCGAAGTTTCCCAGGGAGTCACGGTTCGACCGGATGGCAAGATCAGTACGCCACTGGTGGAAGATTTGCAGGCCAGCGGTAAGACGCCTACCCAACTGGCCCGCGACTTGGAAAAGGCGCTGGAGACCTACATCCGTCAGCCGATTGTCACCGTAATCGTTGCCGGTGGCATCGGTCCTTACAGCGAGCAGATTCGCGTGGTAGGCCAAGCCGCCAAGCCGCAGGCGATTGCTTACAAACAAAAGATGACCCTGCTGGACGTAATGATTGTAGTCGGCGGTTTGACTCAATTTGCTGATGGCAATAAGACCAAGGTGGTGCGGGTCGTAGACGATAAGCAGAAAGAGTATGAAGTGCGGGTGAACGACCTGCTGAATGACGGCGACATTACCGCCAACGTGGATATGTTGCCGGGCGATATCCTGATCGTTCCGGAGTCTTGGTTCTGAACGGGCGCGCCGGATCGGCGCGGAGGTCGCGAGCATGAACGAGATTATCGAACAATTGCTGGGCTACCTGCGGGGCATCTGGCGTAATCGCTGGTATGCCTTGGGCTGTGCCTGGCTGGTCTGTCTGATCGGGTGGGTGGTGGTCCACAAACTCCCGGATCAGTACGAGGCCTCGGCGCGCGTGTTCGTAGATACCCAGTCCGTCCTGCGGCCATTGTTGCAGGGGCTGGCGGTGAATGTTAACCCGGATGCCCAAATTGGGCTGGTGACCCGTACTTTACTGAGCCGTCCGAACCTGGAAAAGATCGCCCGGCTGACCGATCTGGATATTCAGGCCAAGGATCCCGATGCGCTGGATCAAAAGCTCAATGGGTTGCAGAAAAAAATTAGGCTTGGGGCATCTGGCCGGGAGAATCTATACAGCGTCGCCTACCAGGATCGCAATCCAGAACTGGCCAAGAAGGTGGTGCAGGCAGTAGTGACGGTATTTGCGGAAAATCTGCTGGGCGATACCCGGCTGGACACAGATACGGCTCAGCGGTTTTTGGACAAGCAGATCGCTGAATACGAGGATCGACTGGCGGAGGCGGAAGACCGGGTCAAGGAATTCAAGCGCAAGAATGTCGCACTGATGGGCGCGGAAGGGCAGAGCTATTTCAGCCGCATGCAACAGGCCACTACGGAGCTGGAAGCGGCCCGACTGGAATTGACCCAGGCCGAGAACCGTCGCAACTCACTGCTCCAGCAGATCGGGGGTGAGGAACCCACCTTCGGTATCGGGCCGCAACCCGGCTCTGACCCTAGGAAAGCAGCAACCGCCCTGCCGATTGATACCCGGATCCAGAATCTGGAGAAAATGCTGGATGAACTTCTGATTAAGTACACCGAGAAACATCCCGACGTCATCATCATCAAGCAGACTATGCTCGATCTCAAGAAGCAACGGGATGAAGAACTGGCGCAATACGCGGCCAGCGCGGCCAGTACGGCTAGCTCTAGCGATAACAATACCAGCAGTTTCGGCCCGCAGGGGGTGGATGCCAATCCGGTGTATCAGCAACTGAAAATCGCCTTGGGCCAGGAGGAAGCCAATATCGCTTCGCTACAGGCCCGGGTGGCCGCTTTCGACCGGCGCGTCAAGGAATTGCAGGGACAGGTCGACACCGTTCCACAGATCGAAGCCGATCTGGCGGGACTGAATCGTGATTACGCAGTCAACCGCAGGAAATTCGAGGATCTGTTGACTCGGCGCGAGTCGGCCAAGATGTCGCAACAGATCGAACAGACCAGCCAGGATGTCCGCTTCAAGATCATCGATCCGCCGCGAGTGCCACTGCAACCGTCCGGTCCCAACCGTCCGCTGTTGATGTCCATGGTGCTGGGCGCGGGGTTGGCGGTTGGCGTGGCGCTGGCTTTTCTGATTTCGCAGTTGTGGCCGACCTTCGACACCCGGCGCAGTCTGATGCAACTCACCAATGTTCCCGTGTTCGGCAGCGTGAGCGCGGTATTGTCAATGGCTGATGTGCGACGCGAGCGATTGCTGGTCGTCGCTTATGCTTCGTTGGGCGGGATGTTGCTGGTGGCATACGCCGGGTTGCTGGTGGTGGAAACGGTCGGCCTCCAATGGCCGTTCTAGTGCGATTTTGGAGCATGACGAATGGATAGTATCGAGAAAGCCATGCTAGGTCGGTCGCACGCCCCCAGCGCGCCACCGGTGGTTGTCCCCAAGATCGAGGAGAATGCCATCGAACGGGCTATCGGTCGCGCCGCAGTGGCTCCGGTCGCCGCGCCAGTCGCGCCTAAGCGAACCCAGCGTTCAGTGACGCTCAATATGGAATGGATCAGTGCTGCGGGAATGCTGGTGCCCGATACCCGGCGTAGCCGGATCAAGGAGGAATATCGTCATGTCAAGCGGCCTTTGCTGATGAATATCGATGGCAAGGGCGCCTCAACGGTCGAACATGCCAATTTGATCATGGTGACCAGCGCCCGGCCGGGTGAGGGCAAGACGTTTACGGCCTGTAATCTGGCTCTGAGCATTGCCGCCGAGCGGGATCGAACCGTGCTGCTGGTGGATGCTGACGTGGTCAAGCCTTCAGTGGCGCGGGTCTTGGGATTCGAGGCTGCGCTCGGTCTGGTGGATTTTCTGATCGATGACCAGTTGGATCTGGCCGATGTACTGCTGGACACCAACGTGCCCTCACTGACGATTTTACCCGCCGGCAGCAAGCATCATCTGTCCACCGAATTGCTCGCCAGCGAGAACATGCTCAAACTGGCGACGGAGATGAGCAGTCGCTATCCCGACCGCATCATTATCTTCGATTCGCCACCGCTGCTGGCGACGACCGAAGCCAGCGTGTTAGCCAGCCTGATGGGACAAGTTATCATGGTGGTCAGTGCCGGGCGTACCCAACAATCCCATGTCAAGGAAGCTTTGGCTTTGCTGAATCCCAATCAGATCGTGGGGTTCGTACTGAACAAGGCGCGTGGCACGCTCGGCTCAGATTACTATAGCTATGGGTATGGCTACGGGTATGGCAGCGATGCGGACACTGAGTCGCGGTGAAAACAACCGATTTTTTGGCGGACGAGTGGGGTGCTGCGGGTGAACCTGGTGCAGTGTGAAGCGGTGCGACCCTTGCTCTGGCGAGTGGTGTTGGCAGGCTCGCTGGCATCCGGGTTGCTGCTGAGTTCGCCCTGCGGGGCGCAGGATGCGGGTGAATTGCTGCAAGAGTGGCGGATTACCCCGCGATTGAGTGTGGGCACGACCTACTCCGACAATATCCGCCTGGCGCCGGCGGACGAGGCCGAGGGGGATCTGGTTTTACAGGTTGATCCGGGGGTTTCCATCCGCAAACAGGGTGGACGGCTGGACTTGCGGCTGGATTACACCGCACAGGGGTTGCTGTACGCCAACAATACTGATGCCAGCAAGATCAACAATAACCTCTTGGCGTTCGGAACCGCAGAACTGTATCAGGATCACTTGTTCGTGGATGCTTACGGTTCGATCTCGCAAGTGCCGGTCACATCGGGTGGTCGGGTGGATGCGGGTAATTTGGGATTGGGTGGAGGCGGCACATCGGGGGGTGCCCTTGGGCTGATTAACTTTAATTTGGGGGTGTTGCCGGGCGCCGCAGATCTGTTCAATCCAGTCGGCATTTTCGGCAATATCGCCTTGACCGGTAACGATCAGACCACCGCAGCCAATTTTGGTATCAGCCCTTCCTGGCGCCGGAATTTTGGCGACTGGGCGAAAGCATTGCTGCGGTACCGCTATAACGACACCGGCTACGGGCAAAGTGAATTCAACAGCCAGACCCAGGCGGTCACCTTTAATCTCGATAGCGGCCGCCGGTTTAGCCGACTCGGCTGGAACCTCGCCTATTCCTACCAGCAACAGGATGGACAGCAGAGCAGTAATGTCCAGGAGGGCGGAAATAGTAATCTGGGAGGCGGGAACACTCAGCAGGAGAGTGTATCCGGTCAGTTGAGTTATAAATTAAGCGATGCTTGGAAGTTATTGGCGCAGGGTGGCTATGACAACAATACCGGCTATACAGATAACCAAAATGGGGCTCACTGGGGGTTGGGCGCAACCTGGACGCCCAGCCGCTTTTATTCCCTCACCGGTCTGTATGGATTGAATTTCAACGAGATCGCTGTGCAATGGAATCCTTCGCCGCGCACGGCGTTGCAGGTCAGCCGCAGTTACCAGGGAGTCGGCACCAGTCCCGGCGTCTACTGGAACGGTTCATTGAGTTATAAAACCCGCTACAGCGTGTGGTCGGCCAGTTACACCCAGGAAGTGACCACGGTTCAGGAATTGCTCGGCAACAGCCTGACTGGACTAGGACCGGACGGCCAGCCCATCGCTTTGGATGGTCAAGGTCAAATCATCCTCCCCAATGGTTCTTTGGGACTGACCAATCAGTCTTTTCTGCGCAAGTTTTTTACTACGGGCGTGACGTATCAGCGCGGTCGTAACGCGCTGGGTTTCAATGCCTTCAGTGAAAGCCGCGAATTCCAAGGCGCCAACCTGAACAACGAGGATAGCTATGGCCTCGGCGCACTCTGGACTTGGCGATTCGCACCGCGCACCGCCTCGTTTCTCGGAACAGGTTGGGAACGCGATGACTTGGGCGATGACCAGCAGAACGACTACTGGGTGTCGGTTCTTGGGTTGGCACGGGTGTTCAGTCCGGATCTGGGTGGACTGATCAGTTATCGCTACTACCAGAACGACGCGGATCCTTCGGATCAGGGATTCCGTGAAAACCGGCTCAACGCCCGTCTCAGCATGAAGTTCTGAACCTACGCATGTACACCCGCTACTATGGCTTCACGGCCAAACCCTTTCAGCTCAGTCCCGATCCACGGTTTTTCTTCGGTAGCCGGGCGCATAGCCGGGCACTGGCTTATCTGCGCTACGGCGTCAGCCAGGGTGAAGGCTTCATCGTGATCACCGGTGGCATCGGCACCGGCAAGACCACATTGGTCAAGAGCCTGTTCGACGAAATCAAAGCCAACCCGTCGCATCATGTAGTGGCCGCCCAGTTGGTGACCACGCAGTTGGAAGCTGATGAAATGTTGCGCAGTGTAGTCGCCGCGTTCGGCCTGCCTTACGAGGATGTGGGCAAGGCGGTGCTGCTGAGACGCTTTGAAGATTTTCTGCGCGAACAGGCCCAGCAGGGACGGCGGGTGTTGCTGGTGGTGGATGAGGCGCAGAATCTGCCGCTCCAGTCGCTGGAAGAACTGCGGATGCTGTCGAATTTCCAGATCGCCGAAGCGCCGTTGCTGCAAAGTTTTCTGTTGGGGCAGGATGAGTTTCGCATCACCCTGCAAGATCCGGACATGGAGCAGTTACGGCAACGGGTGATCGCCTCCTGCCACCTGACCCCACTGAGCGATGGCGAAACCCGCGATTACATCGAACACCGCTTGCAGATCGTCGGCTGGCAGCGCGACGAATTGCGCTTCAGTGATGAGGCCTACACCGCCATCTATCGGTACACCGAAGGGATTCCGCGCCGGGTGAATGTGTTTTGCGACCGATTGCTGCTGTATGGATTTCTGGAGGAGTTGCGCGAGTTTTCCGCCGACGCGGTGGATGCGGTGGGCCAGGAATTGACCCAGGATGATCGTCCGGTAGCGGGTAGCGGGCGAACTGCGCGCGGTGGCCGCTCCATGTTGCGGGTGAGTCATGCCATGGAGCAGCGGCTGACTGAGTTGGAAAGCGCGATGGATACGGTGTTGAAATATCCAGAATGGCAGGATATTCAAATGGAACGCTTGGAGCGGCGCATCTTGCAATTGGAGCCGGCGATCCAGACGCTCCGGCGACAACTGGTTGATCTGGATCGGCGGATGGACGACACCCTGTCTGATGAGGTCGCGACTGAGCCACCACCGTTACCTTGAACGCTCAGGGCGTTGGGACCTCCGGTTGAAAGCGAGTTTATAGCCATCCTGTTTGAGTTGCGGAAACGTGGCACCGGCTTCCAGCCCGTGTTTCGTTCATAGGCGGGAAGCCGGTGCCACACTATTCCAACGGATCAATCCCTATTTGATTGGGTAAAGGACGGATGAATTGATGTTTCCCAAAATTCTCTGCGTAGTAGGTGCCCGCCCCAACTTTATGAAGATCGCGCCCATCATGGCGGCGCTGCGCCAGCCATCGGTGCCATTGGCCGCGCGGCTGGTGCATACCGGCCAGCACTACGATGTGGCAATGAACCAGCAGTTTTTCCAGCAACTGGGCATTCCGACCCCGGATGTGGATCTGGAGGTGGGTTCGGCCAGCCATGCGGTGCAGACCGCCGAGATCATGAAGCGCTTCGAGCCGGTGGTGGATGCCGAGCAACCGGCGGCGGTGCTGGTGGTAGGGGATGTCAATTCCACGATTGCTTGTGCCTTGGTCGCCGCCAAGAAGGGCATCCGGGTGATTCATGTCGAGGCCGGGTTGCGCAGTTATGACCGAACCATGCCCGAGGAAATCAATCGGGTACTGACCGACCAAATCTCGGACCTGCTGTTTATCACCGAACGGGCGGCGCTGGCTCATCTGACGCGGGAGGGCATTGAATCAGCGCGAGTGCATTTCGTCGGCAACGTGATGATCGATACCCTGCGGGCCAGTTTGCCGCGAGCGACGCCGCCCGCACAAACCTTGGCCACCGTGCCCCATGCGGCGGAATTCCTCAATGAGTCCTGCGGTTATGGGGTACTGACTTTGCACCGGCCGTCGAATGTGGATGATCCCGTGGCCTTGGCGGGTCTGCTGACCGCGTTGAGCGAACTCAGCACTGAAGTGCCGCTGGTGTTTCCGGTACACCCGCGCACTCGTGGGATGATTGAAAAAGCGGGGTTGAGCGCGCTGCTGGATAGTCCTCGCTGCTGTTGTCTACCCCCCTTGGGTTATCTGGAAATGCTGGGGCTGATGCAACGGGCGCGGCTGGTGTTGACTGATTCCGGCGGCATTCAGGAAGAAACCACCGCGTTGGGCGTCCCCTGTTTGACCTTGCGCGAAAATACCGAGCGCCCGATCACAGTGACCGAGGGTACCAATACCGTAGTCGGGATCGATCCTGAGCGCATTCTGGCGGCGGCGCGGGAGGTGTTGACCGGCGGCGGCAAGGCCGGACGTATTCCAGAGTGCTGGGATGGACATGCCGCCGAACGCATCACGGCGGTGTTGGTAAATGAACTGGGATCGGCGGGATGAACGTCATGACCGCCAATGCTATGGTCGCCGGCCCGGTCAACGCTATGACGGTGGATGTAGAGGATTACTTCCAGGTTTCGGCGTTCGAGTCGTACATTCCCCGCGAGCGCTGGGATCAGTTGCCGCAGCGAGTCGAACGCAATACCCACCGCATTCTCGATCTATTCGCCGCGCAGGGGGTTAAGGCCACCTTTTTTACCTTGGGCTGGGTGGCAGAGCGGCATCCCGCGCTGATTCAGCGCATCGTGGCCGAAGGCCATGAGCTGGCCAGCCACGGCTACGCTCACATCCGCGTCACTCAACAGACCCCGGCGCAGTTCCGGGAGGATGTTACTCGCACCAAAGCGTTGCTGGAGGACTTGGGTGGAGTGGCAGTGCAAGGGTATCGGGCTGCCAGCTATTCCATCGGCGCCAGTAACTTGTGGGCGCTGGCGGAACTGGAACAGGCCGGTTATCGCTACAGCTCCAGCATCTATCCGATCCGCCACGACCTCTACGGAATGCCGGAAGCGCCGCGCTTCGCCTTTCGCCCGGTCAACGCGCCGACGCTGTGGGAGGTGCCGATTACCACGGTGATCGTGTTTGGGCAGACCTTGCCCTGCGGCGGTGGCGGCTTTTTCCGGTTGTGGCCTTACGCGCTGTCACGCTGGGCGCTGCGGCGGGTCAATCAGGCTGACCAGCAATCCGGCATTTTCTACTTCCATCCCTGGGAGATTGACCCCGATCAACCGCGCCAGCCCGGCATCAATTTCAAAACCCGGTTGCGACATTATCTGAATCTGAGCCGAATGGAACGGCGCCTGCAAGCGCTGCTGCGCGATTTCCGCTGGGATCGCATGGATCGAGTGTTTCTGACCGAGGGCGGGGCGGCATGAGTGCCGCTTTGCAGATGCAGATTCGCCGACTGGACGCAGCCGATACGGCACGCTGGGATGCCTTCGTAACAGCCTGCCCGGAAGCAACCTTTTTCCATCGTGCCGGCTGGGCGGAAGTGCTGCGTCTTGCCTTCGGGCACAATGCCCATTTTCTCTATGCCGAAGCCGATGGCGTGATTCAGGGGGTGCTGCCGCTGGGTCATATTCGCAGCCGCCTGTTCGGCAATGCGCTAATTTCCACCCCGTTCTGCGTATTGGGCGGAGCGGTGGGCGACGAGGCGGCCCGCGTGATCCTGGAGCAGGCGGCGATAGATCTGGCGCGGTCGCTGCGGGTGGATGCGCTGGAACTGCGGCACTCCCAGCCGCGTCATCCCGACTGGCCGGCCAAGCGCGACTTGTACGTTAACTTCCGCAAGGCCATCGACCCCGACCCGGAGGTCAATCTCAAAGCCATCCCGCGTAAGCAGCGGGCCATGGTGCGCAAGGGCATTGAAGCGGGTTTGCAAGGTGAGATCGATGAAGGAGTAGACCGGCTGTATGTGGCCTATTCCGAGAGTGTGCGCAATTTGGGTACGCCGGTGTTTTCGCGCCGCTATTTCCAGACCCTCAAGGCAGTATTTGGGGCGGATTGCGAGGTGCTGACCGTGACCCACCACCGCCAAACCGTCGCCAGCGTGATGAGTTTCTATTTCCGCGACCAGGTGTTGCCCTATTACGGCGGTGGCACCGCGCTGGCTCGCGATCTCAAGGGCAACGATTTCATGTACTGGGAAGTGATGCGGCGAGCGTGCGAACGCGGAGTGCGGGTGTTCGATTATGGCCGCAGCAAAATTGGCACCGGCTCTTACAGCTTCAAAAAGAACTGGGGCTTCACCCCGGAGCCGTTGCACTACGAATTCCAGTTGGTAACGGCAACGGAACTGCCCGACATCAATCCGCTTAACCCGAAATACCGGCTGTTCATCGAAGCGTGGAAACGGTTGCCGTTGCCGGTCAGCCGCTGGATCGGCCCGTTGCTGTCCAGAAGCCTGGGCTAGGGGCCTCGCCATGCAGGATTTGCTGTTTCTGGTCCATCGCATCCCGTTTCCACCCAACAAGGGCGACAAGGTTCGTTCCTTTAATCTGCTGCGCTACCTGTCGCAGCATTACCGGATTTGGCTGGGCGCATTCGTCGATGATCCAGACGATTGGCGTCATCTGGACGCGGTGCGCCGGTTTTGCGCCGAGGTTCATTGCGTAGCGCTCGATCCACGCTGGGCCAAACTGTGCAGTCTGCGCGGGCTGGCGACCGGTGAACCGTTGACCTTGCCGTATTACCGCCATGCCGGCCTGCAATCGTGGGTGGATCGGGTAGTGGCCGAGCAGAAGATCGAGCGGGCGCTGCTGTTTTCCTCAGCGATGGCGCAATACCTGCGCGGGCCGCGCTACCCACGGGTGCGGCGGGTGATGGATTTCGTGGATGTGGATTCCGCCAAGTGGGCGCAGTACGCCGACGGCAAACCGTGGCCGCTGAGCTGGGTGTATCGCCGTGAAGGCCGCGTTCTGCTGGCTTACGAGCGAACGGTGGCGATGGAGTTCGCGGCCAGCGTGTTCGTGACGGACCAGGAAGCGGCCTTGTTTCGCCGATTAGCGCCAGAGGTTTTGCCGGCGCGAGTGACTGCCATTGCCAATGGCGTGGACATGGATTACTTCAACCCGGACCGCGACTATCCGAACCCCTATCCGGCCGATGAGCAGGTGCTGGTGTTCACCGGGGCGATGGATTACTGGGCTAATGTGGATGCGGTGGGCTGGTTTGCCCGCAGTGTATTTCCCGAAATCCTCCGCATCGTTCCCGATAGCCGGTTTTATATCGTAGGTGCGCGTCCTACCGCCGAGGTGCAGCACCTGGCGGCGTTGCCCGGAGTGCGGGTGACTGGAACGGTTCCCGATGTGCGGCCCTGGCTCGCTCATGCCCATCTGGCGGTAGCACCCCTTCGTATTGCCCGTGGAGTGCAGAATAAGGTGCTGGAAGCCATGGCGATGGCGCAACCGATATTAGCGACCCCAGCAGCGATGGAAGGGATCGTGCCCTGCCCGGAGTTGCCGGAGAGCGTGACGAATGATCCGGCGACCTTGACGCAGCGCGTTTTGGCGTTGCTGGCCGATCCGGCGCAGCGGGAACAACGCGGGCGGGCGGGGCGGAATTGGGTACTGCGGCATTACCACTGGGATCACAATCTAAGCCGGATTTTACCGCTGCTGGAAGGAGACGCCCCTTGAGCGCCGATCAGGAATCTCCTTTCTCTGCCGAGACGGGGGTGAGGAGGATGCCCGCGTGGCGGGTGGCATTACCGGCGCTGATTATCGCGCTGCTCGCGATCATTGCCTTGTATTGGCCAACCGTAGTGGGCATAGCGACGATCTGGTGGAACTTCGAGACCTACGCTCACGGGATGTTGGTGATCCCGATCATCCTGTACATGATCGGGACGCGGCGACGGGAATTAGCGGCGCTGGAGCCGCAGGTTGCACCTGTCGGGTTGGCGTTGCTGTTGTCGCTCAGTTTAGGCTGGTTGGTGGCGGATGCCGCTGAAGTGAGCGTGGTGCAGCATTTCGCGCTGGCGGGGATGATGCAAACCGTTGTTTACACGCTATTGGGTGGAGGGGTGACTTGGGCGATTGCATTTCCTCTGGCCTATCTGTGGTTTGCAGTGCCGGTTGGGGAAGCGTTGATCCCGCCCTTGCAGCAGGTCACTGCCTGGTTCACGGTCGCAGGTCTGCGCCTGACCGGGATTCCGGTGTGGTGGGAAGGGTTGCACCTGGTGGTTCCCAGCGGCAGTTTCGAGGTCGCCGAGGCGTGTAGCGGGCTGCGCTATCTGATTGCGTCAGTGGCGTTGGGATTTCTGTACGCCTATTTAAGCTATCGCAGTCTCTGGCGGCGGCTGGCGTTTATCGCCCTGTCAGTGGCGATGCCGGTTGTCGCCAACGGCATTCGCGCCTATGGCATCGTGATGATCGCTCATCTCAGTGATATGAAATACGCCACTGGCATTGACCATCTCATTTATGGCTGGTTGTTCTTCGGTCTGGTCGTGCTGCTGATGTTCTGGATCGGTTCGTTCTGGCGCGAACCGGTTGACGACGCGCCGACCCTGGCGCTGTTGCCGCTGAATCAACCACCCGTACCTGTTCCTTCAACGGGAGGATATGCCCAGCGTTATGCCCTCTGGACGGTGGTAGTCGTTCTAGCGGCAGCGGTCGGCCCGCTGTGGGCTGATTGGATTAATCGCGCCGAGAGGGGGGTGGTGTCGGTGACGCTGCCAGCGCCGGCTGCGGTTACCCCGTGGCAGGGGCCGGAAGCCGATACCGGAGACTGGGAGCCGAAGTTTAGTGGCGCCGACGCGGTAGTGCGGAGCCACTATCTGCGGGATGGCCGGATCGTGCATCTCTACATCGCCTATTACCGGCAACAGCGCCCGGACGCCAAGCTGGTCAGCAGCCAAAACAGCCTGTACGACGGCAAGCGTTGGCGCTACGTCGGCGGGGGACAGCTCAAGGCGCAGTTAGGGAAAGATGAATGGCCGCTGCAAGCCACCTTGTTGACCGATGGGCAACGGCGGCGGCTGGTGTGGAGCGCCTATTGGGAAGGCGGACGGCTGGTGGTTTCGCCGTATGTCGCCAAACTATGGGAAGCGTGGGATCGGCTGAGCGGCGCACAGCGGGGTTCGGCGATAATAGCGGTGGCCGCTGACTATGAGGTACAGCCCGATGAGGTAGAGCCATTGCTGCGGGACTTTCTGACCCAGATGTGGCCGGATATTGCGGCAACCCTGCTGCAACCGAGTGGTGGCAAGTGATGGCGGCGACCAGTCCACCGCCCTTGGTGGCGCACATCATTCACCGGCTGGACTACGGCGGTTTGGAAAACGGCTTGGTCAACTTGATCAATCAGATGCCGCCGGAACGCTACCGCCACGCCATAATCTGCCTGACCGATTTCAACCCAGAGTTTCGCCGCCGCATCCAGCAACCGGAAGTCGAGGTTTACCCGCTGCATAAGCGCACCGGTCATGACTGGGGGTTGTATGGGCGCTGCTGGTCGTTGTTGCGCCGGTTGCGTCCTGCCATCGTCCATACCCGTGGCTTGGCGACGCTGGAGATGCAGGGGCCAGCACTATTGGCCGGGGTTCGGGCGCGGATGCATGGCGAACACGGCTGGGATGCGCGGGCGGGCGCTGAACCCTCCCGGCGGCGATGGTTACGCCGGCTGTGCGATCCGTTGGTCAGTCATTACATTGCCCTGTCCGGTGAGCTGGCGGCCTATCTGCGGGTACAGGTCGGGGTGGCGGATGCCCGAATCACCCAGATTTGCAATGGTGTAGATGCGGAGCGTTTTCATCCTGGCAACGACCGGTCGTCGTTACCTGCGGATTTTGCGCCGCCGGACGCACTGGTCATCGGTACGGTCGGGCGGCTGGAAACCGTGAAGGATCAGCCGAATCTGGTGCGCGCTTTCATCCACTTGATGCGGACGGTTCCCAAGGCCGGCGACCGGCTGCGCCTGGTGATCGTGGGCGACGGTTCGCTGCGTGCCGAGATCGAGCGCCTGCTGGCTGAAGCCCATGTTCAGGATCAGGTCTGGCTGGCCGGCTCGCGGGATGAGGTGCCGGAGTTGTTGCGCAGCCTGGATCTATTTGTGCTGCCGTCGCGGGCTGAAGGTATTTCCAACACCATTCTGGAAGCGATGGCCTGCGGGTTGCCGGTGGTAGCAACCGAGGTGGGCGGTAATGCGGAACTGGTGGCTGAGGGTGAGACCGGGCAGTGGGTTCCAGCCAACGATCCAGTAGCGCTGGCGGCGGCGATTCGTAGTTACGTGAATGATCCGGATCGGATGCAGGCACATGGCGCAGCGGGTCGGCGGGAGGTTGAGGTGCGGTTTAGTCTGGAGGCGATGGTGACCGCTTATCGGGCAGTTTACGATGCGGTACTCAAGGGGCGTTCTCGGTAGAGGCGGGTTGCGAACCCGCCCTGCATTTCGGAATTTAGGAGTGAGGGGGTTACCCGATGTGTGGCATCACCGGCATTTTCGACACCCGCAGTCGGCGCGAGGTTAACCGCGATCTCCTGCATCGTATGAACGAGTCCCAGCATCACCGGGGACCGGACGAGGGCGGATTGCACCTTGAACCCGGCGTCGGCCTCGGCCACCGGCGGTTGTCGATCATTGATCTCTCCACCGGCCAACAGCCTTTGTTCAACGAAGACGGCTCCGTGGTCGTGGTCTTCAACGGCGAGATTTATAACTTCCAGGAACTCGTACCCGAACTCGAAGCGCTGGGGCACGTCTTCCACACCCGTAGCGATACCGAAGTGATCGTCCATGCCTGGGAAGCGTGGGGCGCGGCCTGCGTCGAGCGTTTTCGGGGCATGTTCGCCTTCGCTCTGTGGGATCGCAACCGCGAAACCTTGTTCCTCGCCCGCGACCGCTTGGGGGTCAAACCGCTGTTCTATGCGCTGTTGCCCGATGGACAGTTGATCTTCGGTTCGGAACTGAAAGCGCTGCTGGCGCATCCAGGGTTGGCCCGTAACATCGATCCGTGTGCGGTCGAAGAATACTTTGCGCTGGGCTATGTAGCGGAGCCGCGCACCATTTTTACCGCTGCGAAAAAGCTGCCGCCGGCTCATACCTTGATCGTTCGGCGCGGTGAGCCGGTGCCCGAACCGCATCAATACTGGGAGCTGCGCTTTACCCTGGATCAGCGCTTGACCATCCCGGAAGCCGCTGAGGAACTGCTGGCCCGATTGCGCGAATCGGTGCGGCTGCGAATGATTTCGGAAGTGCCGCTGGGGGCGTTCCTGTCGGGCGGGGTGGATTCGAGCGCGGTGGTGGCGATGATGGCCGGATTGTCCAGCGAGCCGGTGAACACCTGTTCTATCGCTTTTGCCGACCCGGCGTTTAATGAAGCCCAATTTGCCCAGCAGGTGGCCGACCGTTACCACACCCGGCATTTTGTCGAAACGGTCGAGAGTGATGATTTCGATCTGATCGATACCCTCGCCTGGCTCTATGACGAGCCGTATGCCGATAGTTCGGCGATCCCGACCTATCGGGTGTGTCAACTGGCGCGCAAGCAGGTAACGGTGGCGTTATCCGGGGATGGTGGCGATGAGACTTTTGGCGGTTATCGCCGCTACCAGTTGCATCTGATGGAGGAAAAGTTGCGATCCCTGCTGCCGATGGGAGTTCGTCGGCCCCTGTTCGGTATGCTCGGACGGCTTTATCCCAAGGCCGATTGGGCGCCGCGCATGTTCCGCGCCAAGACTACCTTTCAGGCGCTGGCGCGGGATGCGGTGGAAGCCTACTTCCATTCGGTTTCCATTCTGCGCGGTGAGATGCGGAGTCAATTATTTTCCGAGGGTTTTAAGGCGCAACTGGGCGGCTACGATGCGCTGGAACTCTTCCGCCGTCATGCCGCCCGCGCCGATACCGATGATCCGCTGGCGCTGATCCAGTACCTTGATCTGAAAACCTATCTGGTCGGCGATATCAATACCAAGGTGGATCGCGCCAGCATGGCGCATTCGCTGGAAGTGCGCGAACCGCTGATGGATCATCCGCTGGTGGAATGGCTGGCGACGCTGCCGTCCTCGCTGAAAATTGGCGGCGGGGAGAGCAAATATCTGCTCAAGAAGGCGCTGGAGCCGCACCTGCCGGGTGAAATCATGTATCGCCCGAAGATGGGTTTCGCCGTGCCGCTGATCCGCTGGTTCCGGGGGCCGTTAAAACAGCGGGTGCGGGAAGCGCTGTTGGGCCAGCGGCTGGCGGATACCGGCCTGTTCAATGCGACCTATTTGCGGCACTTGGTCGAAGCCCACGAATCCGGGCGGCGCGATTACAGTGCGCCGACCTGGACCGTGCTGATGTTCGAGGCGTTTTTGCGCAACGGGGTAGAGGGGATTCCGCCAGCGGTAAGCAGCGGGCAAGGATAAATGAGTGAAAACGGGCAGTCTGTTTTACCGGGGTTGTAGTGGATGTAGTCACAATGAACGTCGAAATCCCGTTGATCGCGAATCGCATGTTCCCAAAATCGCCGTTGCCAGACGCCCCGTCGCCGGTAACGGTGGCGATAGCACCGCCGGTAATCCGCCATATTTCCCCGTAGGGTGCGCACCGCGTACCCGACCATCATTCATAATTTCCAGCGTAGGGTACGCACCGCGTACCCGCAATCCTCGCATCAGGAAACGGTACGCCATGCGTACCCTACCCGGCTATGCGGGAACCGAACGGGCGTGGGCGATTTCGCGGTGTGCGACGGGCCTGATCTGCGCGGATGACAGGCTGGCTACCGCCAGAGTTTCTCCATCCAAGGCCACAAATTCGACTTCAAAGCCCAGTCCGGCCTCGTGAACCATCACGATGGCTCCAATGTCGCCCGCCGCCAGCCCATATTCGGGAATATCCGTCGTTAAGACAATGCAGTCGAGTTCGTTGATCATCTCGCCCTCTTTACAGGATAGGCCGTCACGAAGTATGGCGTGGTTTGTCCGGTTTCCATGAACCACACGGTTCGCACTTGAGGGGCGCGTCCATCCGGCGCCAGCAATGGTCCATCGATCATGTAGGAAGTTCCGAACGGCGTCGTCTCCACTTGGGCCACATCGTGTTGTATCGCGTGGTTCAACAATGCGGTTTCAAGGTATCGCCATAATGGCAGGGAAAACCCGAATCTCGAAAAGAACTTGGCCTTGTGCCGTCCGACCGGATGCTCTTCGGACAATAAGTATCGGGTGATTTTTTCCGGTCGGACGAAGGCGTGTTCGAGATCGGGCAGTTTCATGAAACGGATTATAGCCCCAGCGGACAACACCACCCTATGGGGCGGTCAAGGCCCGTCATTTCGGTGGCGTCGAATGCGCGATGAAGGTGGGCGGTGCCCACCTACCCGGCCATATTTCCCCGTAGGGTACGCACCGCGTACCCACATTCCTCGCATCAGGAAAAGGTACGCAATACGTACCCTACCCGGCTACGTCTTATGCCGGTTCCATCGCCGGTTTGGCGGGGGGCGATGCAGGCTCAAAGTGCAGAACCATCAGTTGATCCGGGCGCAATCCAACGGATTCGTAAGTACGTCCTTCACGGTCACAGAATTCGACCTCGAAGGCTTGTCCATTGGCCAAGATGTCAACCACGGTGCCGACTTGGCCGCGATGCAGGCCATATTCCGGAAGGCTGGCGGTCAGCGCGACTACGTCCAGCAGATGAAGGGCGTCGCTCATCATTGGGCCTCTCTCAGCGAGGATAACAGGTGTTTAGACGGGGAATAACCGATCCGTGTTCAACGATCCATCCGCTGCGCAAGATGGCCTGCCGGCCATGCCAGTCGAATGCAAAATCGATTTGATAACGTTGTCCATAGGCATCGCGCCGTCCGAGTGTCGCGTCGTGGGATTGGACTACTTGCAGCAGGGCGTCGCGCAGTGGTTCGGCATCGGCTTCGGTCATGCCGAGCGCGGCCACGAACAATCGCGCCTTGTGTTTGCCTTCGGGGTGCAGGGGGTTCATGCAGTAGTCGCGCAGCTTGCGAATATCAACCGTCGCCTGTTCTGCATGAGGAATGCACATAAGAACCCTCTAAATACGGAAACAATGGGTAGATACGCGCTAATCCGCCCTAGCCTAGCTAACCCGGCGACAAGCTCGTCAAGGCTCTGGTCAGTGTTTCCTCGGATACGCCTTGTGCTTTCAAGCTTTCCAACAGACGGTTGATAGGAGCGTCTTCTAAACGCGCCAGATCGGCACGCAATCCTTGGCCGATATAAGCGCGGATCAGAGGCTGATAGCCAGAGTAGCCCAGCAGGGGCGCAATGCGCTTGAGGTCGTCGATCACGTCTTCCGGCATACGCAGGGTGACAGTGATCATCGGACGGTCTTTGCGCAGCCGTTGTTTTAGATCATTCATTTTCATAGAACCGACGCTCCTCACGGGTCGCTCTGCGGGCGGAAATCAAGCGGATGCCGTCGTCTTCAAACAGCAGATGCACGACGAACAGAAGACGTCCGATGTCGTCGCGACCGATCATTGCGTCGCGAGTCTCATCTCGCTGGCTAGCATCAATGATTTTCAGGAACGGGTCGAAGAAGGCTTCCGCCGCTTGCTCAAAGGACACGTCATGCTTACGCAGGTTGTTTCACGCCTTGTCAAAGTTGGCAACAAAACGAATGCCGTGTCGCATGAATTCAATATCCATACAAAAAGCTTAGCAAAGCGTATTAACATTATCAATACAAAATAGAAGTTTGGTAGGTGGTAAGGGGAGATACACGCCGCGTACCCGCCAGCGTTCACGCCCCCGGAAAAGTAGCAGCAGCCGTAGGGTACGCACCGCGTACCCGCATTCCCCGCATCAGGAAAAGGTACGCAATGCATACCCTACCCGGCTACCCGGCTTGTGTTTGCTTTGGGGGTGCAGGGGGTTCATGCAGTAGTCGCGCAGCTTGCGAATATCAACCGTCGCCTGTTCTGCATGAGGAATGCGCATAAGAACCCTCTAAATACGGAAACAATGGGTAGGACGGGTTAGGGCGTCAGCCCGTAACCCAGTTCCACGGAATCGGCGGGTTACGCTTCGCTAACCCGCCCTACGGGCTACGGGCTTTAGGGCGGGGTAATTGACGTTGCGCTTCAGCCACTGAGCGGCTATGTTCACAATCTTAGGTATCGTGCGAGGTAAATGACATGCTCTGTAGCTACACTGCTAAATACATCCGGCTTGAAGAGGGTTATATGGGTCAACTCGTCGAATGGCCGGAGGTAGTCACCGAGGGCGCTGATCTCGATGAATGCCGGGCGATGCTGCGTAATGCGCTCTACGAGATGGTCTTGGCCTATCGTGATCTCGGCAAAGAAATCCCTTCTCACAATGCTTTGATTGAGCAACTTCCCGTGGAGATCGATCTTGTCAGTGAGCCGGCGTTATCTGGTGAAATACCTTGAATCCAACGGATTCCGCCTACTCCGCGAAGGGGCTAATCACTCCATTTACACCGATGGTCAGAAGGCGATTCCCATTAAGCGCCACCGGCAGTTTGATCGCATCACGGCGAACGAACTTTGCAAACAAGCCGGTCTTGCTCCTAAATACTGATTCGGGCGAATCTCACTCGCCGCCCAATCGAGAGATAAAAACGTAGCCCGTAACCCGCCTTGGGGGGAGATCAGCGAACCAGCGGATGATTTTTCAAAAGGCGGGCTACGCGGGCTACCCGCTACGCCGCTTGCCGGGTCTTCGTAACAGGGATCGGCACCGGTTCGCCTGATTTGCGGCAGGCTTCAATCCAGGCAGCAATAGCGTCTTGTGTTTCTCGTAATGCCTCAAATTCCGTGGCGCCCCAAGCGCAACAACCGGGTAAATCGGGAACCGTAGCGATATAACCTTCGTCTTCGGGACTCCAGAAAATTTCCACTAAATAAGGTTGCATCGCATTACTCTCCATATTTATCTAGCATCGCAATCAGTTGACGCGCCTGATAGGGCGGAATAACACCGTTGCAGTTTTGGAAATTCAATTGCATGGGTTCACCGAGACGTTTGAACACCCGATGGGAACCTTGTCCACCATTGTGAATGAAGCCCAGCCAACCAGCGACTTTACAAGCATCATCGAAGCGCACCGCCTTGGGATTTTGGCGGATCATCGTTGGTAATTTTTCCCGTTGTGTCATGAGTACCGATGGCAAGATGAGGGTTCAGCGGATGGAAGGGGCTGATAGGTCACGACCGTGAAGAAATAGGTCGCGCCGGGCGTGGTCGAGCGGCGGTAGCGCATCATCAAATTCAGGGTTAGGTCAGGCATAAGCGGAGCGTTGCCCGACCTTATTCCCCGAAGCCGGTCGCTGCAATGGTTTCGGGATCGCCCGCCCAATCCAGCGGATACGTTCCATTTTCCACGAAGCGCTGAAAGCTCGAATGGGGCCAATCTGCCACACGGGCGACGTACCCGTGTTTGACCGGGTTGTAATGGATGTAGTCGCAGTGAATGTTGAAATCCCGTTGATCGCGAATCGTGTGTTCCCAGAACCGCCGTTGCCAAATCCCCCGTTCACCTTTTTTTTGCCGCCGATCCGATAACCGTTCCCCCGGCGCGAGAGTTCGGGCAAACGACGTTTTGATTAACCGCCATCGCGTGGAGTAATCCGCATCGTCCGGCGGCAACGTCCACAGGCAATGCAGATGATCGGGGAGGACAACGATAGCGTTGATGTGGAACGGTCGTTGACGCCACACGGAAATAAAGGCGGCGCGCAAGGCGTCAACGTGTTCCGTCAGCAGACAGCGGTGACGTTCCAAGAGGGCGACCGTGAAAAAATACGAACCACCGGGTACATAGGCACGGATGTAGTGAGGCATGAAAGAGAGTTTGCCGCATTCGCCGCCCCATCAAAAGGCAAAACGTATAAACGTAGGGCGGGTTAGGGCGTCAGCCCGTAACCCGCCTTTCGGGGGAAATTCACAAAGTCGGCGGGGCGGGAATGGTGAAGGCGGGTGATGTCTCGAAAGGCGGGTTACGCTTCGCTAACCCGCCCTACGCGCTGCTGTCGGCAAGCCTCCCATGGTCATCATCGGCGCCAGGATGCGCAAGCTCGTTCACGTCGTCTTCGGCGTCCTCAAATCGGGACAACCCTTCAATCCCTCTCTTCATGGTGCTTGACCGCGATAACAGTATCTACGCGCTAATGATTTCAAATCGACCCGGCTGACCTTGATCAGGCGATGACCGACCATATCAACGGCTGCTTGCGCTTGTTCCAAAGGAATGTAACCGATCAACGGTTCGTAAGCGCCATCTGCGGGTTGCATGTCAATGAACAGCACCTCGGTCAGAACCGGACGGAAACGCGCCATTCGCAGGAGTACCGGCCCACAGATCAGTCCTTGGATAATACTTTGGTTGGCTGTTTCGACTTCGACGGTATCGAGTTCGGTGAGCGTTCCGAGCCGATCACGCCAGGCATGGGGTAACGTGAGGTAGGCCGCACCGGTATCGACCAAGGCGTCGCAACGGATTTTATGGCTGGGATCAAGCGCATTTTCGAGGGTGGTCTCGACGATGATTCGGCCCATGTTGGCAATTTCTCGTGGGATATTGTTAGTAAAGTGTACCACGAGGTGGGTAGGCGGTAGGGCGGGTTAGGCGCTAGACGTAACCCGCCATCCGGGGGACATCACAAAGTCGGCGGGTTACGCTTCGCTAACCCGCCCTACGCGCTGTGTCCGATTTCTCGCAAGAGGATTTAGAGGAAGGCCGGTGCATCCTCTATGCGTCGAGTTCGAGCGCTCCAGGGCGGGTACGGCATCCAGTCTCCCCGTGCAGGCCGTCTGATCATGAACAACCCTCACAGAAACACAATACAAGGGCGGGTTA
>NZ_CBTK010000277.1 GCF_000531125.1 Candidatus Contendobacter odensis Run_B_J11 | reverse complement strand
CTAAAGTCGGCCATCGCCAGGCTCCTATTACGAACCCCTGCTCCTTACAAGAGCGGGGGTTGCCATTTCCGATTGGAGATAAATCCAATGTCCAGAGTCTGTCAGGTGACGGGTAAGCGTCCGATCACTGGAAACAATGTCTCTCATGCCAATAATAGAACCCGCCGCCGGTTTCTCCCGAACCTGCACACGCATCGGTTCTGGATTGAAAGCGAGCAGCGCTTTGTGAAATTGCGCGTGTCCTCGCAGGGTATGCGGACAATTGATAAAAAAGGGATTGATGTCGTTCTCATCGAGCTACGTGCCCGGGGCGAAAAATTCTGAGGAGTCATTGCCATGCGCGACAAGATTAAACTGGTTTCCAGTGCAGGTACGGGGCATTTCTATACCACTACAAAGAATAAACGCACGACGCCGGAAAAGCTTGAAATGAAGAAGTTCGATCCGGTCGTTCGTAAGCATGTGATGTATAAAGAAGCTAAGATTAAGTGAATACCCTGATTCTTATTGGAGTCCCATAAAAAAACCCGCTATTTACTCAGCGGGTTTTTTTATGGGACATTTCTGATAAATTGGATTCATCGTTAATCATATGAAACCGATCGAGATATGCGACAGGAGGATTTACGATGCAATGCTGTCATTTACCCGCTGCGGGAGATTGGAACGGTGATGGCAAGGCCAAAGTCGGCATGTTCCGCAACGGCACCTGATTTCTCGACTACAATGGTAATGGTCAGCGGGATGGCAGCGGGATGGCTGCGGAATTGACCACTGCTACTTTGGTAACTTCGGCCAGCCCAGCGGTTTGCCCGTCGCCGGCAAGCGGTAGTGTTCCATCCTTGCCCGTAGTCAGGGATAGGTGGGCATGACCTACCTTCCCTGTTCCCTAACTCCCCGCGTCGTCACAACACCAAAACGGTTTTGGTATTCCAGCCGCGACACCGCCGGCTGGCAGGGCTTAGAACCTTTCCACGTCACAGTTAAGACTCAATCCATCCTTCAAATACGGTCGTCGCCGAACCGGTCATGATTACCGATTCGCCCTCACCGGCCCAATGCACTGTCAACTCACCGCCTGGAAGTTCCACCCGAACGTTTGGCCATAGCCGTCCCCACAACCGACCGGCTACCACTGCCGCGCAAGCGCCGGTGCCACAAGCCAGAGTTTCGCCGGTGCCCCGCTCAAACACTCGCAGCCGAATCTGATCGGGAGTCACAATCTGCATGAAGCCGACGTTGGTGCGCTTGGGAAAGCGTCCGTGCCGCTCCAGCAGCGGCCCCAGATGCGTCACTGGCGCCTGATCCACATTATCCACCAACAGCACCGCATGTGGATTCCCCATCGACACCACCCCCACTTCGAGTTCCAGGCCATCAGCGGCAATCGGATAACGGAGGGCGCGGGCGGTGGCGAAGAAGGGAATATCGGTCGGCTCCAGCCGGGGCTGGCCCATATCAACTGCTACCCGTCCGTCCGGCTGGAGGTGCAGCCGCAGCAGCCCGGCGGCGGTGATCACTCGCAGATCGTCTTTCTCCGTCAGACCATGGTCACAGACAAAGCGGGCGAAGCAGCGGGCGCCGTTGCCACACTGCTCCACCTCACCGCCATCAGCGTTGAAGATGCGGTAACGAAAATCGGCCTCCGCCTGGTCGGAGGCTTCTACTAGCAGCACCTGATCGCAACCGATGCCGAAGTGGCGGTCGGCCAGTCGGCGAATCCATGCCGGATCCAGCATCACAGCCTGGTTGATCCCGTCAATCACCACGAAATCGTTGCCGAGACCGTGCATCTTGGTGAAGTACAGTTTCATCTTCGGCGAACTCCAGCAGACGAGGAGGGAGGTTGGGGCGAAATTTAACTTCGGCCAGTCCATGCGATCTTGTACAAATCCAGCCGCCGGTCGCGGAAATTGCGCACACTGCCATGCACCCGCATTTCTTTCAGACTGTCCAGATCCAAATCCACGATCAAGGTCATCTCGGTGTTCGGCGTCGCCTCGGCAGCAATGGCGTCGTGCGGAAAGGCAAAGTCGGACGGGGTAAATACCGCCGCTTGGGAGTATTGCATATCCATATTTTCCACTTTTGGCAGGTTGCCGACGCTGCCGGAAATCACCACATAGCATTCGTTCTCAATGGCTCGCGCCTGAGCGCAGCGCCGCACCCGCAGATAGGCATTCTTGGTGTCGGTCCAGAACGGCACGAACAGGATTTGCATCCCCTGATCGGCCAGCAGCCTTGGCAATTCTGGGAACTCCACGTCATAGCAGATCAGAATGCCAATTTTGCCGATGTCCAGCTCGAACACCTTGAGTGCGTCACCGCCCTGCAAGCCCCAGTAGGAACGCTCGTCGGGGGTAATGTGCAACTTGGATTGCTTGTCCCAGGTGCCGTCGCGCCGACACACATAGGCGGCGTTATACAACGCGCCGTCACTGTATTCGGGCATGCTGCCAGCAATAATATTGACGTTGTAGGCAACTGCTAATTGGACAATCGCTTCACGCAGCGGATCGGTGAATTCGGCCAATTGCCGCACCGCCTCGGCGGTGTTGCGCTGGTTGAACTGCGCCATCAGCGGGCCGTTGAAAAACTCCGGGAACAGCACGATGTCGGTCTTGTAACCGGCCACTGCGTCAACGAAATACTCGACCTGCTGCAACATCTCCTCCAGCGAGGCGGTCTGGCGCATCTGCCACTGGACCGCGCCAACCCGCACTACTGACTTGCGCCCGCCAATCAGGACTTCCTTGTCCTCGTAGTAAATGTTCAGCCATTCCAGCAATACCGCATAGGCTCTGGATTCATCGTCGTCGGGCAGGTAGCCGGTGATGATCTTGCGAACGTGGAAATCGTTGGCCAACTGGAAGGTGAGAATCGGGTCCACCTGCTCCTTGGCGCGGACCCGTTCGACATACTGCTGCGGGGTCAGGTCGTGGGCGCACTGGCCGTAACCGGGAATCCGGCCACCGACCACGATGGCGCGCAGGTTGAGCTTTTCGCACAGTTCCTTGCGGGCGTCGTACAACCGCCGGCCCAGGCGCATGTCGCGGTAGTCGGGATGGACGAATACATCCACGCCGTACAGCGTGTCGCCATTGGGATCGTGGGTGGTGAGATAACCGTCGCCGATGATCTGCCAGTAGGTGTGGCGGTCGCCGTAGCGGCTGTATTCCACAATCAGGCTAATGGCAGCGGCGACCACTTTATCGTTGTCCTCAATGCAGATTTGCCCTTCCGGGAAGCGGGCGATCTGCGAGGCGAACTGCTCGCGGGTCCAAGCGCCGTCCATGTTGGGGTAAACCAGCTCCATGATTTCCTGCACGTCCCCGTAATCGGACAGACGCAGGTTGCGCAGTTTCAGGCGGTGCTGGACCGGATGTTCAGGAGTTTTTTCAGCCATGTTTATGGTATCAACTGGAGGTAATCACGATAGATGCAGCGGTTCATCACTACAGTCAGGCCCGCTGCCTGCGCCCGCAATGCCGCCGCTTTGTCCACCACGCCGTCCTGCAACCACAGCGCGGGGAGTTTCAAGGCGATGCAATCCTCCACAATCGCGGCGACGTGGCTCGATTCACGAAATACGTCCACTAAATCCACCGGTTGAGGCAGATCGCGCAGGCTGGCATAGGATCGTTCGCCCAGCACTGCCGAAACTGACGGATTAACCGGGATGATGCGGTAACCAAAACCTTGCAGCGCCCGGGCTACGCCGTGACTAGGGCGATTCGGCGACGCAGAAAGGCCGACCACGGCAATGGTTTTGACCCGCTGGAGCAGGGCGCGAATATCTGCGGCGGGAGGATTGGCGAAGGGGGGCATCATGCCAGCACCGATTCGCCGGCATACAGGTCTGCAATTCGCTCCCGCCAGCGCACCACCTGAAAGCGGTCGCCATCCACCATCACCTCGGCGACGCGGGGCCGGGAGTTGTAATTGGAACTCATGGCAAAACCGTAAGCGCCCGCCGAACGCACTGCCAGCAAATCGCCCGGCTCGATGTTCAATTCCCGATCCTTGCCCAGAAAATCGCCGGTCTCGCAAATCGGCCCCACCACGTCATAACGGCGCGATTCGCCCTCGGTTCGCGGTTCAATCGGGATGATCGCCTGCCAAGCCGAATACAGCGCCGGTCGCAGCAGATCATTCATCGCCGCGTCCACCACTGCAAAGCTCTTGTCATCGCCCTGCTTAAGCAATTCCACCTGCGTCACTAGAATCCCGGCGTTGCCGATGATCGCCCGGCCCGGCTCGATCAGAATTTCATAGGGTTTAGCATGAAGATGTTGCAGCAATGCGGCGGCGTGTTCGGCGGGCAGTGGCGGTTCCTCGTCGCGGTAGCGGATGCCCAGCCCGCCGCCAAGGTCGAGATGATGAATAGGAATGCCCTGATCCTCCAGCCGCGCAACCAAGGCCAGCACTCGCTCCAGTGCATCCACGAACGGCGTAACCTGAGTTAGTTGCGAACCGATATGGCAATCCATCCCGATAACATGTAGATGTAGCGAAGCGGCCGCTTTCGCGTAAATCGCCAGCGCCCGTTCCGGGTCAATCCCGAATTTGTTCTGCTTCAGACCGGTGGAAATGTAGGGGTGGGTGTTGGCGTCCACATCGGGATTGATCCGCAACGACACCGGCGCTCGCTGGCCGCGTTCCGCCGCCACCTGTTCCAGCAGTGCCAGTTCCGCCTCGGATTCGACGTTGAAACAGCGGATGTTGAGCTCCAGGGCGCGTTCCAACTCATCGCGGCGCTTGCCCACGCCGGAGAACACCACTTTACCGGGATCGCCGCCCGCAGCTATAACCCGTTCTAGCTCCCCAACCGACACGATATCAAAGCCCGATCCCAGCTGCGCCAGCACATTCAACACCGCCAGATTGCTGTTGGCTTTAACCGCGTAGCAAACCAGGTGCGGATGCTCGCCGAAAGCATGGTCAAAAGCGCGCCAGTGCCGCTCAATCGTGGCGCGGGAATAGATATAGCAGGGGGTACCGACCGTCGCCGCAATGTCAGCGACCGGTACCTCCTCGGCGAACAGGCGACCGTTACGATATTCAAAATGATCCATGGCTTAGGGAGTTACTGTCGGGGGTTGCGCGGACGATGCCGGTTGCGCCGGCGATTTGGGCAAATACAGTGGACCTTTCTGGCCGCAGCCGGCCAGCAGCGTGGTCAGCAGCAGCCAGGCCAGCAGTAATCCGGGGGGAAACATGCGCATTTGAGCCAATCCTCGCGGGCGGCGAATGAAAGAGCACTCAGTATAACCCGCATTCCGCTGGTGGGCGTGGCTTGACAATCCGGGGCGCTTCGCGGGTAATTTGCTCGATTGCTGACTACTGGAATGAATCTCAATGACTGACCCACTGTTGACCACCGTCGAAATCGAACCTGCTGGCACTGCTCGCTCCAGCGTGATCTGGATGCACGGACTGGGCGCTGACGCCAACGATTTTGGCCCCATTGTCCCGGAAATGCGCCTGCCGGCGGAGCTGGGAATTCGCTTTGTGTTCCCTAACGCGCCGGTTCGGCCCGTCACTATCAACGGCGGGATGCGGATGCGCGCCTGGTACGATGTGCTGACGATGGATTTACCGCGCCGTGAAGACCCCGATGGCGTGTACGACTCCGAGCGGGCGCTGGTGGCGCTGGTCGAACGAGAGAAACAGCGTGGCGTCCCTGCCGAGCGGATCGTGCTGGCCGGCTTCTCCCAAGGTGGGGCGATGGCGCTGCATACCGGCCTGCGCTACCCCGACCGACTGGCCGGTATTCTGGCGCTGTCCTGCTATATCCCGCTGGCCGACCGGCTGAGTGCTGAACGGCGTCCGGCCAACCAGCACACGCCGTTGTTCGTCGCTCACGGCGATTACGACGCAGTGATTCCGATGCGCTACGGGCAAATGAGCGTTCAGCGGCTGGAAAGTCTGGGCTATCCATCGGAATGGCACGACTACGGCATGGGTCACGAAGTATGCCTGGAAGAAATCCGCGATATTGCCGGTTGGCTGGCGCGGGTGCTGGCGGTTCCCACCGTGTAAGCCATTCAAGTCAGGATTTTTGCTTTCCGTCATTCCCGCGAAAGCGGGAATCCAGTAAGCCACTGAAAAAAATAGATACCCGCTGGCGCGGGTATGACAGATTTAAGGGTTTAGCTAAAGTCCTGCAAGTTTGCTCGTCCCCGTAGTGAATCAACCGGCTGGCTGCGATTTGACCGGATTGAGTACCGCTTGAGAATCGAGGGTCGCCGAACCGGTCTGGCTATAAATCACTCCAGCCAGCACCAGCAACATGGCGATACTTTGCACCAAGGTCAACGTCTCGCCCACCAGCCACCAGCCAAAGAAGGCGGCGAACACCGGAATCAGGCTGGAATAGGCCGCTACCTGACTGGCCGGCAGTTGGCCGAGGGCGTAGTTGTAACACAGATAGGCCAGAACACTGACCACCGCGCCCAGATACAGCACCGCCAGCATTGCCGGTCCATCCACAACGACCGGGATTGCCGCAAACGGCAACAGCGGCAAATACAGCACGCTGCCGATGAATGCCTGGGCAGCCGTCAGCAACAGCGCCGAATAATGGGCGCTGAGTCGCTTGACCGCCAGCGTGTAGCCCACCGCACACAACATCGCCAGAAATTCCAGAGCGTTGCCCAACCAGGGCTGTGGCGATAGCGCTGTTTGCTCGTCAGTCCCGGTCAGCAGGATCACGCCAACCACCGACACCAGCAGCCCAGCGTACAACCGCCCGCTCACCACTTCGTGTAACAACCATTGCGCGGCTAAGGCGACGCTGAGCGGCAGCAGAGCGATAACGGTGGCGGCGGCGGCGCTGGAGGTGAAACGCAGGGCATTGGCTTCGAGCGCGAAATACAACACTGGCTCAAACAACGCCATCAGTGTCAACCAGCGCCAGTCACCCCGCCGGTAGCGGATCGGCCCGAACCCGCGCCGCAGCCCCAGAAATACCCCGGAAGCGATAAGAAGACGCACGAAGGTAATCAGAATCGGATCGTAAACCGTTACTGCGAGCTTCATTGCCGCGAAGGAACTGCCCCAGACCACCATGGCGATGATCAGATAAACAGCGGGATTAACAGTGAAGACAAAGGGATTCATGATCATCGGGCATCGAGTCGCGGGCTGACTGCGGATTGTAACGAATGGGCGCCGCAAACCGTTTCTTTTTTGCAACGATCCCGTTTCTAAAAAGTTAAACGTAGCGATACCATTGAGGTGACAATCTGGTTGCCATCGGTTTCATCCTGTTCAAATTTTCTCTAGCCCGATGTTCAGAGTTCTGCGAGAATGCGCGTCATCTTTTTTGTAACTTAGCAACATTTTTTGCGATGCCGCAACAATATCAATTACTCACTGGCTCCAGAACCAGCATAGAGGGGGTTACCCGTGCCCTTGCATCTCAAAATTCGGCCGAGTGTCAATCGGCTATTCGACGACAGCTATGAAGTAATTTTGGCCGACACCGAAGCCAGTCGCGCCATTCACCACAAAATCCGCTATCAGGTTTATTGCATGGAGCGCAGCTTCGAAAACCCCGCCGACTTTCCCGCAGGTGAGGAAAGTGACCACTGGGACACCCATGCGGCACAGTTCATCGTCCGCCAGCGTGATTCTGGGGCCTGGGTCGCCGCTATACGGCTGGTGTTGCCGTATGCTGCCAGTTTCCCGCTCGAAACCTTGCACTGTCTGACGCCCGGACACGCCGACCATATTCGCCGCCGCCACCTCGGCGAAATTTCGCGTGTCTGCGTCATCCGCTCGCCAAAGCCCCACCACCGCAATCCTCATCTGGATCACCACTTCGACCACGTTACCCCGGATCGCGAATCTCAAGTCATGCTCGGTCTGATCCGGACCATTATCGTTCACGGTCTGGAACGGGGGATCGAGCACTGCTATCTGCTGGTGACCGATGCCTTCGCCCGCCTGCTGCGCCGGATCGGCGTGGTGCTGCATTCCGTGGGTATTGCCACTGAACATCGGGGATTCCGTGCCCCTTACCTGATGGGGCTGCGGGAAACTGCGGCCTCGTTGTGTAATCGCTCAGCGGCCATTCATGCCTTGTTTGCCCGTGCCATCCATGCGTACCAACCCTGCTCGGTCCTCGAAGACCTTGCTCGTGCGCCGCTGCCTCGGCCTTTGCCGCTACCCTACTGGGGCAGTGCGGCTGTGACCCGGCCCTATAGCTACCGCTATCGTCTGCCCGCGCCCACCCATCACGCCCAACTGGGATAAAGACTCCCCAGCGCCTAAAATACCAGCGATACGCAAAGAAATTGATCCCCTGCTCGCCAAGAAGCAAAAATCGGTCATACTCATAATTGTTTTAATTTAAGTTAGGATTTTCGCTTTGAGCTGGAACATTGCTGACCGTAGTGCGGGAGATGCCCCTGTTCGCGCTGATGGGTGGCACTACCTCTTCGGGTTGAGCGCACGACGCGAATGTCCCTATCAGCTTTATTTACCTAACCCAGCGACGTGATGCCATGAACGACGCGACCGAATTTGAATCCTCTCTGGATGGAGCGATTGGCTTTTTTCAGAACCTGCGCCGGAAGTTGGGAACACTGGAAGCCGAGACCAGTGCCCAACAGGATCGGTTGCAGGCCATCGCTACCTCGGTCGCCACCCTTCAACGGGATGCGCAAGTTGAGCATCAGTCGTTAGCTGATCTGGTAAGAGACTCCCACGCCCAAGCCGGGCAACTGACCGAGATCGTGACCGACGGTCGCCGGCTGGATGCACAAGTGGGTGTGATCGAAAACCTGATCGCCGATTTCCAGCAGGATCAGCAGCACCTACGGCAAACTCTAACGACGCTCACCACCGGCCTGCACACCCAACATGCTGATTTGCGCCAGGAGTGGCAGAGCGTTCTGGAACAGCAGGCAGCAGCGCCGATAGCGCAAATCGAAGCGCTGGAACAGCAGCTATCGGTCCAAACGCGGGAGATGCACAGTCTGCTGCTCTCTATTCAGGCGCTGAGCCATGACGCACGAATGAGCCGGGATGGGATGAAGGCGCTCGAATCCCAATTCGGACAACATGACAGCCAACTGGAGCAACTGGCACACAGCGTCAAATCCGGTCAGGAACGACTGGAACAGTTGGGCGCTAACGCGGAAACCCAGTCCCACCATCTGCAACGACTTGAAAGTGTGCTGGACACTCTCAGCCAGGCCACTGAAACCGGTGCCGAGACGGTTCGGGAGCAGCTTGAGGAACAGCAAACCCGGTTTGACGATCTCACCGGATCGCTGGCTACGGTCTGGCAGGATTCGCAAACTCTCCAGGAGACGGTTCGGGAGCAGTTTGAGGAACAGCAAACCCGGTTTGACGATCTCACTGGATCGCTGGCTACGATCTGGCAGGATGCGCAAGCTCTCCAGGAGGAGGTCGGGCGGCTCAACGGCGAATTTGAAACTCAGCGCCATGCCGTAACGGATGTGGCTCAGGCCCGGCAGGATCTACAAAAGCAGCAGGAACGCTTGAAGCATCTGGAAACCGTGATGGGCAAGGTGTCAGCGGATACCAACTCCACCCGCCAGATTTTGAACGTCCTGCAAACTGACTTTACCAACCAAAGCGATCTGCTGCGGGAACTGGATCAGAACTGGCGGGATAGGCTGGCCGCGTACCAGGATAATCCTGGATCTGGCTCCGTAGAAACCCTGGTTACCGCACCACCTCCGCCTGCTATCGCACCCGCACAACTCACGCAACTTGCACAACTCGCTGATGACCTTGTGGCGTCGCAGCAAAAATACGATAGTCTCCAACAAGAACTGTCCACGGTTCAGAGCGCACTGACTAACCAAGGCGAACACCTGACTGAACTCCACACCGCGCTACAGGAGCAGTTGCACGACCAGCAGGAGCGTCTCGGCGAGCTGGAAACCGCGCTCAACCACTTCCAGCAAACCCTGGTCCAAGAGTCCCCGGCTGAATCTGCGACTACCGCTGACCTCGCCGATCTGCATGAAACGCTGGCTGCTCAAACCGGCGCGCTAAACGATTTGCAGCAGTCGTTGCAACAGCAGTTGCACCACCAGCAGGAGCGTCTCGGCGAGCTGGAAACCGCGATCAACCATTTCCAGCGAACTCCGATCAAACGCTGGCTGCCCAAACCGGCGCGCTAAACGATTTGCAGCAGTCGTTGCAACAGCAGTTGCACCACCAGCAGGA
>NZ_CBTK010000276.1 GCF_000531125.1 Candidatus Contendobacter odensis Run_B_J11 | reverse complement strand
ATGAGCTTACAGTGGGTTTCAAATTTATAAGCAATCACGGGAAAATTTACAGGAGGAAATTTTCTGACAACCCCCATCGTCTCAAGCCAGATCAGCCCCAGAAGCTCGCTACAGCTCGCAAAACCCACTGTAAAATTTTCTGACAACAAAAAACCAGCCTGAGAATTCAGGCTGGCTATGGGCAAAAACGCGGAGAACCGGGGATCGTGTGGCTCTCCGCCAAGCCGTAAACGAAGTAATCGAATTATTTCGTCACCTGGATCGCCGTACTGGATTTGTTACCGGCAGCATCTTCAGCCGTAGCACTGATGCTGTGTGCGCCCGCCGCGACTTTCTTGATGTTCCAACTGCATTTCAACGATGCGCTGCTGCTGATGCTCAACACCTGACCATCCACCGCGCAGGTGGTCTTGGTGACGGCTACGTTGTCGGAGGCATTGACGTTGATGGTGACATTCACGCCGCTGACTTTCGCGCCATTGACCGGATTGGAGATGCTCACCGTCGGCGGCGTCGCATCCACCGGATCAGGCACGTTGTCCACGGTCACGCTCACCGCTGACGACAAACCCTGATTACCGGCGGCATCGAAGGCATACGCCACCAGCGTCACATTACCCTCGGCATACTGAGTAGTATCCCAGCTAAACCCGAACGGCGCGGTGGAGTCGCTGGCCAGCTTCGTACCGTTGACATATAGCTCCACCCGCTCCACCCCAACGTTATCAGAAGCGTTGATGCCCACTGCGACCAGACCTTTGACTTTAGCGCTGCTGACGGGTGCCGTCATCGCTACCGTCGGCGCCTGAGTATCGGTAGACCGCGCCGTCAGCGCCGCCTGTACCGCCCGCCCGGCGTTGACCCGGCCATAACCGTAAACATCATCCCGACCCGCCGTGCCCAAATCGTCGGCGCTGCTCTTCAACGCGCTTTCCACATCAGCCGGCGATAATCCTGGATTGGCCGCCATCATCAACGCCACCACCCCGGCCGTCATCGGGCTGGAAAATGAAGTGCCGGACACCGCGCCATACCCGCCGCCGTTGGTAGTCGTCCAAATTCCCACTCCCGGCGCGGCGACATCCACATACGCACCATAATTCGACCAACTGGCTTTGTTATCACTGCTGTCGGTCGCCGACACCGAGATTATATAAGGGCTATCGGCATAGCCGGGATTAGTGCTGCTGTTGCCCGCCGCCACTACGGTCAGGCCACCCTTGCCCCGCAGATATTGGGCGGCGCTGGCGACGGATGAACTGCCGGTCACATCGTAGCTGATGTTAGCGACCCGCGCTCCATGATCAGCGGCCCAACTCAAGCCGCTGGCGATGCTACTAAAAGAGGCGCTACCGGTAGTGCTGTCATTGGTCACTCGCACCGGCATGATCAGCGCATTGCCCGCCACCCCGGCCACACCGAGGCCATTATTAGTAGCCGCCGCCGCAGTGCCGGCGACTTTGGTGCCGTGGCCGTAGATGTCAGCCGTATTCACAGTCCCATCTGCTGAGTTGTAGCCTGCTACCAGCCGGCCTGAAAATTCTGGATGCGCGGCGTATACCCCGGTATCCAAAATCGCCACGACGACCCCTGATCCGCTGCTGGTGTCCCAAGCAGTCGGAGCGGCAATCTTGGGCAAATGCCAAGCGCTCGAATAGTTGGGGTCATTAGGAGTGAGTGAAGCTTCAACCAACATGTCCTTTTCGGCGAACTTGACATGCGGATTATGCGACAGCGCCTGCACCACCGCGTCCTCGGCCTTGGCCGGCACTTCGATGATATGGACGCCCACCTGCTGAATCTTCGCCAGCCTCTTGCCGCCATGCGCCTTGAGAATCTTGTCCTGCTCGGCTTGCGGTAAACCGGCTTGGAACTGCACCAGTGCCCGACCTTCAGCCCAGCGCCCGCCGGTTTGCGCCTGCGCTGGTGACGCCAATCCGCCGGCGGTCAAGGCCAGCGCGACCGCTGAAACCAGCGAGAGTTGACGGAAAGTTTGGCGGGTATCTACCGAAGCGGCAGAAACAACGGCAAGGCTGGAACGGAATTCAGTGGCGGTCATCATGGTTGCGATCCCCTCAGTACCTATATAGTTGAGGCGCGCAAACCACCGAATCCTCTGCGGGGGACAGTCGCTAACATCTACTACGACCCCAAGGTCACGAAGCGGCTGTATCTGGCGATCCCGCCGTCATAGGGCTGAAGCCCCTTAGACCGGTGATTTTGCGCCGCCACCTTTCAGTGGCTTTGCCTTTTTCAGATAGGTTAATTAAAAGCAATGATTAGGCCATAATGGCCTTATTTTCAAATATATGACATATATTGCTTTTATTTGGCAATTTATAGGCAAAATACAGTCGCTTTTAACGAAAACCCTACGACAAATTAGGGTTCATATTGACAAAAAATGTCAATTTTGACTTAAAGAAAGCTAAAAATTTCAATTAGGCTTGGAAAACAGCAGAAGAAGTGGCACCGGCTTCCCGCCGCTGTTCAGTTCGCGGGCGGGGAGTCGGTGCCACCATTCAAACCGGATTGCTATTAACGCGATTCTGCGGCTGCGTTGCCGGGATCGCCCGAATATCGTTAAACTCCGCTAAACTCCAATCCGCCCGACATCCCGCCGTCGGATTCGCCTTCTCCTCCAATCCTAATGACTCCACGGAGCCTCGCATGACCCTGGAACACACCTTATCCATCATCAAGCCCGGCGCGGTCCGCCGGAATATCATCGGCCAGATTATTGGTCGCTTCGAGAGTTCCGGCTTGCGCGTCGCTGCGGCTCGGATGCTTCGGCTGAGCCAAGAGCAGGCCGAACAATTCTATGCCGTCCATCGCGAGCGCCCGTTTTATGCTGAACTGGTGGCCTATATGACCGAAAGCCCCATCCTGGTGATGGTGCTGGAAGGTGAGGACGCTATCGCCCGAAACCGGGCGATTATGGGATCCACCGATCCCCAAAAAGCCACGCCCGGCACGATTCGCTTCGACCTGGGCAAAAACACCACCCGCAACACCGTACACGGCTCCGATGCACCAGAAACGGCCGCAGCCGAAATCGCCTTTTTCTTTAAGCCCGACGATATTTGTCCGCGTCATGAGTGAACTGGCCAACGGCCCAGTTGCCCTTCCAGAGATCGGCAAGGTGAATCTGCTCGATCTGGATCGCCGCGATCTGGAGGCGTTCTTCGCCGCGCTGGGCGAAAAACCCTTCCGCGCCACCCAGATCATGAAGTGGATTTACCACGAGCGGGTTACCGACTTCGCCGCGATGAGCAATCTGAGCAAAGCGCTGCGGGAACGGCTGGCCGCTTGCGCCGAAATCCGCCTGCCCGAAGTGATTCTTGACCAGGCTTCGCGCGACGGTTCGCACAAGTGGCTGATCCGGCTGGACAGCGGCAACAGCATTGAAACCGTGTTTATCCCGGAACCGGATCGCGGCACCCTGTGCATCTCCTCACAGATCGGCTGCCCACTGGATTGCTCGTTTTGCGCCACCGCGCAACAAGGCTTTAACCGCAATCTCACCGTCGCCGAAATCATCGGCCAGGTCTGGCAAGCCAGCCGCCTGCTGGGCGATGTCCGCAACGGCAATCGCATCATCACCAACATCGTGCTGATGGGCATGGGTGAACCGCTGCTGAATTTTGAGCGCGTGGTCAAGGCCACTGACCTGATGCAGGACGATCTCGGCTTCGGTATTTCCAAGCGCCGCGTCACCCTGAGTACTGCGGGCGTCGTCCCGGCGCTGTACCGGTTGCGCGAGGCATCCGAGGTCAGCCTGGCGGTCTCGCTGCATGCGCCCAGCGATGAATTGCGCAATCAACTGGTGCCGCTCAACCGCAAGTATCCGATTGCTGAATTGCTGGCCGCCTGCCGGCATTACATCGCTGATAAGCCGCATCGCCGGATCACCTGGGAATATGTGCTGCTGGATGGCATCAACGATTCTGTAAGCCATGCTCATGCGCTGGCGGCGCTGATCAAACCCATCCCGTCCAAGGTCAACCTGATTCCGTTCAATCCCTTTCCGGGAACTCACTACCAGCGCTCCGGTGCCGCCGCTATCGCCCGCTTCCATGCAGTGCTGATGGCCCACGATCTGACTGTGGTCACCCGCAAAACTCGAGGTGATGACATCGCCGCCGCCTGCGGCCAACTGGCCGGCCAGGTGCAAGCACGCGGGCGGCGACGGGTGCCGATCATGCCGGTCGCGCAGGTCGCTGGCTAGGACATCCACTATGCGGTTATCGGCTCAATTGACCACTTTGTCCCTGACGTTGCTGCTGGGGGCTTGCGCCGGTTCGCAAGAGCGGGAGTTCAAGGAAAATGTCGCTGAAGCCAATTTCAAACTGGGCATCGGCTACATGCAATCAGGTCATTATGAAGTCGCCGCCGAAAAACTGCTCAAGTCACTGCAATTTGATGAGAGCAGTCCCGAGACCCACAACGCCATTGCCGTGCTCTATGAGGAAATGCGTGAGTACAGCCCCGCCGAAATTCACTTCAAGCGGGCCATTGAACTCAAGCCCGACTACACCTTGGCCAAACTAAACTATGCCCGTTTTCTTTGCACCCGCGAGCCGATTCGCACCGCCGAGGGCGAAGCCGAATTACAGAAGATGGTCGCTGATCCGGCCAACGCCGGCGCCAATGCTGCCGACGCTTATGCCGGTTTGGCAACCTGTGCCCGCAAGCGGAATGATCCTGCCCAGGCTGAAATCTGGCTGCGCAAGGCGCTGGAGCTTAACCCCAATAATACCAGCGCCCTGCTCGATCTGGCTGAACTCAGCCAGAACCAGAACCAGACCTTGCAGGCGCGCGCTTTCCTGCAACGCTACCATGCCCAAACCCGCCCTACGCCGCAGAGTCTGTGGCTGGGCATCGCTATCGAGCAGGCCAGCGATGGCGACCCGCAATTACGCCGGGAGTACGGTGTGCTACTGTTATCCCAGTTCCCCAATTCTGACGAAGCCCGCCGCCTGAAACAGTCGCCATGAGTATGAGCCACGAACCCTCCGCCGATTTCAACCCACCGACCGAATCCGCCACCCCGCGCGCCGAATCGCTGGGCGCCTGGCTGGCCTGTACTCGCGCCAGTCACGGTGCCGAACCCCGTGATGCGGCGCGTCGTCTCGGTCTGAACCCGATCTTGATCCAAGCTATCGAGAATGATGATTTCGAGCGCTTGGGACCGCCCGTGTTCGTTCGCGGCTATCTCAGCCGCTACGCCCGATTTCTGGAACTGCCGGAATCAGAGGTACTCGATCGCTATCGCCAGCAAGTGGACACTAGCCGAGAGCCTCCACCGCTAAAAGTCGTTCATCCGCGTCGCCGGCAGACTCAGGTTCGGGACTTGCGCGGCCTGCTTTATCTGCTGGTGGTCATCGGCGTCGGCTGGACCGCCGTGCAGAATTTAGGGGATCTGAACCCCAGCCGGCTGAGTGCGTGGTGGGCGAGCGGCCACCGGGATAGTGCGACCCAGCCGGCCAGCAGTCCGATGGCGGTCACTACGCAGACCCAGTACCCGTTCCAGCCTAAATCCGCAGAGACGACCAGCGAACCCACGCCTCCACCCCCCGCGCCCACTGCTAGCGAACCCGCGCCTGCGCCTCGCCCTGAACCCGATCCAGCGTCGGCCGTTGCGCAGTTGGCGCCGCCCGCTCCGGCGATCCGCCCTGAACCGGCGCCAGCAGTGTCCGCTGTTACCCTCGCCACTACCGCCACGGTTTCCGCCACGGTGGCGAATAATGGCGATAGTTCAGCGCTTGACGCTCGATCCGACGCCCGGCTGATGCTGCAATTCAGCGAAGACTGCTGGGTAGAGGTGAAAGACGCCCAAGGCAAGGTATTAGCCAATGGCCTGATGAAAGCCAATACCACCCACGCGATAGCAGGTCCGGCGCCGTTCACAGTGACTTTGGGCAACGCGCCCGCCGCTCGTATTGCCCTGGATGACCGGCTGGTGGATACAGCGATTTACCTGCCTCGGCGCGGTACGGTCAGCCGCTTTACGCTGACGCCTGCTCCCTGATTTTGCGTGCCCGCCCCGCGCTTTCGGATTTTCAGCCATGTCCAAGCCGTTTCAAGCCATCCGTGGCATGAATGACATCCTGCCCAGCGAATCAGCGCTGTGGCAGGGCCTCGAAGCCACGGTGCGCGAGGTACTCGCCGCCTATGATTACCACGAAATCCGTCTGCCGATTGTTGAGAGAACCGAACTGTTTGCCCGTTCGATTGGCGAGGTGACCGATATCGTCGAAAAGGAGATGTACACCTTCGCGGATCGCAACGATGAGAGTTTGAGCTTGCGCCCGGAAGGTACTGCGGGTTGCGTCCGCGCCTGCATCGAACATGGCCTGCTGCATCATCAGACCCAGCGGTTGTGGTATGCCGGGCCGATGTTCCGCTATGAAAAGCCGCAAAAAGGCCGTTACCGCCAATTTCACCAGGTCGGCGTCGAAGCCTACGGCATGGCCGGCCCGGATATTGACGCTGAGTTGATTTGCCTGACCGCACGGTTGTGGCGGCGGCTTGGTATCCGCGAGGTCACGCTGCAACTCAACTCGCTCGGCTCCAGCGCCGCCCGTGCGGCCTACCGCGAACGGTTGGTAGCCTATTTTGAAACCCGGCGCACCGAACTGGACGAGGACAGCCAGCGGCGGTTGCATACCAATCCGCTGCGCATTCTGGACACCAGGAACCCAGCGATGCGCGGGGTAGTAGCGGAAGCGCCGGTGTTGCTGGATCACCTCGATACGGAATCCCAAATTCATTTTGCCGAACTGCGGGCGCTGCTGGACAGCGCCGGCATCACCTACGAGATCAACCCGCGCCTGGTGCGCGGCCTGGATTATTACTGCAAAACGGTTTTTGAATGGGTGACCGATACCCTTGGCGCTCAAGGTACGATCTGCGCCGGCGGGCGCTACGATGGCCTGATCGAGCAATTAAGCGGTCCGGCGGTGCCGGGGATCGGTTTTGCGATGGGTCTGGAGCGGCTGGTCGCCATGCTGGTTGCGGCTGGCTATTCAGGCGCTGATCCGAATCCTCACGCTTACCTGATCATGGTCGGCGACGCTGCCCAGCGGCAGGGGTTGGTACTGGCGGAACAGTTGCGCGAGCAGTTGCCGCTGCGGCTGCGAATGAACTGTGGCGGCGGCGGCTTCAAGGCCCAGTTCCGCCGCGCCGATTACAGCGGTGCCCGCTTCGCACTCATCCTGGGCGAGGATGAGATCAAAGCCGGCACCGTCGCGATCAAGCCGCTGCGCGAAACGCAGGGCGAACAAGTCACTCTGTCACAGGATCAGGTTGCTGCCCATCTGCGCATGGCGCTGAATTCAACCCCATCGGTTTTAGAACGGGACGCCAGAGGATAGAACTCAATGGAACAATACACCGACGACGAGCGCGTCGAAGATCTCAGAAAGTGGTGGACGGAAAATGGCTCCAGCATCGTCATTGGCATCGTACTCGGCCTGATCGCGATCTTTGGCTGGCAATACTGGAGTTCCTACCGTAATGCCCAGGCGGAAAAAGCCTCACAGGCTTATGACGCTTTCGTCGCAGCGGTCGGCAAATCCGACGCTGGCTCGCGTGGACAAGCCCTGTTGACCGACTTCCCGAAATCGTCCTATGCGGTGCTGGCAGCGTTACGGCTGGCCAAGCTGGCGCTGGACAACGGCGATCCGGCGACTGCAATGCAACGGCTGGAATGGGTCATCGGCAACGCCAAACTCGACGAACTCAAGGACATTGCCCGGCTGCGGCTGGCGCAGGTGCAGTTCACCACCGGTCAGCTCACCGAGGCACAGAAGTTGTTGGATAGCGTGACTACCGCCAGCCTGACCGCCGAACGCGAGGCGTTGAAGGGCGATTTTTATCTGGCCGGCAACGACATCGCCAAGGCCAGAACGGCCTATGCCGCAGCGCTGGCTGCGAGCAGCGGCAATCGTTTGCTGCAACTCAAGCTCGATAATCTGGCCGCGCCAACCCCCGACTCGGTGGTTCCGGCGCCACCCGCTCCGCCGCCACCGGCTCCAGCGGAACCGGCTAAACCCGAACTTACCGAAGTCGCGCCGGTTCCGGTAACTTCCCGCGAAGCTGTGACTGAACCTGCGCCCGTGGCAGAGCCGGCATCAGCCACCGAACCGGCTCCGGCTCCGGCTCCGGATTTACCGGTCAGCCCTGCTGAACCGGTACCTGCGCCAATTATTGAGGATAGCGGCGCTACTCCGATTCTGGCCCCCGCTCCTGCTACATCAGGTCAATGATGATGATCCGCCGCGTATTTCTGCTATCTCTGCTGGTCCTGAATGCTGGTTGTAGCTGGTTCGGTGGTTCCGATAATTCGATTCCACCCGCTGAACTGAAATCCATCGCCCAACCAATGGGCGTCCGGCAGATCTGGGAAACCACGGTGGGGGCGGGCGCGGAAAAACAATTTATTCGCCTGACCCCAGCGCTGGCCGATGGACGGATTTACGCGGCCAGCCATGATGGTACGGTCATTGCCGTGGATGCGCTCAGCGGGCAACGATTGTGGCAAAGTGCGACCCAGTTGCCGATCTCCGGCGGAGTGGGCGTCAGCGAAACCGGACTGGTGCTGGTCGGCACCAGCAAAGGTCAGGTCGTCGCCTTGCGCCAGGCCGATGGTCAGGAGACCTGGCGAACCCAGGTCTCCAGTGAGGTGCTGGCTTCACCCCGCGCCAGCGGTGGCGTGGTGGTGGTTCGCACGATAGATGGAAAATTCACTGGCCTTGACGCCGGCACCGGTGAACGCCGTTGGATTTACGCTTACACCACTCCGGCGCTCAGTTTGCGCGGCAGTGCGCCGCCGCTATTGACTCGCGATCTGATCATCGCTGGGCTGGACACCGGCAAGCTGCTGGTGCTGTCTCTGGACAAGGGTCTGCCGGTCACGGAAAAAACCATTGCAGTGCCGCGCGGCCGCACCGAAATCGAGCGGCTGATCGACATTGACTCCGAACCCCGGATTTTTGGCGATACCCTTTACCTGGTCGCCTATCGCGGCAGTATTGCGGCTATTGACATGCGCAACGGCAACCTGGTGTGGAACCGTGAACTGTCCAGCTACGCCGGTCTCGACGTGGACGACCGGCAGGTTTACGTCAGTGATGACACCGATGCGGTGCTGGCGCTGGATCGCCGCAACGGCGGCACCCTGTGGAAGCAACCCGAACTGACCGGGCGTCGGCTGTCTGCTCCAGCGGCGACCGGTGAATACGTCGTGGTTGGCGACTTCGAGGGTTATCTACACTGGTTAAGCAAGGACAGCGGCAAAATCGTGGGCCGAGTCCGCGCCACCGGTAAAAGCATTGTCGCCCCGCCCCTCGCTGCCGGTGACCTGGTGTTCGTCCAAGGCCAAGGCGGATCGCTCGGTGCGTTCCGGGCGGGCGAATGAGTCGATTTCTCTCGCTTCTAGCCCTTCTTCCGCCGGTGAGAGAAGGGAGTGGACCTCGCCGACTGTCATGCTGGAATCCCTCATCACCATCTTTGTGACCTTCCTGGTGGTCATCGACCCGGTAGGGGTGGCGCCGATATTCGGAGCACTGACCCGGGGCGGTACTGACCGCTATCGCCGGCGCATGGCCCTCAAAAGCACCGGCATTGCCAGCCTGATCATGCTGTTGTTCCTGCTTACCGGCGATACGCTGCTGCGTTTTCTGGGCATTAGCCTGGCGGCGTTCCGGATCAGCGGCGGTGCTCTGCTGTTTCTGCTGGCGATTGACATGGTGTTTGCCCGACCCTCTGGCCTACGCTCTGCCACGGTGCGGGAACAGGAAGAGGCCCATTACAAGGAGGATATCTCAGTATTCCCGCTGGCGTTTCCGCTGCTGGCCGGTCCCGGCACACTGACTACCATCCTGCTGACTACCAGTGGCCTGCATCCCCAGGCACAGCCGCTGCTGTTTCTCGGTCTGCTGGCGGTGCTGCTGGCGGTGCTGCTGCTAACCCTGCTGTGTCTGTTGCTGGCACCGCAATTGATGAAGCTGTTGGGCGAAACTGGCGCCAACGTCATCGGCCGGCTGCTGGGGGTGATTCTGGCGGCCCTGGCGGTGCAATTCATGCTTGAAGGTCTGCGTACCGGCTTGCTCGGTGGTTGACGGTTGCGCTGCCGGGTCTGGCCCGATTCTGCGGATCGCGGTTCCATCCCCGCTTTACAAAACCTTTGATTATTTACCGCCGCTGGGCTGCGATCCCACGTTGTTGCAGCCGGGGATGCGAGTGCGGGTGCCGTTCGGGCGGCAGAATCGGGTGGGCTTTCTCATTGAAGTCGGCGGGGAGAGTGAGATTAATCCCGCTGCACTGCGTCAAGCACTGGCCATCCTCGATTACGATCCGATCCTGCCGGTTGATGTGCTGGCGCTGATCCAGTGGGCGCAGCGTTACTACCACCATCCGCTGGGTGAAGTGTTCGCGACCGCTTTGCCGGTGTTGTTGCGTCAGGGCGAACCGGCCCTTCTGCCCACCTTGTCACCGTTATGGCGTATTACGTCTGCGGGTCAGAGCGCGCTGACCGATACCGCCACCTTGCGCCGTGCTCCTACCCAGCGCCTGCTGCTGGATCATCTGGCGAGTTGTTCCGGGGGCGCTGAATCCGAAGATTTACGTCCGGTAGTCCGCAACAGTGCGGCTACGCTGCGGGCGCTGCGGGATAAAGGCTGGGTAGAAGCGGTGACGCCGGTTGATCCCGCGCATCCGGTGGTCTCGTCAGCTCTGGTCTCTTTGCCGCCCCCGGTGTTGAACCCGGCGCAGGCCGAGGTCATAACAACGGTCAGCGCTGCGCTGGATCGCTTTCAGGTCTTCCTGCTGGAAGGGGTCACCGGCAGCGGTAAAACCGAGGTTTATCTCCGGCTGATCGAAGCGGTACTGGCGCGGGGCCGACAAGCGCTGGTATTGACGCCGGAAATCGGTTTAACCCCGCAACTGCTGGCGCGGTTTCGGGAGCGGTTGCCGGGGCCACTGGCGGTGTTGCACTCCGGTTTGAATGACCGGGAGCGGTTGAACGCCTGGTTGCTGGCCCGCGCCGGGACCGCCAAGGTGGTTTTGGGCACCCGCTCGGCGGTGTTCGCGCCGCTGCGAGCGCCGGGCATCCTCATCGTGGACGAGGAGCATGATGCCTCGTTCAAACAGCAGCAGGGTTTCCGCTACCACGCCCGCGATCTGGCGGTGATTCGCGGCCACCAACTCGGCATTCCGGTGGTGCTGGGTTCAGCCACCCCGGCGCTGGAAAGCGTCCAGAACGCCCATAGCGACCGCTATCAGCTATTGCGCTTGCCCGATCGGGTGGGCGGCGGCGCTGAACCGCCGATCCTGATTCTGGATGTGCGACGCCAGCCCATGACCGAGGGATTGTCACAGCCTCTCCTGGAGCGGATGCGGTCGCATCTGGCCCGCGATGAGCAGGTGTTGCTGTTCCTCAACCGGCGTGGTTTTGCTCCAGTGCTGTTCTGCCATGAATGTGGCTGGATGAGCCAGTGCCCGCATTGTGACGCCCGGATGACCTTGCATTTGCGGCAACGCCGACTCGTCTGTCATCACTGCGGCGACAGCCGTCCGGTGGATCGGACCTGTCCGATTTGCGGCAGCGTGGATTTACGGGCGGTGGGTCACGGCACCGAGCGCCTGGAAACAGCCTTGCACCAGGAATTTTCCAGCGTGGGCATTGCCCGGATCGATCGCGACAGCACCCGCCGGCGCGGCAGCCTGGAAACGCTGCTGGCCGATATTCACCACGGCGACCGCCGCTTGCTGATTGGCACCCAAATACTGGCCAAGGGTCATCATTTTCCCAAGGTGACGCTGGTGGGGATTGTAGATGTCGATCAAGGACTGTACGGGGTTGATTTCCGCTCCAGCGAGCGCATGGCGCAATTGATTCTGCAAGTCGCCGGGCGGGCCGGTCGCGCCGAAAAACCGGGAATCGTGGTGATTCAGACTCACCACCCGGACCATCCACTGTTGCGGATTCTGGTGTCCGAAGGTTATCCGGCCTTCGCTACAGCCGCATTAGCAGAACGGCGGGCGGCTCTGTTCCCTCCGTTTGCCCATCAAGCCTTGCTCCGCGCCGAAGCTGTTGATCCAGAACGAGCTATGGGGTTTCTGCACACGGCACGGCGGCTGGCGGAACCGATGGCGGAGGGTCTGGAACTGCTGGGACCGGCCCCCGCGCCGATGGAACGCCGCGCCGGTCGTTATCGCGCCCATCTATTGCTGCAAGCGGCACGCCGCCAGGATTTGCACCGCTTCCTTAACCGCTGGATCGCGCAGTTGTGGGCGCAACAGGTCACCGACCGCACGGTCCGCTGGTCGCTGGATGTCGATCCCATAGAGCTTTATTGAGCAGAATTGGTGGGATCATCCGATCCGAAAATCCACAAATCCACGTTAAAAAAACGATTTAATTCATACGATTCGGTGAATGGTCACCGATGTCCAGCGAGACCACTAACGGTTGTTTTTGAAAATAACCCCATTGCTGACCTTTACTTGCCGAGAGATAAAGCTAGTATTTTCTATGCTCGCGATTCTTTCTCGCAGCCAAGCAACCACTGAAGGCAAGGTCGAGAATGAACCGCATCCGGGTAAACCACTAAAGCCATCCGGTTCGTCGGCAACCGGCTTTAGACCGCAAGCTCCGGTCCATTCGCGAGCACTTGTCATCCACCACCTATGGGAAATGAACGATGCAGCAAGACTTAGTTCACGCCATAAAAAGCAACCCCAAATACCACGAACTGGTATCGAAACGCACTAAGTTCGCTTGGACGTTGGCTATCGCCATGCTGGGGATCTACTACACCTTCATTCTGGTCATCGCTTTCGACAAACAGATTCTGGCGCAGCCGTTGTGGGCCGGATCGGTCACGACCGTCGGCATTCCGGTCGGTATCGCCGTGATTCTGAGCGCCTTTGCCCTGACGGGGATTTACGTCTTCCGCGCCAATTCCGAGTTCGACCGGCTGACCAGCGAAATCAAGGAGGAAGTGCTATGAGAGCCTGGTCACGGATTCTCTTTTCGGTTTTGGCTCTGACCGGCGCGACTGTTGCGTTTGCTGCCGGTGCCATCGACGGCGAGGTTAAAAAGGCGGCGGTCAATGTCCCCGCTATCGTGATGTTTTTGGCCTTCGTCGCCTTTACCCTGGGCATCACCTACTGGGCGGCGCAGCGCACCAAGACCGCCAAGGACTTTTACACCGCTGGCGGTGGCATCACCGGCTTCCAGAATGGTTTGGCGATTGCGGGCGACTATATGTCGGCGGCTTCCTTTCTGGGTATTTCCGGCCTGGTGTTCATCAACGGCTACGACGGCCTGATCTACTCAGTGGGCTGGCTGGTCGGCTGGCCGATCATCATGTTCCTGATGGCGGAACAGCTTCGTAATCTCGGCAAGTACACCTACGCCGACGTGGTCTCCTACCGCTTCCAGCGGGTGCCGATGCGCACCATGGCTGCGACCAGTTCGCTGGTGGTGGTGATCCTGTACCTGATCGGGCAAATGGTCGGCGCCGGCAAACTGATTCAGGTGTTGTTCGGGCTGGATTACGTCTACGCGGTCAGCATCGTTGGGGTGCTGATTATCATGTATGTGGTGTTCGGCGGGATGCTGGCGACTACCTGGGTGCAGATCATCAAGGCTTGTCTGCTGCTAACCGGCGCCACCATCATCGCCTTCGGCGCGCTGTACCTCGCTTCCGGCGGCACCTTCAGCCTCGAAGCCATGTTCAAGAAAGCGACGGAAATTCACGCTAAGAAGCAAGCGCTGATGAGTCCAGGATCAATGGTTAGCGATCCGATTGAGGCGATCTCGCTCGGTCTGGCGCTGATGTTCGGCACCGCCGGTTTGCCGCACATCCTGATGCGATTCTTCACGGTCAGCAACGCCACCGAAGCGCGTAAGTCGGTGTTCTACGCCACCGGCTTCATCGGCTATTTCTACATCCTGACTTTCCTGATCGGCTTTGGCGCTATCGTGCTGCTGATGCCGCCTGATTCGGGGTTCATGGTCGCCGATCCCAAGACCGGCATCCTGGCGCTCAGGGGCGGTCAGAACATGGCAGCGGTCAACCTGGCGGGGGCGGTGGGTGGCAACCTGCTGCTCGGCTTCATCTCGGCGGTAGCCTTCGCCACCATTCTGGCGGTGGTTTCCGGTCTGACTTTGGCCGGCGCCTCGGCGATTTCGCATGATCTGTACGCCAACGTGTTTGCGCACGGCAATGTGGACGAGTTGCAGGAAGTGCGGATTTCCAAGATGGCGACGGTGGCTTTGGGCGTTATCGCCATTCTGCTGGGCATCGCCTTCGAGAAGCAAAACATCGCTTTCATGGTTGGCCTGACCTTCTCGGTGGCGGCCAGCGCCAACTTCCCGCTGATTATCACTTCGATCTACTTCTCGAAGATGACGACCAAGGGCGCGCTGTTGGGCGGCTGGCTGGGTCTGATCAGCGCCTCGGTGTTCGTACTCCTCGGTCCGACGGTATGGAAGGACGTGATGGGTCACGAAACGGCGATCTTCCCCTACAAGAATCCGGCGCTGTTCTCGATGGCGATTGCCTTCCTGGGTATCTTTATCGGTTCGTTGCTGGATAGTAGCGAGCAAGGCAAGAACGAGTGCCTCTCGTTTGAAGCGCAGGATTTGCGTTGCCAGACTGGCATTGGTGCCGAGGGCGCGAGCCACTAAAGTAGTCATGTCGTGATGAAAAGCCCCCGTGCAGCGAGCGTTGCACGGGGGTTTTGCTTTCCGTCGTTTCCAGGAAGGCAGATCGGCCAGTTTCGGAACAATATACTGCTTGGCATGGTTGCGGACTTCAGTGAATGTTGCTTGTATCATGGCAATCTCAACTGGATCGAACCAGACGACGCTGGAGCAGCAGATTCAAATCGCGCCGTCCATCCACAATCAGATAGACATAAACGCAGTCGTTGATCACTCGATAGAGAATCCGGTAGGGCTTGAAAAAGGTTTCCCGATAATCTTGGATGCCGAGAGCAAGGAGTTCTTTCGGATAAGCGCCGCGTTCGGGCAATTCCGCCAGATTTTCGATTACGGCCTGGATTTGCCCCAGTACATAATCGGCCTTCTCGGTAGCGTCATGCGCAGCGATATAGTCATGGATTTCCGCTAAATCCAGCGCCGCGTCCTCCGTCAAGAGTATCCGGAACGTCATCAGACCTCCCGACGGGCGCGCAGATTCTCAAACACGGTCGTGGCCTCCTGCACCCGTCCCTCTTCAATCTGGCGGTTGCCCAGCGCGAGAATTTTGAGCAGCGCCAGGGTTTCCTGAGTCTGTTCATAGCTTTGCACATCCTGGATCACCACCTTGGCCTCGCCGTTCTGGGTGATGACCAGCGGTTCGCGCTGCTCAGTCAGTTGACGGATAATCTCGGCGGCATGAGCTTTGAGATAACTGATAGGCTTGATTTGGCTTGAGTATTTCATGTTGCCTCCGGGTGAATATGACTAAATATAGTCTGAATTAAGGTCAAATAGCAACGGCTTAGCTGAGTTGCACTCTTCTAGTCTGGCCGCTATCGGTAACCGTACCGGTTGCATTCCCCCTATGCTGCTATAGTTATTCTGCGTCTGCGGGGGCGTGCGCCCCGGCGTCAAGACTGTATAAAAAAATTTTATATTCATAGTGTTATAAAAATACCTAAGCGTCCTCGTCTGTTGCCGTTGGTTCTTCTGACCGTCACGCTTGGTGGTCTGCTGTTCCGGGTCGCGCACGCTGAGGTTTCCGCTGTCGGCTTGTTGCAGCAGATGATCGCTATCGTGGGTTGCGATCTGCTTCGATCCACCCGGAATTTACACCGCCTCAACCCGTAGCCCGGCGCGGGCAGCGGCGTTCCTCTGTCGCTGGTCAGCCGATACGAAAACATCGTCTTGCAACGCCACCGCGCTACCGATATGAATGGCGTCCATGCCGCGCAGGACATGGGTTTCGAGACTCGACACGGCCTGCGCTAATACCGCCGGAGTCAGGTCACAGACCGCGATGTCTTCGATGTCGCTCAGCAACAATGATTTCAACTGCTGATATTCCAGGTCAGTGATTTGGCCTTCCCGGCGCAACCGACAAAAGGCGGAAATGATCTCCGGCAGCGCAATGCCGGAAAGACCGACTTCTATGGCCCGGTCGCACCATTCCAGCACGGCGTCGGTGCCGGTTTCACTGACATAGCGCTTGACGAAGGCCGAGCTATCGAAAAAAACCCGCATCAGGTTTTCCCCACGGCAAGCCCCGCCTCGCGCTCCTCCAGAATCATGCGGCTGAGCGAAACGCCATCTAGGACAAGGGGTTGCGCTTTCCGTCGTTTCCAGGAAGGCAAATCGGCGAGTATCGGAACGATGTCGGCAATCGGTTTGCCATTGCGGAATACCCGCACCGCTTCACCCGCTTCGACCCTATCGAAATACTGTTTGGCGTGGTTGCGTACCTCAGTAAATGTCGCTTGTCTCATGGCACTCTCCAAAATGTACAGAATGATGTAATTATGGATGATTTTCAGTAACGAACTCAGCCGGCCGGCTCGCGATCACGCCGCCACCCCGGATTTATGTGAATCCTGCTACCATACCCTCACCCGGCATTTGCTGGTTGAGGGTATTTTCTTTGGCGCAACCGGACGAAACAGCCGTGACTACCCTGGATGATTTGGATCAACAAGCCTTGCTGGCTAGGCTGGCTCCGTTCAATCAACTGCCGGAACCGGAACTGGAACGCTTGGCTGCGACTCTGCGGATCGGCCAGTTCCAACCAGGTGAAATCCTGCTCGATGTCGGGGAGATGCCAGCCTGTCTGTACATCGTCATGGAAGGTGTAGTGCGCGAGCTGGATGTTGAAACGACCGTCGCACTCTATACTGCCGATGACGCTTTCGATGCCCGTGCACTGCTGGAAGGAAACAGTAAGCGCCGATTCGTGGTAGACGAACCGACCCGCTGCTTGCAGTTGCCGCGACCGCTGTTCCTGGATGTCGTCCAGACTTATCCGCAAGTGCTTAATTTCTACAGTCAAAAGATTTCCCAGCGACTGGCTGCCATGGGCGAAGCGGGTCAAAACCAGGAAATGGCCGCGTTCACCGTGGCCAAGATCCATGACGCCTATATTCATCCGCCGGTATTCGTGACCGCTGATACATCCATTCACCAAGCCGCGCTGGCGATGAAAGCGCATAAAATCAACTCGCTGTTGGTCAATCGTGACGACGAGATCGGGATTATCACTGCCACCGATCTGCGGGAGGCGGCCATCGTCCAGCGGCAATCGGTGGATGCGCCGGTCGGATCGCTGGCCAGCTATGAATTGATCGGCATGGCGCCGAACGACTTTTTGTTCAACGCCCTGCTGCGGATGACGCACCACAATATCAACCGGCTGGTGATCCGCGACGGCGGCGTTATTCATGGCATTCTCGAACAGATGGATCTGCTGAGTTATCTCTCCAATCACTCACACCTGATCGCGTTGCAGATCGAACGGGCTACCTCCAAGGATGACCTGAAGTGGGCCAGCCACGATCTGGTCAACGTCGTCCGCGACTTACATGCCAAGGGCATCAAAATTCGCTACATCATGCAACTGGTGTCGGAGCTGAACAAAAAGCTGCTGCGCAAGCTGTTCGACCTGCTGGCGCCGCCGGATCTGCTGGCTCATTCCTGCCTGCTGGTGCTGGGCAGCGAAGGCCGCGAAGAGCAGGTGTTAAAGACCGACCAGGACAATGCGCTGATCCTGCGCGATGGTTTCGACCACGGCGATCTGGAACGGATCACCGGGGAATTCACCAGCGGCCTGCTCGAATTTGGCTACCCGCGTTGCCCTGGCAACATCATGGTGTCGAACCCGTATTGGACTAAATCCGTTACGGCTTTCAAAGATGAACTGTTCCAGTGGATCGTTTACCCTAAACGCGATTCTTTTTTACAATTCGCCATTTTCTGCGACGCCACGGCGGTGACGGGCGATGAGAATCTGCTGAAGCACGTCAAGGATCGGATGTATCACCTGCTGAGCGACCACCAGTCCTTCTACAGCCAATTTGCCAAGGCCACAGTGGCGTTTGAAACCCCGTTGAGCTTCTTCACCAATTTCGTGCTGGAAAAAAATCGCGACGAACTGGACCTGAAAAAAGGCGGTATCTTTCCCATCGTCCATGGAGTTCGCAGTCTGGCGCTGGAATATCGGCTGCCGCAGACCAATACCGTGGATCGGATTACCGGATTAAGTCAGCGCAACCTGTTTCAACCGGCTTTTAGCAGCGAATTGATCGAGGCATTTACCTACATGTCCGCGCTGCGGGTCAAAGCCGGCCTGCAAAAAACCACCCAAGGTCTGCCGCAGGACAACTATCTAAATCCCAAGGAATTGAACAAGCTGGAGCGTGAACTGCTGCGCGACTCGTTCAAGATTGTTAACGAGTTCAAGAAATTCATCACCTATCATTTCAAACTCGGGATGATCAGTTGAGTTCATTGGCAGATCCCACCGAGAGGCGTTCCCTTGAAACTACATTTGCAGACCCTCCTCACCCAAGCGATCGACCGCTTGCGCCAAGACGGCTGGTTGCCTGGCGCGGTGCCAGTGGACATTCCGCTGGAACGTAGCCGCGACCGGACTCACGGCGATTTTGCCAGCAGCCTGGCGCTGTCCTTGGCGAAAATCGCCCGCTGCAAACCTCGCGACCTGGCCGAGCGTATGGTTGCAGCGTTGCCCGCCTCCGACCGCTTGGCTAAAGTTGAGATCGCCGGTCCCGGCTTTATCAACTTTTTTCTAACCCCTACGGCCTATCACGCCACCGTCGGCGAGATTCTCGAACGGGGCGATGCTTTTGGCCGCAGCGCGCTCGGCGGCGGGCGGCGGGTGCAGGTGGAGTTCGTCTCCGCCAATCCCACCGGCCCGCTGCATGTTGGTCACGGGCGCGGCGCGGCCTTTGGCGCGACCGTCGCCAATCTGCTGGAAGCGGTGGGTTATCAGGTTCACCGCGAGTATTACGTCAACGACGCCGGACGGCAGATGAACATTCTGGCCGCCAGCATCTGGCTGCGTTATCTGGAACATTGCGGCGAACCGATCCGGTTTCCCAGCAACGGCTATCGGGGTGAGTATGTGCGCACTATCGCCGCCCAACTCTATGCCGAACAGGGCAGCGCGTATGTAGTCCCGGCGGCGCGGGTGTTCGCGGACTTGCCGGCGGATGAAGTCCGCGATGAGGCGGGCAATCTGCTCGGCACCGGTGACAAGGAAATTTATATTGATGCTCTGGTGGAACGGGCCAAGGCACTGCTCGGCGATCATCACTACCGCTACCTGTTTGAGCGCGGGCTGAACACCATCCTCGATGATATTCGCGACGATTTACGGGAATTTGGGGTGGTGTACGACGAGTGGTATTCAGAGCGCACCCTGGAGGAACAGGGTGCGGTCAACCAGACCCTCCATCGGCTGCGTACCGCCGGCTATGTCTATGAAAAAGAAGGCGCGCTGTGGTTTCGCTCCAGCGCCTTTGGTGATGAGAAAGATCGAGTGGTGGAGCGCGACAACGGCCAGACCACCTATTTCGCCTCCGACATCGCCTATCATCTGGAGAAATTTGAGCGCGGCTTCGACTGGGTAATTGACGTGTGGGGCGCGGATCATCACGGCTATGTTCCACGAGTCAAGGCGGCTTTGCAGGCGTTGGGCGAGAATCCTGACCGGCTGGATGTACTCCTGGTGCAATTCGCCATTCTCTACCGCAACGGCGAGCGGGCACAGATGTCCACCCGTTCCGGCGAATTTGTCACTTTGCGCGAATTGCGTCAGGAGGTGGGCAATGATGCCGCCCGGTTCTTTTATGTGATGCGCAAGAGCGAACAACATCTGGACTTTGATCTTGATCTGGCGAAATCGCAGTCTAAAGATAACCCGGTGTACTATATTCAATATGCCTATGCCCGGGTGTGCAGTGTGCTACGGCAACTGCGGGAGAAGGGTTTTTCCCGCGATGAGCAGCGCGGCCTGGCCCATCTGTCCCAGTTGAGCGAACTGCACGAGGAAGCCTTGTTGGTGGCTTTGTCCCGTTATCCCGAAGTGGTCGAGGCGGCGGCCCTAAGCCACGAACCGCACCAACTGGCGCACTACTTGCGGGAGTTGGCCAATGCGTTCCACACCTATTACAACGAACACCGGGTACTGGTTCCTGATGATGCGCTACGCGACGCCCGGCTCAACCTGAGTCTGGCGACCCGCCAAGTGATTAAGAATGGTCTGAATTTGTTGGGTGTCTCAGCCCCGGAGGTTATGTGAGTATCCGCCGCGATTACAAACACACCGCGACCGGACGGCGTCGCAAGACGACGGTGCGTCGTCATGGCCTGCTGGTTGTCACGCTGATTTTGATGGGCCTGTTTGGCGGATTATTGGCCTACATCAAGGGTGGCAAAAACCCGTCAGCGCCAATCAGCGCTGTCCTCCCGGCCACTGCGCCAAATCACCCCTCCCGCGCCCCGGCCACACCGCCGCCACCGGCTGTGCCCGTCACCGTGGTGGAACCGGCACCGGTCAAACCCAAGTACGATTTCTATACCGAGTTGCCCAAACGGCAGATCGATATCCAGCGTGAGGACGCCAGCCCACGAAGCAGTCCTCAGCCGCCCCCGGTACGAACCCAGCCAGCGGGCGATCTATTGCGCAGGCCAGCGGTGCCGCACAAGGTCACGACGACACCCACGGTCGCTGTCAAAACCCCCTAAACATCCACTTTTTACCTGGGGATGGATTGCTTCTCTTCGCCTTATCGGTCGTTGCCGCGACCTGAGCCATCGCCATGAACCTTCCCGACTGTGTTCGGAATTACCTGGACGATCAGCAGGTTCCTTACCGACTGATCCCCATTCCATCAGGTGAAACCCTGATGCAGATCGCTGAGCGGCTCGATATCCCGGCCCGGCAGGTGGTACGCATTGTCCTGCTACGCGATGCGGCCGGGATAGTGATGATCGTGTTGCCTTGTAACTACATTCTGGATTTTTCCATACTTTGCCGGTTATTGCAGCGCGAACTCGCACCCCTGCACGGAGCAGAAACCGCTCGCTTTTTCCAAAATCATGGCTGCAAGGCGGGTTCTTATCCTCCCTTGCCGGCCGCATTCGGCGTACCTGCTTTGGTGGATAACAGTCTGGTCGCCATGACCGGCGACGAAGAAATTTATTTTGATGGCGGTAGCAGTGATGTACTGGTCGCGATGCGGGGATCCGATTTCCGCCGACTGCTTGTCCATGCGCGCTGGGAACACCTTGCAGTTCCGATGGATTATCTTGATTCCATGATGAGTCATCGGACGCTGACTCCCGACAATCTGGCCAGTTTCGCCAACCGTTACACCCCCGCCCGACTGCGCGAGAGTATTGAAAGCATCACGGATCTGCCGGTCATGCCGCAGACTGCGCAATACGTTCTGGCGCTACGAGCCAACCCGGACGCCACCGCCCGGGACATTCTCCGGATCGTCGAGCAGGATCCCAGCCTGGCCGCTCAAGTGGTGTATTGGGCGCGTTCCCCTTTGCATAGTTATCAAGGTCCGGTGGATTCGCTGAAAACGGCTATCGAACAGGTATTAGGGTTTGAAAACACGCTCAATCTGCTGCTCGGATCCAGCATG
>NZ_CBTK010000275.1 GCF_000531125.1 Candidatus Contendobacter odensis Run_B_J11 | reverse complement strand
AGCAGTCGTTGCAACAGCAGTTGCACCACCAGCAGGAGCGTCTCGGCGAGCTGGAAACCGCGCTCAACCACCTCCAGCAAACTCCGATCCAAGAGTCCCCGGCGGAATCTGCGACTACCGCCGACCTTACCGATCTGCATGAAACACTGGCCGTGCAAACCGGGGCACTGAACGATCTGCGTGAGGTGACCCAGCAGCGCTTCGGTACTCTTGAAAACCAGTGGCTGGATTTTCAACATGCTGCGGACTCACTCGGCGATCTGCATCAGGAAACCCAGGATCTCCGTCAGCAACTGGCCCGGCTGGATTCGGCTATTACCCAGCAACAGCAACATTCCACCGCTGGCGACCCGCACACTCAGGAACTTCACCAGAATCTGGAAACCCTCCAGCAGACCCTGGTTGATCTCGAGGCCCGCATGGCCGGGCAGGCGCAGGCGTTCAGCGGTAATTTCGAGCAATTTCGCGGCTTGCGCACTGACATCCAGAGCCTGCAACAGGATCTCGCCGCACTGGATACCTTGCCGGGGCAACTGCACACGCTCGATCAGAGCCTGAGCGCCCAGGATCGGCAGATCATCCAACTCAAACAGGCGGTTCAGAACCTCCAACAGGATTCACAACAACTCGGTGAAGCGATCCAGACCCGCCAGGGGTCGTCGGTCGAAGAACTGGAAACCCGGCTGAACGAGCAGCGCGAGCAGATGGACAGCCTGACCGCTACCCTTGAAACCGTCCAGAGTGACACCCGGCTCACCCAGGAAAAGGTCGTTACCATGGCGACTAATGTTGCTAAACGGATTTTTGAATTCCAGAATCAGTTGACGACCTCTGAAACTGCGCAGACCGAACGATTGCGAGAAGCTGAACAAAAGCTCATCCAGCTTCAGGCGGCACTCGAAATTCTGCAAACCCCCCATAAAAGCCGTCGCTGGTTCAAAATGCCGGCGGCATTAGCCACTGTCGTACTCACGGTGGGCACTGCTTTTCTGGGGATTCTGGCCAAAGTGATCTGGATGATCGGCTGAGCCCGCCTGCTCATTGCTCCCACGGGCGACCAACCGGCTTCCCGCGTTCGCCACCATTCTCGGTGCCCGAATCCTGTTCCCAGCCCCAAAGGTCATCCTCATGCCGGCTCCTTCCGACAAACCACTACGCGACCGTATCAAACTGCTGGGTCGGTTACTGGGCGATACCCTGCGCGACCGGGAAGGCCGTCCAGTGCTGGATGCGGTGGAAACCTTGCGCAAGGGCTTCACCGAACTGCGCCGCCAGTCCGATCCTAAAACGCGCGAACGACTGATGCGCTTCATCGCCGCCCTCAACCCGGAACTGTTGAACCCCGTCGTGCGCGCCTTCAACACCTACTTCAGTCTGGCCAACATCGCCGAGGAAGATTTTCAGCACCAGCAGCGCCGCGAGCAGGTCCGGTGCGGCAAGCCGTTGTGGCGCGGTTCGTTTGATGAAACCTTGCGTACTCTACGCGCCGCCGGGGTTGACGCCGGTCAACTGCAAACCCTGTTAAATCAAATCTGCTTCATCCCGGTGTTCACCGCCCATCCCACCGAAGCCAAGCGCCGGGTGCTACTGGGCGCACAGCGGCGGATTTTTCTGACTCACCTCAAGCTCGACGATCCGGCGCTTAATCCCTATCAGCGCAGCGAAGTGGTCGAGGAGTTGCGCAGCCAGATTCAGATTTTGTGGCATACCGACGAGGTACGCAGCAGCAAGCCGCAGGTGCGTGATGAGGTCAAAAACGGGTTGTACTACTTTCGGGAATCCATTTTTCAGGCGTTGCCGCTGCTCTATCGTAATCTGGAGCGGGCGCTGAACGCCGTTTACGGTGATGAAGGCGGCAAGGCGGCAGTACAGATTCCCGGTCTGCTGCGCTTCGGTTCATGGATCGGCGGCGACCGCGACGGCAATCCCTTCGTCACCCCGGACACCACCGCGCTGGCGCTGCGCCTGCAATCCCAGGAGATCCTGCGTGAATACCTGCGGCGGGTTGCGGATCTGAACCGGCATTTGACCTATTCCAGTTCTCTGGTCACGCCTTCGCCGCCGTTCACCGCCAGCCTGGCAGCGGACGTGCGACGCATGGCCGTGCTGTTCCGCGACCCGACCCTGCAATATGCCCAGGAACCCTACCGGCGCAAATTCTTCCTGATGCATCACCGCCTGCAACACAATCTCGACCGCATCCACGCCCGGATTGACGAGCGCGAGGACAGGATTCCGATACCGTTCTGGGGCTATGCGTCAGAACAGGAATTTCTCGACGATCTGTACTTGATCCGCGAGTCGCTGGTTGCCCATGGCGACGGTGCGGTCGCCGACGGCGAATTGAACGACCTGATCCGGCTGGCGGAAACCTTCGGCTTTCATCTGGCCGCGCTCGATGTGCGGCAGGAATCGGGCCGGCATACGGCGGCGGTCGCGGAACTTTTCGCCATGGCGCCCAACTTGCCGGATTACGTCGCCCTGAGCGAAGACGAACGGCTGAGCGTTCTCGGCAACCTGCTGGCCCAGCCCGGCACCCCGCTGTTGTACTGCGACTCGTTCAGTCCGGCGACCCAGGAGACGCTGGACGTGTTTCAGGTCATGGCACGGATGCATGAGGAGATCGGTCCGCACGCCTTCGATACCTACGTCATTTCCATGACCCATGAAGCCAGTCATGTGCTGGAAGTCCTGTTTTTGTCCAGCTTCGCCGGACTGGCGGGCCGCCGCACCGATGGCGGCTGGCATTGCGACATTCGTGTCGCCCCACTGTTCGAGACCATTGCGGATTTGAGCCGGGTGGAGACGCTGTTGACCCGGCTGCTGGATCAGCCGACCTATCGCGAACTGTTGGTGGCGTCCGGTGGGGTGCAGGACGTCATGGTGGGTTATTCCGATTCCTGCAAGGACGGCGGCATTCTGGCCTCGAACTACGGACTGTATCAGGCGCAACAACAGGCGGTGGCACTGGCAGCGACGCACGGTTTCGGTTGCCGGCTGTTTCACGGGCGCGGCGGCACTGTGGGGCGCGGTGGCGGCCCGGTTCACGACGCCATTCTGGCCCAGCCGCCGGGCACGGTACGCGGCCAGATCAAGATCACCGAACAGGGCGAAGTGCTGTCATTCAAGTATCAGAATCTGGAAACCGCTGTTTACGAACTGACGCTCGGCATCACCGGGCTGATTAAAGCCAGCCGACATCTGATTCAGGAGACGCCGGACGATCCGCCGGATGCAGCTCCGATCATGGCCGAACTGGCTCGGTATGGCGAAGCGGCTTACCGCGATCTCACCGATCACACCCCAGGCTTTATGGATTATTTCTACGAAGCCACCCCGGTCACCGCCCTCGGCGCGTTGAACATCGGCTCACGGCCGTCGCACCGCGCCAGGGGTGACCGTTCCAAATACTCGGTGCGGGCGATCCCGTGGATGTTCGGCTGGGGTCTGGCACGACATACCTTACCCGGCTGGTACGGCATCGGCACCGCGTTGACGATATTGCGCGGCGATGATCCCGAGCGGCTGGCGACCCTGCAAAAGTTGTATCGGGACTGGCCGTTTTTCCGCGCCCTGCTCGATAACAGCCAGATGTCGCTCAGCAAGGTGGATGTGGGCATCGCCCGTGAATATGCCCGGCTGTGCGAAGATGCCGCGATTGAAACCGGCATTTATCAGCGGTTCCGCGATGAATACGAGCGGACCTGTCGGGAAATTCTGGCGGTGGCGCAAATTCCCACATTGCTGGCAGAGAATCCGATGCTGGCTAAATCGTTGGAGCGGCGCAACCCCTATCTCGACCCGCTTAATCACATTCAGGTCACGTTGTTGCGTCGTTACCGGCAGGCGCTGCGCGATCAGGGTGCGGATTCGCCGGAAGCGGAGACGTGGCTGCGCCCCCTGTTGCGTTCGATCAACGCGCTGGCGGCAGGAATGCGCAATACCGGCTGAACAGCAGGCTGGATCGATCCTTTAGCAGCCGGCAGCGGTTCCTGAAATCCGGTGAAGGTTCAAGCGGGTGGCGTCGGCAGGGCAGCGGCTCTCTCGCTACTCACTCGCGGCTCAACCCACAGCCGGTCGCGCAGGCCCGATGACCGTCGTAACCGGCGCTCGACTGCACCGGCGAATACCTCAGGCACCCCATAAAAACTGGCCCGCTGTTTGGCACGGGTCAGCGCGGTGTACAACAGTTCACGACTCAACACCGGCGATGGTGCATTCGGCGTCACCACCAGAACATGGTCGAATTCCGAACCCTGGCTTTTATGCACCGTCATCGCGTAGACGGTTTCATGATCCGGCAACCGCGCCGGGGCGAAACTGCGCAAGGCGCCGTCGCTGCCCAGGAAAAACACCTTCATCCGGGTGGAATCCTCCGGGTCCGGCAGCGTGATCCCAATGTCGCCGTTGAACAGCCGCAGGTTGTAGTCGTTGTGGACGATCATCACCGGCCGCCCGCAGTACCAGTCCTGGCGGGTATTCACCAGGCCCCGACGGTGTAGCACTTCCTCGCACAGCCGGTTTAACGCCTCTACCCCGAACGGGCCGTTCCGCAACGCACTCAGCACCCGGAACTGGTTGAAGCGTTCAAACACCGCCACCGGCCCGGCATTGTTCTGCGCGGCCTGCAAATAGGATGCAAACCCCGCCGTGACCGGTTCCGCGATCTGTTCCGCTAATTCAGCCGGATCGGCCAGCGTTTGCCACGCAATATCTTCATGAGGCATCCCTTCCAGCAACGCCAGCGCGTCGGTCGCTTTGCCCCGATTCACCGCCTGCGCCAGTGCGCCAATGCCGCTGGTCGCGCCAAAGCGGTAGCTATGTTTTAGCAGCACGATGGCGTCCGCCAGCGGCGACGTCACAGTTCGACCACGCGGCAACCTCTCGCCAGTCAAGGTCGCTAACCGCGACCGGAACTCCGGCGAAAAGCCACCTGCTCCGGCACAAATTTCGCCCAACACCGCGCCCGCTTCCACCGAGGCCAACTGGTCTTTGTCGCCCAGCAGGATCAATCGGGCGGTGGGCGGCAGCGCGGCCACTGTTTTCGCCATCAGCGCCAATCCGACCATCGATACCTCGTCCACCACCAGCACATCCAGCGGCAACGGATTATCGCGGTCGTGGCGGAAATAAACCGAGTTGGGGCGAGCGCCCAGCAAGCGGTGCAAGGTGGAGGCTTCTTCGGGAATTTGCGCCAACTGCTCCGGTTGCAGTCCCAGCCGACTCAAATCGGGCTTGGCAGCACGAATGGCTTCCTGCAACCGTGCCGCCGCTTTGCCGGTCGGCGCCGCCAGCGCGATGCGCAATGGCCGTGCGCCGGCCTGCCCGGTCAATAGCGCCAGAATCCGCAGCACGGTGCTGGTCTTGCCGGTGCCGGGACCGCCGGAAATCACGCAGAGCCGTTTCAGCGCCGCGACCGCCGCCGCCACCTTTTGCCAGTCTGGTCCGGTCAGTTGCGGATGGCGCGGATACAGTCGTTTGAGATCAGTCTGCAACTGCGCTTCGTCCACCGCTTCTGAGCTAACACTGGCCCTCTGGAGCAGATCATCCGCCAGGCGGCGCTCATAGTCCCAATAGCGGTACAGATACAGTCGTCCACGCCGGTCGAGAACCAGCGGTTGGCGTCGACCCGGTCGCCCTACTACCGGACTGGCCCGTACCGCGCTCAGCCACTCGCCCAGCGGCGGGATGAAAGCAGGTATTTCCGCCGCTTTCGCGCTCCACTGTGCCCGCCGCGCCCACTGCCGCAGGTTGACGCAAATATCGCCCTGACCGGTGGCATGACTCGCCAGTGCCGCTGCCAGCGCCAGCGCTGCGCTCGCCCCCAACCCATCGGCTATGGGGAGAGGGGAGCTTTCAGCGGGGTCGCTGCCGGCCAATTGCACCATCAACCGGGCAAAATGCAGGTCCAGATCGGTCAGCAGACCCATCTGGCGCAGAGCGGGCAGGGGATCGGTTGTCACCGCGCTACCCTCATTTGTCGCACGCATCATGTAAACCATCGCTATGATCTTTCATAAATTTTCTACCGGGCAATTCCAGTGATCGCTATTCGCCGAACTCCCACCGCATACCCGCTGATCCAGCGTTTCAAGCAACCGGCAATGCTCCGCGCTAGGGCTGCGACAGTCCGCCAACCGGGACAGCACCTCGCGCAATGCGCGCAAATCCTGAATTCGCGCCTCAACGGCAGTCAAGTGTTCGCGAACCAGACGGTCGGCCTCATGACAGGGCTGCTCCGGCTGGTCGGCGAGTTGCAGCAGCGTCTTGATCTCAGCGATGCCAAAACCCAGTTCGCGGCCACGACGGATGAAGCGTAGCCGCTGAATAGTGCTGGCATCGTAGCGCCGATAGCCGTTGATCGCACGCGGCGGCTCGGCCAGCAACCCAATCCGCTCGTAATAACGGATGGTTTCCAAATTGACGCCGGATTCACGACTCAATACGCCGATAGTGTAACTTTGAACCATGGTTGACTCCGTAGCAACTACGGGGTTCAGGATACTCCCCTGTCTATCGAGAGGAGAACCCCGTGAGCGCGCATTGCTGTCATCACCGCCCGCCGCCGCCGAGCGCGGATCGGCGCGACCGCTACCATATTGTGCTGTGGATCGCCCTGCTTGTTAATGCCGCGATGTTCGCGGTGGAAATCAGCACTGGGATACAGGCCGGATCGGTATCACTGCTGGCGGATTCGCTGGATTTCCTTGGTGATGCCGCCAACTATGGCATCACGCTGTGGGTGTTGAGGCTGAGCCTCGCCATCCGCGCTCGGGCCGCGCTGCTGAAAGCAGTTTCGATGGCAGCCTTCGGAGTTTGGGTGATTGGCGTGGCTATCAGCAACACCGTTGCTGGCATTACCCCCGACGCGCCGACGATGGGCATGGTCGGGGGGCTGGCGCTGGCCGCCAATCTAGCGGTGGCGGCGCTGCTTTATGGCTACCGCGACGGCGACAGCAACCGGCGCGGCGCGTGGCTATGCACCCGCAACGACGCACTCGGTAACCTGGCGGTTCTGCTCGCTGCCCTGGGCGTGTTCGGAACCGGCGCAGCGTGGCCCGATCTGATCGTGGCGGCGATCATGGCGGGACTGGCGTTAACCTCCGCTGTGCAAGTGATTCGTCAGGCGCGGCTCGAACTGGCAACCGCGTAGGCTGGCTGACGCGACCTGGATCGCCGCGATCAAGGGACTGACCGCAGATGACCCGCTGGAACCAGCCCTTTCAAGGTGTAAAAATACAACATTGAAAATCAATAAGTTGAATTTAATCTCGAACCCTCTTCTTAGCCAAACCCGATGTTAGGCCGAGTCGGTTAATAGAGAATCAGACGGTTACGTCAATCATCAACTGAGCACCTTGAAAGGGCTGCCCGCTGGAACACCAACACACCCACACCCACACCCACGAGCACCATCATCAACACCAACACGAGGCGTCAGTTGTTCCCGGCGCAGCACACCGTCACCCGCATTTCCCGGATGCGCACCACCGGCATCGTCATTAAACGAGGAAGAGGCAATATTCGACCTCACATTGGCCATCAATCGCCAATCCTGCCTGTTGCCATCAACCGATCCAACTCTTTTACTAATGCCAGTGAAGGCCGATTCTGGTATACGCCGCAATCCGGCCCTGATTCTGGATTCATCCCGCGTAAAAACAGATAGAACACGCCACCAAAATGCCGCTCGTAGTCGTAATCCAACACTCGCAACCGTAAATAGCGATGCAGCGCCACAGTGTAGATCAGATATTGCAGCACATAGGAATCGCGAGCCATGGCTTCATCCAGCGATGCGCGGCGATAAGCCGCCAGTTCTGCGCCAAGCCAGTTGGATTTGTAATCCACCAGATAGAAGCGGCCCTCGGCTTCAAATACCAAATCCATGAAGCCTTTCATATAACCGCGCAATGGATTGAATTCGAGCTTCTCAATCATTTCCCGAAACGGTTCTGCGGTCAAACCATGCCGTTCCAGAACTCGCCGCAAGCTGTCAGCGCGCAATTGCGCCAGCGGATAAGTGAATTCCAGTTCATTCAGCCGTCGTTCCGGCGTTACCGACGCCAGCGTTAATCCGCTCTCATTCAATGGCGTTGCCAGCACCCGTTCCACTAGATCGGCAATGGTCGGCGTCCATGCCGCTGCGTCCAGCCCATGTCCGGTCAGCGTCCGGCTCACTAGGGCTTCCAGCTGCTCACGGTCGTGTTGGGTAAAGTCCAGCCGCTCAAACAGCGCGTGCAGGCAAACGCCCGACCGCGCCCCGCGTGGAAAGGTAAAAATGTCGCGACGGGAGGAAAGCGCCGCAGCGGATTCCGCCTCAACCGCAGGCACGCCAACGCTCATATCGTAATCGGGCGTTTCGACGCTGTGACCTGCGGTCAACGCAGTAAAACTGCCCACTCGCCACGATTCCGGCAATAGTCCGGCGAAGCTGCGCGCCTTCAATTCCGGTTCTGTCACATTCGGCGGTTGATAACGGCGTCCCGGTTCACGCGGCAGCGGCGCAATAGCGACGGTTGCACCAGCCGCCGTTAACCTTTCGCGCAATTCATTGCGGATCGCCGGCGTTTCCATTTTCTTGAACCGCTCTTGCGTCGCCTGTAGCCAGTCGTGACTGGAATCCTTGACGGTGGGCCGGTGCAGCAGCCAGGCGGCAGGAGCGCTATCGGCATCCTTAATCTTGCCCCAGACCAGGTAGCAACGCTGCTTGGCGCGAGTCAGCGCGACATAAAACAACCGCAGGTTCTCGGCCATTTCCTCGCGGCGGGCGTAGTGCCGGGCGGGGTCGGCTTCGTCCAGACCGACGGCGAGAATGGTTCGGCCCGGATGGGCGGGATCGTGATACAGCAACGTTTCCTCCTTGTCGCCGACATGCAATTTGCCATCCCAGACAAACGGGCAGAACACCACCGAGTATTCCAGTCCCTTGCTCTTGTGGACGGTCACGATCCGCACCAGATTCTCGTCACTTTCCAGCCGCAATTGTTGCTCTTCGTCGTTTTTAGCCGGGGTGCGACGGTGGTCGCCGAGCCACTTGAGCAATCCCGCCATCCCGGGATGGGTACGGCTGGCGACGTGCAGCAGTTCGGCCAGATGCAGCACATTGGTCAGCCGCCGCTCGCCATCGCGGAAGGCCAGTAATCGGGGCGCAACCGCTGCATCCATCAACCAGGTGCGAAAAAAGCGCATGAAGCCGTGCTCGTGCCACAACCGCCGATAATCCTGGAAGGTTTCCAGTTGCCGCGCCCAAGCCTGTTCATCATCGCGCAACTGATACAACGCCTCGCCGCTCATCCCGACCAGATCAGAGGCCAGCGCCGCCCGCACTCGTCCTTCATCGCCGGGTTCTGCCACCGCCGCTAACACCCATTCCAGGTGCTGCGCCTCAGCAGTGGTCAATACGCTATCGTCGGCGTGCTGGACGCTCGGCACCCGCAACCGCAGCAAGTGATCACGGATCAGGCGACCTTGCCGATGACTGCGTACCAGCACCGCGATATCGCCGCCGGCCAGCGGACGACTGCCTTCCGCTGTAGAGGCTTTACCGATGCGAGCCTGACCGTGCGCGCCCAGATTCAGCAGTCGGGAAATTTCAGCGGCGGTCGCCCGCGCCGCCCATTCATTGGCCTCGCCCTTACCCATCGGCTCTTTGGGATCAGCGGAGTCCACAAACCAGAGTTGCAAGGGTGGTTCCAATTGCCCTTGAATCCACAACGGTTCATGTTGTTTCTTTTCTGCCGGAATGGCGGGTTGGAAGAGAATCTCGTCGAATAAAAACGGCTGGGTTTTGACGGTACCGAATACTGCGTTTAATGCGGTCAGCAGGCGCGGATCAGAACGCCAGTTCACGTCGAGAGTATAGCCATGGGCAGTATCGCGGCGGGCATTGATATAGGCGAAAATGTCGGCGCCACGAAAGCTGTAAATCGCCTGTTTGGGATCGCCGACCAGAAAGACTGGCTTGCCGGTACTGGCATAAATGCTGCGGAAAATATCGTACTGCACCGGGTCAGTGTCCTGGAATTCGTCAATCAGCGCAGCGGCATAGCGGCGACGCAAGGTTTCCGCCAGCACCGCGCCCTGACGCGGATTTTTCAGGGCATCATGTAAATTGAGCAATAAATCATCATAGGATTGCGTTTGTTGCTGGCGCTTGCGGACGGCTAATTCGGCATTGCAATAGGCCAATAGCTTCACCGGAATTTGATGCCGGCAGTAATCAGCCAGTGTTTCGCAGGCGGCTTGCAGCGTTTCGCAGGCGTCGAAGAACGGATGTTGTGGCGCCGATTTGCCCTTATTAACCGAGGCTTGCAGTTTGGCAGTGGTGAAACGGTCAAATTTGTCGAATAGTTCAAGTTTCGGGATTTCCACCGTGAGATAATTATCCATGGCATTCAGCCAGCCAGGGATCGATTTCAATCCGTATTTTTGCCGATTAAGAGCCGGTGATTTTAATAGCAGCTCTTCAATTCCAATGCGGTGATCCTGCCAGAGTTGTCGCGTCTGTTGATAAGCGGTGAGAAAAGCGTGTTCCAATACTGCACCATCGGTTTCACCTTCTGGTGTAGATATTTCCAGATAGGGCTTACCCAAATGCCGGCGAATATCGCTGAGCAGTTTTTCCGGGCTGTACTTTTTATCCAAAAAATATTGCACCACCATCGGCGAGGCTCGATAAAACTCGCGCCGCCAAAAATCATCCACGATTTCCTGAAGCAGATCGCTGGTGTCCGTCATTAACTCAGTTTCAAAGGACAAGCCGCTTTCAAAAGCGTTATCGCCCAGCACCCGCTTGCAGAAGCCGTGAATGGTGAAAATGGCGGCTTCGTCAAAGCCGCGCACCGCATTGGTCAACCGGCGAATCGCAAGATCGCGATTAGGAAATAAATCCAGCATTCGCACACTGAATTCATCATCGGCGTCGGCGCGACCTCGTTGGAACGCGAGACGGATTTGTGCCAAGCGGGTGCGGATGCGGTCGCGCAATTCCTTGGTCGCGGCATTGGTGTAGGTCACCACCAGAATTCGGTTAACCGGGATCGCCTCCTCCATCACCAGACGTAGATACAAAGCGGTAATGGTGTAGGTCTTGCCGGTCCCGGCACTGGCTTCAATAAAGTTAAGGCCAGTGAGCGGGGTATACAGCGGGTCGAGGCATTGCATATTGATTCCTCTGCAACTGAACTCCGGCCTGCGCCGGAATGACGGAAAGTGAAAGTCGCTGGGCTATACTCGCTCACAGTAGCGGCTGCCTGATCTCCCGAACCGGTATCGTAATTTTCGGGATCATTGGGAAGGGTCGCTATCGAATCCCTGGTCAACCGAGAGAAACTCTCCGTGTTTTTACCATGCTAAGCCGACTGTTTGCCTTCTTTTCCAACCGCCGGATTCGCAACCGGGCCGCTGCCGAGCAGCGTGACTTTCAAATGCTTAACGCGCTGGCGCCGGTCAAGGATGCTGACCCCGCCGGTGTGGCCACCATGCAGACGGAGCATGGCGATCCCGCTGGTTCTGCCGCCGCCCGCTCGGTGATCTGCCGCGAAGCGGTACTCAACCGTGAGCAGCGGGTGGCGGGCTATGAGTTCATGCTGCGCGGGAAAATCCATGAGCAGATGCGGATGCCCAACCGGCGCCCCCACTACCGCTTTTACAACGAGGTGATGATCAACCATCTGTTACAGGATTCGGTCAGCCGGCTGTTAGGCCATCGGCACGCCTTTGTCACCGTACTCGGCTCTTTCCTCGCCAATCCGCTTTTCGACCGGCTACTCGGCCAAGGCATGGTGCTGACCGCCCTGCTGCTGGATAACGCCAGCGACAGCGATACTCCCCGCCTGCTCCCCGAACGGATCAGCGAGCTGAAACAGCGGGGTTTCAAGTTTGCGCTGGAGGAGTGTTTCGAGGGTACACAGTTTGAAGCGCTGGCGCCTCATGCCGACTACTTCATCCTTAGAACCTCGCAGCACAAACCCGCTGAAATCCAGCAGATCACCGAACAGATCGGTCAGCGTTATCGAAGCGCCGCCTTCGTCGCCCGCGATTTGGAAAGTTTCGACGACTTCCAACTCTGTAGCAAGTTGGGATTCACTCTATTCCAGGGGCCGTTTGTAACTCGCCGCGAAGACTGGACCGACAACCAGGTTGGCCCGCAGACCCTGCACGTTTGTGATCTGCTTAATCATTTGCGACGGGAGGCGGACACGACAGAACTGGCGCGGTTGTTGATGCAGGATACGGTGCTCTCCTATCGCCTGCTGCGCTATATCAACTCCGCTGCATCGGGCCTGCGCCAGCCGATCACCTCCATCGAACACGCGCTGGTGGTGATGGGTCGGCAGACCATGTACCGCTGGTTGACCCTGATCCTGTTCGGCTCGGCCCAGAACGCGCCTCATGCCGCCGCGTTGCAGGAAAATGCACTGGTGCGCGGTCGCTTCATGGAGCTGATTAGCGAGGGAGCAGTCGCTGAGACCGAACGCGATAACCTGTTCGTCACCGGGTTGTTCTCGATGCTCGATTTGGTGCTGCGGATACCGCTGGCTACGGCGATTAGACCGCTCAATCTGCCGGTGGCGATTGAGGCGGCGCTGCTGCGTAACGAGGGACCCTACGCGCCGTTCCTCGACTTGGCGCTGGCCTGTGAATCTCCTCATCAGCATCGCATCGAGGCGGCGGCTGCGAGATGCGGGGTGGAGGTTTCCGCAGTCAACGCCCAGCATTTTGCAGCGCTCATCTGGGTACAGGCGATCCAGGTTTAGCGCCAGCACTTTCGGGTATGGCGTAGCACGGGCATCCGACCCGTGCCACCTCACTGATCAATCCGCCAGCAGCCAGTCCCGTACTACCGCGATTTGATCGTCGGCCATCAGCGCCGGCGCATGGCCCATACCGGGAAATTCGATCAACTTGGCCTTGGGGCCACGCTCGGTCATCGCCACTGCGTCGGCATGATCCAGCACGTCGGAAAACGCGCCACGCAGCACCAGCGTCGGGCAGTGGATGCGGTCCCAGAACGGCCACAGATCAATATCCTTCAAATCCAGCGTCTTGAAATTCTCAGCGATGCCGGGATCGTAGGCCATCGCATAGCGGCCATCTTCCAATTGTCGGGAACTGTGAATCGTCATATGCCGCCATTGCGCGTCGCTCAAATTGCCAAAAGGGGCGGCGATGGTGCGCATGAAGCGTTCCATCCGCTCGATGCTGTCGTAGGTCACCAGTTGGCCGACGTAGGTCGCGACTCGTTGCAGACCGGCGACGGGGATACGCGGCCCGATGTCGTTGATCACCATTTTATGGATCGGCGTGCCGGGATAACTGGCCATGAAAATGCCAATCAGCCCGCCCATTGAAGTACCGACCCAATCAATCCGCTCGGCGTCAATCCGCGCCAGTAGCATCGCCAGATCGTTGACGTATAACGGATAAGTGTAGTCGCTCTTGTCCGCCAGCCAGTCGCTGTGGCCGCGCCCGACCACATCCGGGCAGATCACCCGGTAATCCTGCTCCAGCGCGGCAGCGAGAAAGTCGAAATCACGACCAGTGCGGGTTAGTCCGTGGACGCAGATTAAGACCTTGGGATTGGCGGGATCGCCCCATTCGGTGTAATGAACCCGGTGGAAACCGTGGGGACCCAGGGCGCGGTAGTCGCGGGATTGCATCGCCATGATTAATTCTCCTTGCAGTGATGGCGTCATTATCCGGTAAGTGATGGAGGGTAGCTATAATCGTGGCATCAACCCTTTAGCCGGAGGCGGGCATGGCGACTTTGTACTACACCGAAAGCGGTCAGGGTGAGCCGCTGCTGCTATTGCATAGCGGCGGCATGAGCGGCGCAGAGTGGAAGCCGCACCTTCCTCTGTTCGCCCGTGCGTTCCGGGTTATTGTTCCCGATCATCTCGGTCATGGTCGCAGCCCGATGATCGCCGAGAAGCTGACCGTCGCCGACATGGGTCAAGCCATATTAGAACTGCTGGATGAGCTGGGGCTGGCACGGGCGCATCTGGTGGGATCGTCGATGGGCGGGGCCGTCGCGCTTTGGCTGACGGTTCACCATTCCGACCGGGTTAGCGCGCTGGTGTTGTATCGAGTAGGCTACCGCAAGGATGAGGTCACTCACGCCGGTACCCGCAGCATGGCCGATCCGGCTTATTGGCGCGGCGTCGGGATGCACAAATGGCTGAGCGACATTCATCAGCCGCAGGGTGGCCCGGACGCTTGGGAGACGGTGATTGGGCGGGTGTCGGAGGCCCTAGAGCCGGTGACGACCGATCATGCTCACGATTTGGAAATTCTGGAGCGCATCACCCAGCCGACCTTAATCGTGGTGGGCGACCGCGATCCAGTCGCGCCGCTGGATCAGATTCTGGAGATGTTCGGGGCGATTCCCAACGTCGGACTCTGGGTGATGCCCTATGCAACCCACGTCACCGCAACCAATACCTGGCGGGCGGAATCGTTCGCGCTGGAAGTGTCGCGGTTTTTGCAGCGGCAGAAGTAGGGTGGAAAAATTGGGGGAATGTGGCAATGCGCAAGATGCAGAACATGCTGATGCTGGCGGCGGCGCTGATATCCACACCAGTCCATGCCGGCCAATATGACGCCGTATTCAGCCAGATTCAGCGAATGCTGATCCAGTCGGCAAAAAATGATGAGGCCGGTCTGAATGCGACCCGGCAGCAATTGGAGAGCCTCCCCAAATCGGCGCACCAGAATATGAAAGAGGCCCGCGCTCTGAATCAACAGGGCTTGGATGCGCTGAAGCGAAATGATTACCCGTCCGCCGCGACTGCTTTTCAGAAAGCGCAGGAAACGGATCCCGCCGATATCGAAATTGCCGGCAATCTCGGTTACGCTAATCTAAAACTTGGCCAGTTCAAACGCGCTGAACATCAACTGATTTATGCCCTTTCGCTGGCGCCGGGACGGTCATCATCGTGGTTTAATCTGGGGCAGGTTTATGGAGCGCTGAACGATGTTGAAAAGGCAACCGGCGCATTCGCAACTACCTATCGCTTATCCCAGAACCGCGCCAAGACCGAGCAGTTTATGCGGCAAGCACTGACCACGTCGGAGAATAACGAAACTACCCGTGTCGCATTACAACAGGCATTAAAGCTTTTCGGGTTGCCGGAGTATCCGCAATAAAACCCATAGAAGATCGGATCATGACCAAGAATAAAACTCCACCCTCGGAGATTGACCGGTTGCGCCACCGGGCAGAAACGCAGTTGCAGGAACAGCTCACTCGACCTGGCCAATCTCCCCCGACCGTGACGGAAACTTTGCGGCTGGTTCATGAGCTGCAAGTCAATCAGATTGAATTGGAATTGCAGAATCATGCGTTGTTGGAAGTGCGCGCCGAGCTGGAACAGCGGGCGGAGAAATACGCCGACCTCTACGATTTTGCTCCGTTGGGTTACTTCACCTTGGCGGCTAATGGAACGATTCAGGAACTCAATCTGGCCGGCGCGGCTCTGCTCGGCCAAGATCGCTCCCATCTCATCGGCCGGCGCTTTGGTCTGTTTGTGTCCGCAGCCACCCAGCTTACTTTCAACGCTTTTCTCGCCGCAACCTTGATAGGCACGTCCAGGCAGACCTGTGAAGTCGTCCTCGATCCAGCGGGACTGCCACCCCGTTTTATGCGTCTGGAGGGCATTGGCGCGGTGTCTGGCACCAGTCAGCAGTGCCGCATCGCCGCGATAGATATTACCGAGCGCAAGCAGGCCGAAGCAGCGCTGCAACAGAGTGAGATCTTTGTCAAGGACATATTGGACTCGCTCAGTGCCCATATCGCGGTATTGGATACGCAGGGCACGATTACTCTGGTTAATGCCGCATGGCGCCGGTTTGCCGAGCAGAACGGCGGCAATGTATCGTGTCAAGTTGGGGCCAATTATTTGGAGGTCTGCCGCCAGGTGCTGGCCGGCGATGACCGTGCGGAAGCGCAAGCGGCGTTACAGGGCATTCACAAAATCATCAGCGGCGCGCAGATTTGCTTCAAGCTGGAATATCCCTGCGATTCGCCCACTGAGTCGCGCTGGTTTGCGATGCATGTTTTTCCTCTTAGCGGTGATCGCCAAGGCGCCGTCATCGCTCATGAAGACATCACCGCACGTAAACAGGCGGGAAAAGCGTTGCAGGAGAGTGAAGCGCGCTTCCGCACCTTGGCCGACTTGGTTCCGGTGGGACTGTATCGCACCGACCTGCAGGGGCGCTGCTACTACGTCAATACGAAATGGCTCGAAATGGCAGGACTGACCGCAGAGGAGGCGATGGGCGCGGGCTGGATCCGGGGAATTCACCCAGAGGATAGCGTTCGGATTTCGACGCAATGGAATCGAATGGTTGAATCCGAAGGCCACTGGGGGTTGGAATACCGTTTCCAGACTCCACAGGGTCGGATTACTTGGGTGCGTGGACTGGCGACCGCCGTGCGCGATCAGCAAGGGCAGATCATCGACTATATCGGCGCCAATATGGACATTACCGAGCGCAAGCAGACGGAAGCGGTGCTGCACAAGTCGGAGGCGAAGTATCGCGCGCTTCACGAGAGCATGAGGGATGCGTTCGTCAGCATCGATCTGTCTGGCCGCTTCATCGAGTTCAACCGGGCTTACCAAGAAATGATCGGGTATTCCGCTGAGGAACTCTTCACGTTGACCTACCTGGATTTAACCCCGGAGAAGTGGCACGCCTTCGAGGCCAAGATCGTTCAAGAGCAAATTTTGGCGTGCGGATACTCGGACGTGTACGAGAAGGAGTACCGGAGGAAAGACGGTACGATCTTTCCGGTAGAGTTGCGAACGATCCTAATTCAGGATATTGCCGGGCAGCCTGACAGCATGTGGGCCATTGTCCGGGACATTACCGAGCGCAAACAAGCGGAGAAAGCTCTACAACATTCCCTGGCGGAAAAGGAGACCTTGCTGCGCGAAGTTCACCATCGGGTTAAAAACAATCTTGCGGCCATGATCAGTTTGCTGGAGTTGCAGCGAGCGATGCAGACCGATGTAGCCGCTTCATCCCTGTTGAACGAACTGAGCGGTCGCGTCAAGGCGATGTCACTGGTCCACGAGATGCTGTATCAGTCGGACGCCCTGAACCGGATTGATTTTCACGCCTATCTCCAGGCGCTGATCGAATATCTGCGCCGATCCTTCGATCTGCATGACGCCATTCGGATCGATGTAGCGGCAGCCGGCGTCTGGATGAGTCTGGATACCGCGATTCCGTGCGGCCTGATCGTCAATGAACTGGTGATCAATGCCTTAAAATATGCCTTCCCGGAACATCAGCCCCGTCCCGGAGCCAACACCTGTCACATCGAAGTCACTGCGACGTGGGCGGATTCGGCCCATACCTTGATCGTGGCGGATAACGGCGTGGGGTTGCCCGCTGATCTGGATTGGACCGCCACCAAAACCCTGGGGCTGCGGCTGGTCCGAATGCTGGGCCAGCATCAACTCCAGGGCACCCTCGAACTTGACCGCACCGGCGGAACCCGGTTTGCGCTGCGGTTCGGCGCCCGTGAGTGAGATGGGAGCGTGTAGCATGGACCAGGAAAGCATTCTGATCGTCGAGGATGACGGTATCATCGCCGCCTATTTGCAAGACACTTTGACCCGTCTGGGCTACATCGTGCCGGAACCGGTCGCGACCGGCGAAGCGGCGGTGGCGGCAGCGGTGGCAGCGGTGGCAGCGCCGCCCGATCTGGTGCTGATGGATATTCAACTGGCGGGCGCAATGGACGGCGTAACCGCCGCCGAGCGCATCCGCATGGCTTTCGATATTCCCATCGTCTACCTGACCGCCTTCACCCGGGAATCCCAACTGCAACAAGCCAAGATGACTGCGCCTTACGGCTACCTGGTCAAACCGGTGTCGGAACGGGAACTGCTGGCGACGCTGGAAATGGCGCTGTACAAACACAACCTCGACCGCCGGTTAAGGCAAAGCGAGGAATGGCTGACGTTGGCGCTGTGGGGCGCCGACCTGGGCATGTGGGACTGCGATACCCGCACCAACACCGTCCTGTACAGCGAACGCTGGGCCGAAATCCTGGGCTGTTCGTTGACGGAGATCACGCCAAATTACGCCAGTTGGGAAGACCGGGTTCACCCCGACGATTTGCCGGCGATGCAGGAAGCGTTCAACGCCCATCTGGAACACCGTGCGCCTTTTTACGAAAGCGAGCACCGGCTCCAGCATCAGGACGGCCATTGGGTCTGGGTGCAGGCCAAGGGCAAAGTGACCGATCGCGACCTGCAAGATCGTCCCCTGCGCGCCTGCGGCGTTCTGCTGGACATCAGCGAGCGGAAACGGCTGGAAGAAGAGCTGCGCCAACTCGCGGCCACCGATCCGCTCACCGGCGCGTTCAACCGGCGCTACTTCCTGCACAGCGTCGGCAAGGAGATCAGCCGCGCCCAGCGCTACGCCCGCCCGCTGACCTTGATCATGTTCGATATTGATTACTTCAAGCGGATTAACGACACCTTCGGCCACGAGCAGGGCGACGAGGTGCTGAGAAACATGACGACGCGGATACGGCAACGACTGCGTCACAGTGATGTATTGGTGCGTTGGGGCGGCGAGGAATTCATGATTCTGGCGGTAGAGACTTCGCTGTCACAGTCCGTTGCTTTGGCGGAGACGTTGTGGGCCGCGCTGCGTGATGCGCCCTTCGCCGACATTGGCGCGGTCACTGCCAGCTTTGGCGTCACCGAATACCGGCCCGACGAAACTCTGGATCAGTGGCTGAAGCGGGTGGACGATCTGATGTATCAGGCCAAGAGCAAAGGCCGCGACCGGGTGTGTTATTCAGGGGAATCTGCGGCCTAACAGCCGTAGCTTGGGCAAAAGCGTAGCGTTGCCCAACACTGGCCTGAAAGGCGCGATTTCTCGCCGAGAAAACGGGTAAAATGCGCCACCCTCAACCCACTTAGCCCCAGGAAACCAGACCCCATGAGCAACGCTATTGCCGATCTGCGCCAGGAATACGCCATGGGTGCCTTAAACGAGGCCGAGGTGCATTCTGATCCCCTCCAGCAATTCCAGCGCTGGTTCGGTGAAGCAATCGCCGCCCAACTGCCCGAACCCAACGCCATGACGCTCGCCACCGCCGACCGCACCGGGCGTCCCTATGCGCGGGTAGTGCTGCTCAAGGAGTGCGACGCCGACGGTTTTATCTTCTTCACCAATTACCGCAGCGACAAAGGCCGCCAACTGGCCGAAAATCCTCATGCGGCGCTGGTGTTCCTCTGGCTGGAATTGCAACGGCAGATTCGGATCGAGGGCACGGTCAGCCCGATTGCCAGCGCTGAATCGGAAGCCTATTTTCGCAGCCGCCCGCGTGAAAGCCGGCTGGGCGCACTGGCATCGCGGCAGAGTCAGATAGTCGCCAGCCGCCAGATTCTGGATCAGCGCTTCCAGCAGTTGGAAGCACAGTATCCCGACGACAATATTCCCATGCCGAATCACTGGGGCGGCTACCGGGTCCAGCCTGAGATGCTGGAATTTTGGCAGGGTCGTCACGGCCGGATGCATGATCGGCTGCGTTACCGGCGATCAGCGGAGGGGCGTTGGCTGCTGGAGCGGCTGGAACCCTGACCCGTCGCCGCCGGTGGCATCAGCGTTCTGGAGGAGCAGGATGGGAACAGAGTCGTCATTTTTAGGTCTTAGGGCGCTTGTGAAATCAGACAAGGCCCGTATAATGCGCCCATCGTCAAGGTTGGATTCATTAAAAACCAAAGGGCGATGATCGCTGCAAGGCGATTGGCCTTGAACAGGAAAGGTTTTCGGAGCTTGAACGTTTGATAAAAAGGCTGGGTATACGCTACCCGGTCAGAAACCACTAAAGGAGGATACGCGACGGATCGAGGGCAAAAACCTCCACCGTGCGGATTCGAGGACAGGGTTCCGAATGAAGTAAACACCCTTTAATCCTTTCGATGCCATTACCGATCCCCCCGTGGATCGGTTTTTTGTTTTGGGCACACCTTTCCCCAATCACGGCTGCGGCTACGGATCAGGGACTGCGCTATAACGCTGGAGGAGCTTGCTGATGCTGATGACCATTGCCAAATTCGAGGCTCGCCCCGAGCTTCGGCAGGAATTGCTGGAATTGGCCCGGATGCTGGTTGAGCAGTCCCGCGCCGAGGACGGTTGCCTGGATTTCGGCGGCTATCGGGACATCATGGGCAGCGATACCCTGCTGGTGGTCGGACGCTGGATCGATCAAGGTGCGCTGGAACGACACTACGAAAGCGCACATTTTCAGGAAATCGTCGGCCGTTTTGCGGAACTGCTGGTGGAGGCCCTGCCCTCGGTCAGTCTCTACGAGGTGGTGGAAATGGATCGGCTGTAGCACCGAATCCACCACTCCATTCTATCCGCCGGTACCCACCGCTACCGAGTGATCGGGTCGGTCAGACCTTCACTGCCAGCCGTTCGACCAGATAACGCTCGCAGCCTTTCAGTGTGGACAGTTTCGGATAGTCGAAATCGAAGATTGCCACGTTCATCTCTTTTTCCAGGCTCATCATCAACCGCAGAAAATCAATCGAATCCAGTTCGATTTGATCGTGAAAGCTGATGTCGGGATTGAGCGTCTGGGCATTGGCATCTGGCACCACCTCGCTCAGAGTGCGTAGGATGGTTTCGCGGATCTGCTCTTGGCTGGGGGCGTTCATGGGGGTTTTCCCTCTCGTAAATATGGATTAATCGAAATCCGGTGATGGCGTTATGTTCGGCATGTTGCGCCGCAACATGAGTCTCGCATTGCACCTGATAAAAAGCAAGCGATTATCGTGCCGGTTTCATCGTAGTTTCGACCCTTACCCTAGCCGCAAAAATTAGAATAAACCTACTAACTTTCAGCAGGTTGGTGTTACGTCGGTATCCAGAACCGCCAGATCACCCAAGGGCAGCCCCAATTCCCGGTTGCGCAGGAGCCGACGCATGATTTTACCGCTGCGGGTCTTGGGCAAATCCGCTATGAACTCCAGTTCACGCGGTGCCACCGCCGGTCCTAACCGGGTGCGGGCGAAACCGAGCAGTTCCTTGTGCAGTGCAGCACTGGCGACATAACCGGGCTTCAACGCTACAAAGACCTTAACAATGTTTCCAGCGAACGGATCCGGTTTGCCGATCATCCCGGCTTCGGCGACCGCTGGATGTTGCAGCAGGGCGCTTTCGACCTCGAACGGTCCAATCAGATGTCCAGCGCTCTTGATCACATCGTCATCCCGACCCAAAAACCAGTAATAACCTTCCACGTCGCGGGTCGCCAGATCGCCGCTCAGATACCAGCCGTCAGCAAAGCAGGCTTGGTAGCGTTCCGCATCGTCCAGATAGCCGCGAAATAGCGACGGCCAACCCACCCGCACCGCCAACTCGCCTTCCTCGCCGGCATCGAGCCGGTCTATCCCGCCGTCCGGTCGCCGCCGAACGATGGCTGTGGTAATGCCGGGCAATGGCCGACCCATCGAACCGGGTCGCAGCTCCTGACCGTGCCGATTGGCGATCAGGATTGCGCCGGTTTCCGTTTGCCACCAGGTATCGTGAAACGGTTGCCCCAAGGCTTCCTGGCCCCAGCGCACGCCTTCGGGATTGAGCGGCTCGCCGACGCTGGCCGCAAAGCGCAGCGCGCTCAAATCGTAGCCTCGCGCCGGCTCAGTCCCGCCTTTCATCAACATGCGGATGGCAGTCGGGGCGGTGTACCAGACGTTGACCCGCTCCTGTTCCAGAAGGGCGTACCAACGCCCGGCGTCGAAGTCGGCCTCATCGACTACCAAAGTCACACCGTGCGCCAGCGGGGCGATGATGCCGTAGGACACGCCAGTGACCCAGCCAGGATCGGCGGTACACCAGTAAACGTCGCCGGGCCGCAGCGCAAAAACCAGCCGAGCGCTAAGCCGGTGGGCCACGATGGCCTCATGGACATGGATCGCGCCTTTGGGAGTACCGGTGGTGCCACTGGTGAAGTGCAACAGCGCCCAATCTTCCGGGGCGGTGAACGGGAGGGTGAAGGCGTCGGATTCTGCGTCCAACAGCGCATGAAAGGAATGAACGCCGGGTTCCGCACCGCCGCTATCCGTCAGCAGCACATGCGCCAAATCCGGCAGATCAACGCGCTGCGCCCGCACCTTGCGCTGGTACAGCAGCGCAGTCGTTACCAGCACCCGCGCCCGGCTCTTGCTCAGCCGCACCCGTACCGGCTCCGGGCCAAAGGCAGAAAACAGCGGGCAGAATACCGCGCCGGCTTTCAGCGTGCCCAGCGCGGCGATGTACAGTTCGGGGATACGCCCGGCCAGGGTACAAACCCGATCTCCCTTGCTGATACCCAATTGGTGCAGGGTGTGGGCGAAACGGTTGCTCAGGCTGGCCAGTTCGGCGTAGCTGAAGTCGCGCCGCTCGCCGTTTTTACCCCGCCAGCGCAAGGCGACCGTTGCCCCCCGGCCCGCCCGAACGTGTCGATCCACCGCTTCGCAGGCGATGTTCAGACCGCCGCCGGGCAGACCTTCCAGTTCAGACCGCGCCGCCGCCCAGAACGAATCGGCGTGCGCTGTTGCATCATTGGCCCGGTTCAGTGTGGATTCGTCCGGCTCCAGTTCCCCGCGTGTCGTTGTCTCGCTCATGCCATCGCCTCGCTTGCAAACCGCTTTGATCGGAAACTGTGATTGTAAGATACGTCCGCCGCCGATTACGCCACCACCTTCCAAATCGCGTTACCATAGGGTTCCGGCGGTTTTGATCACGCGAGAAGTCACCATGACCATTCGTAATCTCGAATATCTGTTCAAGCCCCGCTCGATTGCTGTGATCGGTCGCGGTAAAAAGGCCAGCGGTTCTGATGTAACGGTGCAATTCAATTTGATCGAGGGCGGTTTCAAAGGCCCGGTGATGCCGATCAATCCGGATCAACAGTCGGTTTCCGGGGTGTTGGCCTACCGTGACATCGCCAGTCTGCCGGTGACGCCGGAACTGGCGATTCTGACCACCTCGCTCGATGAGGCGCCGACCTTGATCAGCGAGCTGGGCGCTCGTGGCACCCGGGCGGTGCTGTTGCTCAGTCGCGAAGTACTCCAGGACCATCGGGGCACCAAGACGGCGCTGCTCAGCCCGGACTTGTTGCGGAAACATTCCGACGATGGCGAAGCCCTCAAGCACAAAATTCTGGAGGCCGCCAAACCGTATCTGCTACGGGTTATGGGGCCGGACCATCTGGGCTATGCGGTGCCCTCAACCCATCTCAATGCCAGTTTAAGCTGTACCCGGCCGCTGGCCGGCCATATCGCGTTGCTGTGCCAGTCGGCAGCGGTAATGCGCAGCGTGATTGACTGGGCCACCAGCCGCGACATCGGGTTCTCGCACGTTATCTCGGTGGGTATGCGCTGGGATGTGGATTTTGGTGATCTGATTGATTACCTGCTACGGGACAGTAATACCCGGGCGATCCTGATGTACATGGAAAACACCCACAACCGTCGCAAGTTCGTATCCGCCGCCCGCGCCGCCGGCCGGATCAAGCCGCTCATCGTACTTAAACCACGCGATTTCCGGGCCGGGCCGATTGAAGATGCGGTGTACGACGCGGTATTCCAGCGGGCCGGCATCCTGCGGGTGAACAACATCGAGCAATTGTTCAGCGCTGCCGAAACCCTGGCGACCGCCAAACCGGTCTACAGCAACCGACTGACTCTGCTTAGCAACAGCTACAGTCTGGCCTTGCTGACCAGCGATACCCTGCTGCGGCATGGCGGTCGGCTGGCTGAAATCAGCGCAGCCACCCGGGAGCAACTGGCGCGGGATTGTCGACCGGATTATCCGATTGAGAATCCGGTGGATTTGGGCGACATGGCCGGTCCCGAAGAATATGGCAAGGCGCTGGATTTGCTGTTGCAGGAACCGGGTGCCGATGGAGTACTGGTGATTCATGCGCCCGCCTCGGTGGATCGAGCCATGGACAGCGCCAGAGCAGTGATCGAACGCGCCAAGAACCGGCGCTTGATCATGAGCTGCTGGGTGGGCGAGTCGTCGGTGGAACCGGCGCGTGATCTGTTCAGGGCCGCGCATATCCCGACCTACGAAGCGCCTGGCGAGGCGGTGGAAGCGTTCATGCGTCTGGCGCAGTACCGGCGCAACCAGGAACTGCTGATAGAAACCCCGCCTTCGATCCCGGAGGGCTTCACCCCCGATATCGAAACCGCCCGCCGCATCATCCAGATCGCCTTGACCGCTGGTCGCCGCCGGTTGAATGCTTATGAAGCCAGTCAGGTTCTCAGCGCCTATGAAATCAGGACGGTGCCGCTCCAGTTCGCCTCAACCCCGGAAGCGGCCTCCGAAATCGCGCTGGAGTTGCGCGAGCCGGTGGCACTCAAAATTCTCTCGCCTGATATTACCAACAAGTCCGAGGTGGGCGGGGTAGCGTTTGGGCTGAACAATCCGCTGGAAGTGCTGGTCGCTGCTGCCGGCATGTTAGAACAGGTCCACCAACTGGCCCCCGATGCCGTTATTGACGGTTTCGCGGTGCAGCCGATGCAGTCGCGGCACAACGCCTACGAACTCATGATCGGGGTGCGTACCGGTCGTCGGTTCGGGCCGGTCATCTTTTTCGGCCAAGGCGGCACCGAGGCGGAAGTTATTGATGATGTGGCCTATGCCCTGCCGCCGTTGAACATGCAACTGGCGCGTGATCTGATGTCGCGCACCCGGTTATACCGCCAGCTCAGCGCCCATCGTGGCCGGCCAGTGGATCTGGATGCTATTACCCTGACCCTGATCAAGGTTTCGCAGATGGTGATCGACTTGGCCGAAGTGATCGAAATGGACATTAATCCGATTTGGGTACGCTCCGACAATTTATTGGCGCTGGACGCCAACATCCTGATCGAAACCAGCACCGCGCCGGCCACGCAGCGGTTGGCGATTTCGCCCTATCCCAAGGAATTGGAACGCCGCTATGAACTGCCCGATGGCCGCGCCTTTCTAATGCGACCGATCCTGCCGGAGGATGAGCCGGAACTGCGCGATCTGGTTCGGCGCATTCCCTCGGAGGACGTGCGGATGCGGTTTTTCCAGCCGATGCGTGAACTGCCGCACGAAATGGCCGCCCGCTTGACTCAACTGGATTACGAGCGCGAGATGGCCTTCATTGTCACCACCCCCGACAGTCTGCCGGGCAAGAGCCGGATTTGGGGTGTAGTGCGTTGCAATGCCGATCCGGATATGGAGAAAGCCGAGTACTCGATCCTAGTGGATCGAAACATGACCGGTCTGGGGCTGGGGCCGATGTTGATGCGCTATATTATTGATTACGCTAAGAGTCGCGGGATTAAGGAACTCTACGGCGAGGTGTTGCGGGAGAACGAATCGATGTTGCGGCTCAATCGCGCCCTTCACTTCCGCGTCAGCGCCACCCCCGACGATCCGGGAGTCCTGCATGTATCCCTGCTGCTAAACTGAAACCATGATCGATTCCGCCAGCCGCGCCGTGGCCCGCCAACACACCGCACAATTGCTAAAGATGCTGCGCGGTTATGGGCCGGCGCCTGAATCCGCGGAACTGGAACGGACCGCTGATCCGCCGGCGACCGTTGAACCAGTACCGGCTGCAGTCGCCGAGGTAGCGCCCGCGTATGTCCGGTTGCTGGACGCATTGCCGCAGCGGACGCTACCCCCAATGCCGGATTCGACTCTGCCCCGATTATTGCCCCCCCCGTGCGGGCGTCCCCTTCGCCCACCTGTGGGAGAGGGGATAGAAGGGAGGACCATGCCACTTTCGATTCCAGCGATAGGACAAAGGCTACGCCAATCGTCCGGTGTACTGGGGCGGCTGGTGGCGAAAGCCAAGGAGATGAACCGGCTCAGCCATATTTTTCGCGCCTATCTACCGCCGCATCTGCACGATCATGTGGTACTGATCCAGTTAGATCAGGAGGCTTGGGAAGTGCGCACTGACTCGGCCAGTTGGGCCACCCGACTGCGTTACGCGCTGCCTAACATTGGTCCGCTGTTGAGTGAACATCTCGGCGTTACCCTACCCAAGCCACGCATTCATGTGGTGCCGGCTACCGCGCCGCCCTCGCCCCCCCAGCGGTCGCGGCTGACGCTGACTCAACGCAACGCCGAGTTACTGGAAGCCACGGCCCGCAATCTTTCGGATGTGCGCTTGGGCGCGGCGTTACGGCGGCTGGCGGCGAATGCCCGACCGGCGTCGGGAGCAGCAGAGGAAGAAACATCGCGTCTTGCTCCCAAACCCTCTCCTGTCCGATGAGTGGGTGCCGTTTGATCCTGGCTGCTTGATGCTAAAAGTAGCCGCTGGTCAAGCAAGGTATGTTGGGGAACCGAGGCGCAGGATGGCTTGCAGCAGACTGACCCGCACCTCGTGATTGGGAAAACCCAGCCGGTAGCGAAAGCCATTGGCCGCACCTGCCGTTTATGCAGGGTGGCATAGCCGGTCTGGAACAGCAGCGCCTCCGGCGAAAATGGTAGCCATTGTATCCACGCTGCATTTCAGCCAAATCCACGCCGTCCAAGTGCTCGGCAAAGGCGGTGGTGAGTTCCTGATGGGTATAGCCGCACAGAGTCGCGGTGCGCGAATCGAGGGTGACATCATTGGACAATCGTCCGGATCATTCGGTGGATGCTGGCTTGGCTAAGGATGAACCGCTGGCGGGTTCCGACGGATTGGCTACAATTGCAATAGCTTTCTCAAATAACGCGCCCAGCTTGGTGGGGCAGGACACACACCGATCCAGACTGGCCCGCGAACCTGCTATCCCCTCATTCGGTTATCAAGCCATGAATCCGCCACTGGTTATCCTCACCGCTGCGATCCTGATGTTACCGACTTCCTGCTCGTCGGCACCTTCGCAAGCGTCATCAGCGACTCGTCCGGTAAACCGGTTACTGGACGATGCGCTATGAAAGGCCCGAATCTGTCGGCTTGGGCGCTCAATCACCAGGCGCTAATCCGTTATCTGATCGGGCTACTGTTGTTGAGTGGCGCCTATGCCTATTTCACCTTGGGACAAATGGAGGATCCTGAATTTACTATGAAAGGGATGGTGATACAGGCTTACTGGCCGGGTGCTACCACTCTGGAAATGGAGCAACAGGTCACCGACAAGCTCGAAAAAAAGCTACAAGAAACCCCTTGGCTGGATTTTATCAACAGTTATTCCAAACCCGGTGAGGCCACACTGGTCGTATTGCTTAAAGAATCTGCTCCACCTAATAAGGTGCCGAACATCTGGTATCAAGTTCGCAAGAAAGTAGCTGACATACGCCATGAACTGCCGACTGGGGTGCAAGGGCCGTTCTTCAACGACGAATACGATGACACTTTCGGATCAATCTATGCTTTCACTGCTGACGGTTTTAGTTATGCTGAACTCAAGCAGTATGTTGACTATGCCCGCCAGGAATTATTGCGGCTGGATAACATTAACAAAGTTGATATCATTGGTGCCCAGAATGAAAAGATTTACGTCGAGATGTCGGATAAGAAGTTGGCTGCGCTGGGTGTCAATCCTCTGCTGGTTATCTCCTTTCTGGAAGCGCAAAACGCAATGGAAGCGGCAGGTGTAGTGGTGACTCCTCAAAGCCGGGTACTGCTGCGCGTAGATGGCAATTTCGATTCCCTGGAAAGCATTCGCGCTATCGGCATCCGCGCTAATGACCGGACCTTCCGCTTGGGTGATATCGCCGAGGTTTGGCGGGGCTACGCCGATCCACCAGCCTTCAAAATGCGTTACATGGGCCAAGAAGCGATTGGCTTGGCAATCTCGATGGTCAGGGGCGGCAATATCCTCGATCTGGGTACAGAATTACGACAGACATTACAGGGTCTGCAAGCGACATTACCCGTTGGCATCGAAATTCATCAAGTCGCGGATCAACCTCGGGTGGTCAAGGAAGCGGTTAATCAGTTCATGAAAACCTTCATTGAGGCGGTGGTGATCGTGCTGGCTGTGACCTTCTTTAGTCTCGGCTGGCGAGCCGGCGTGGTAGTGACGCTGTGTATTCCACTGGTATTGTCCATGACGTTTCTTTGCATGAAGCTATTCGGTATTGATCTGCATCGCATCTCACTGGGTGCGCTCATCATTGCCCTTGGGTTGTTGGTGGATGACGCCATCATCGTCCTGGAGATGATCGATCGGAAGCTGGAACAGGGCTGGGATCGGATCAAGGCTGCCACTTTCGCTTATACCAGCACGGCGTTTCCAATGCTGACCGGTACCTTGGTGACGATAGCGGGCTTTTTGCCGATTGGGCTGGCTAAGTCAAACGCCGGTGAATACACCTTCTCCATTTTCGCAGTGGTCGGCATTGCCCTCATTGCGTCCTGGATCGTCGCGGTGCTGTTTACGCCTTATCTGGCCTACACCCTGTTGCCTGCACACGAGAAACCAAACCCTGATCCGCTGGCTTCTCCTAAAACCCTCTTGTCTGGCCGCCATCGTATCGGGAGATGGATTCAACGTTATCGTGATTGGGTCATCCGTGGAGAAGAAGCCATCAGTGATAGCCTGTTGCGTCTGGTGGAGTGGTGTTTGCGTCACTGCCGATGGGTTATTTCCCTCACAGTGGCGGTCTTTATTGCGGCTGTTGTAGGATTCGGCTTCGTCCCACAGCAGTTTTTCCCCTCTTCGGCCCGGCCTGAACTGCTTATAGATGTATGGTTGCCCGAAGGATCGTCGTTCGCCGCCACTGAAACTGAGGTCAAGCGGTTGGAGGCGCTGCTGATGCAGGATGAGAACGTGGTCAACGTAGTCAGCTATGTAGGCGGCGGTTCCCCACGCTTTTATCTAGCTATGGATCTTCAGTTCGCCAACCTCAATTATACCCAGATGGTAGTGATGAGCCGGGATGAAACCGCACGCGAAGCCGTCTTGAAGCGGTTGAATCATCTGTTCGAAAACGATTTGCCCATGGTCAGAGGACGGGTGACCCGGCTGGAAAACGGCCCGCCGGTGGGCTACCCGGTGCAGTTCCGAGTAGTAGGATCCGACTCACAACGACTGCGGCCCATTGTCGCTGAACTGATCGAAATCATGCGGACGAATCCCTATACCCGGGATATCAATATCGATTGGAAAGAAATGATCCCGGTCGTCAGGCTGCGAATCGATCAGGATAAGGCGCGAGCGCTCAGAATCGATTCCCAGAACCTGTCGCGCAACCTGAACGCCCTCCTGAGCGGTTTACCGATCACCCAGTACCGGGAAAGCGACAAAGCGATTGATGTGGTGCTGCGCGCCCCTCCCGATGATCGCGGTAACCTGAGCGATCTGAAAGATCTTAACGTTTACACTGAAAACAATCGCTTTGTCTCGTTGGGACAAATTGCTCACCTCGAAAAGCAATTTGAGGAAGGAGTCATCTGGCGGCGTAATCGTTTCCCGGCGATTACGGTGCGCGCCGACATTCCCGACGGGGTGCAGGCTCCGGACGTGACCGCGCAAATCAACCGTGCTCTGCAACCGCTGCGTGCCCGGCTGCCGGACGGTTACCGCATCGAGATCGGTGGCGCCCAGGAAGCCAGCGCCAAATCGCAAGTCTCCATTCTGATGGTTATGCCGCTGATGGTAGCGGTTATTCTGACCCTGTTGATGATCCAGCTTCAGAGCTTTCAACGCACTCTGATAGTTCTGCTTACCGCGCCGCTGGGCATCATCGGCGTCACCCTGTTCCTGCTGATCACGCAAATGCCGTTTGGCTTCGTGGCGATGCTGGGTGTGATCGCGCTGTCGGGGATTATCATGCGCAACGCGGTGATCCTGCTGGATCAGATCGAACAGGATCAGCAGGCGGGGCTGTCGCCGTGGGATGCGGTGGTCAGTGCGACGGTGCGCCGGTTCCGACCGATCATGTTGACCGCGATGACTGCGATTCTGGCGCTGATCCCACTGACGCATAGCACCTTCTGGGCGCCGATGGCGGTCTCGATCATGGGCGGGTTGCTGGTCGCCACGGTGCTGGATCGGCTGGCGTTGCCGGCCCTTTATGTAGCGTGGTTCAAAATACAGCCGGCGGCGTCCTCTGCCCATTAACCGACAGGACTTTCGCTTTCCGTTATTCCCGCGTCAGCAGGAATTCGGTCACCGCAACTGCACTATCGCTATGAAGTGGTGGACATGCGGGACATTGACTTACCGCACCCTGTATGGCAGCGACCAGCCGGATGCCTTGGTGTTGGCGATTTTGCCTCCTGTAAATTTTCCGGTGATCGGAATTGTGGGGCAGGCAGGTAAAATGAACATCACCTATTGAGAGCAATGGGTTGGATTTAGTCAACGCCCTCGCCTGACGCTACCAACCCTCGCCATCACCGGAAAATTTACAGGACCAAAAATTCTGAGCAGGTTACCTCGCTACCCGCTACGGTGGCCGAGATTGGCCAGATGCACTTCGAGGGCAACATCATTCCCCACCCGTGGTATCAGCGGATCACGCTGGAGTCCGGCAAGCCGGACTTGTCCGCCATCATCCTCCTGGCCGAAATCATCTACTGGTATCGGCCCTATCAAACCCTCGACAAGCACGGCAAGCCCTTACTGCGAAAGCACTTCGACGGCGACATGTTCCAATGCACTGCCGCTTACTTCGAGACGAAGTTCGGATTGACGAAGGATCAGGCCCGGAAGGCGCTCAAGCGCCTGGAAGACGCCGGCTATATCCGTAGGGAGTACCGGAGCATCGTCCAGCAGGGAATCCTGCGGAACAACATCATGTTCATTGAGCCAGTGCCACTAGCCATTTTAGCGATCACCCACCCCACCGAGGCCACCAACCCCCCCTTGCCTGCAAGCGATACCCCCTTGCCTGCAAGCGATACCCTCTCGCCTGTAGGCGATACCCTCTCGCCTGTAGGCGATACCCTCTCGCCTGTAGGCGACATCTTTAAAGGAATCGAGATTACTACTAAGATTTCTACAAAGACTACTACCACCACCA
>NZ_CBTK010000274.1 GCF_000531125.1 Candidatus Contendobacter odensis Run_B_J11 | reverse complement strand
ACAACCCTTACCCTCCTTCTATCAAATCTGCCCCGTGATGAGGAACTGATAGGTGGTAAGCGGGCTTCCCTTCGGTTCCGCTGCTCCAGCGGCGGGTGAGGACCCGGAAGCCGCCGTGCGATGAGCCGCCTTCTCCGCCGAAGCCTGAGCCTCTTGACGCGGCGTGTCGGCATCGGCATCGAGTGAGGACGCGGAAGCCGCCGCGCAAGGGCGATCCGGGGGGGCGGGCGGCATTGACGCTTTCGCTGCGGCTTCCTCTTCCTTCAGCATCTCGACGATGCGCAGCGCCAAATCCCGAACGGCCGTGGTCGAAGCCGCGTGACGCACTTCAAAGGCCAGCGCCAGCAGCTTGATCACCGTCCCTTCCGGCAGCAGCGCGTCCAGCCGTGCTTCCAGAGCCTCGGCCTGCGCGGCCAAAAGACCTTGGCGCAAAACACGGGCGCGCAGCAGTTGGTGCAGGGCGTCCAGCACCTGTGCCACCACCGAAGGTTCCGTGATCAGCGGGGTGGACTCGTCAGGGTTCTGCTCCAGATAGTCCACCAGCGCCGCCAGATTGTGACGGCTGCCCGGATAGTCCCTGCCGAGCGCTTGCTCGATGCGGATGTCTTCGAGCAGGTTCGTCAACAACTTCGCCAGGCCGGGCGGCACAGGAATCGTGAAGTCCGTATACCGAACATGCGCGGCTTCATGATCAATGAAGCCGTTGGCGAGAATTTCCAGCGGCTTGCCGGCCAATGGCAAGCCAGGCAAGTGAATGGTCTGCCCATCGGTGTAGGCTTCGTCTCCACCGATCTCGACCTTGACTCCCAGCTTGCGGCCCAGCATCTGGGCCATCAGGGGCAGGGCTCCCCATAAGGGATTTCTTCTCATGCTCACCTCCAAAAAAAGGAGGCGCGCCGCTTCCCCACCACGGGGAAGACGTGCGCCCCGCAGGGGGTAAAAAACGATCAGTAAAACCACTCGCCGCCGGCGTCGATCACTTCGGCTTCAGCCGGTGGCTTTGATCGGGAGGCCACCGCCTCGTTGAACGGTGAAGGTTCAGCGTCTTCGTTGAACATCTGAGATTCAGCGTCCTCGTTAAACGTCTGAGGTTCAGCGTCCTCGTTAAACGTCTGAGGTTCAGCGTCTTCGTTGAACGGTGAAGGTTCAGCGTCCTCGCTGGAAGAGGTAGCCCGGGCTACCTCCGGTTGGATATCGGCCCAGAGTTCATCGACGACCGGAAGGGCCTGCGCGGCCCAGGTCTGAAGACCCTGCGGTTGTGAGGCCAGGCAAAGAAATTGCCGCAAGCCTTCCAATACCCGGCCACTGATCGGGGGGTGAGCTGGAACGCTGGCCAGCAGCCGATCGATTTCCAGCACCACCGCCCGAAAGCCGCTGTCCACGAACGACAGGCCCTCGAGCTTGTCGCGCAGGGCTTTCAAGGGGCTGAGCGCTCGTCGGGTCACGGTCGTTTTCCCTTGGAAGGACGCTTCCAGGGTTTCACGCGCCTGCTGGCCAATCTCGGATAAAATTTGCCCCGATAAACCCGACAGGACGTTTTCCAGACCCGGATGAGTGATCACCTGGGGCGAAGGCGCGTCGAAACGCACCGCTTGAACGGCAAAATGGAGCCGTCCCCCGACGTACTCGGCGGGCACCAGAGCCTCCCGAATCAGTTTCTGCCACTCCGGCGGTTGCTGATTCGCCCAGGTTGCGAGCTGGGTGTCATAGGTGTCCAGAAACGTGGTGCGCGCCGCTTGATACCGCTGCTCCAACCCGGTGAGCTGATCCAACAGCCCTTGGGCTTTGGCGACGGGGATGGCATAGCCGCCCATAAACCGCGTACCCACCGCCAAACAGTGGCGATGGGCCGCGCTGCGGATCGTGGTGAATTCCCGCAGCGCGGCGGGATGGATCAACTGCTTTTCGCCCAGTGAAACCAGGGTTTCGGGCGGGAGTTGCGACCGATCCAGGCCTAAATCTTCCGGGGTTAAGCTCTTTTTCCCACTCCAGCAGGAAATGTCGAGGTTGACGAAAACCAACTCGTTCGCCAACAGGGTCAACGGTTGTGCGTACATCAAAACCTCCTTCGTTGAAGAAAAAGGCGAACGCCACCCGCCGGCCTGGAAGGCGGACGGAGGGCGTCCGCCCAGGACCGATTTTTAGTAGAACCATGCCTCCACGGCCATGACCGCCGGGGGATCCACCCATGCCTATTAAGGTGATGCTGCTTCGGTATCACTTTCCCGATGGACACTCCAAGGATTGGGCGTATCCCACGCCGGTGATGGCGGATGCGCCGAACTTCACGGTCTATTTTGGCCGGACCGGTTCCCCGTTGCGCCGGCGGGACACGCCCGCCTCCGCCTGTCGCAATATAATGGACCCCAAATTTCGGACAGGCAAATAAGGTGGTACTCTGCAACGTAAAGACATC
>NZ_CBTK010000273.1 GCF_000531125.1 Candidatus Contendobacter odensis Run_B_J11 | reverse complement strand
GAGGCTTGTTCTTCAGTGCGCTGTGACAGATCGCTGCTGCCCTGGGCAATCTCGGCGGCGGAGGAACTGACTTGCGAGGTGGCTTGGGTGACTTGACCCACTGTGTCCTTGAGTTGTACCGCCATCTGATCCAGCGATTTCGCCAGATCGCCGATCTCGTCGCCCCGTTGCAGATAGTGCGGTCCAATCCGCCGCGTCAGATCACCTACTGCAATCGTCTTGGCGAAATTAACCCCATAAATGAGCGGGCGCGTGATATTACGGGTGAGCAAGATCCCCATGAATACGGCTAATAGAAGAGCGCTTACAGTCACGGTAATTGAAATGAGGTTCGCCGTAGCATAGGTTTTATCCCCTTCGGTATTGGTCCGGTCGGCTTCCTTGGTATTGATCTCGATCAATTGCTCAAGGGCGGCTTGCGCTGTAGCCCGGCTGACGGCGTATTGCCCATCTTTCCCCATTGTGCGGGTGACCGCTTCCATATTCTTGGTTTTGATAGCCTCCAGAATGTTTGATGATTCCTGCTTGACGGTGGCCCAAGCCGGTTCAAATCGACTTAGAGCCTCCTTTTCAGCGGGAAGCAGATCGGTAGCCTTATAGGCAGCCCATTCCTTGTCAGCAGTTTGAAATTGACTGGCTACTTCCTGGTGGATGGTCGCTAGTTCTTCTGGAAATAGGGTTGCTTTATACAGATCACCGCGCGATTTAAGGAGTTGGGCATTGACGCTGGAAAGCTGTTGAATGGGTACGGTTCGATCATTAAACAGGGTGGTCATTCCATCGTTGACCGCCTTAATGTTCATGTGATCAAGTAGCGCCATCACCAACAGCATCAGCGCAAGAAAAAGAAATCCTGCCAGGAGGCGGGTTCCGATTTTAAGGTTGTTGATCATGTTTCATCCTCAAGAAGTGAGATAGGCTTTAGTTTTAGTCGGTTTTCGACCGATACCGTAGGAGTGGCTCTAGCCCGCGAACATTGCAGCTCAGGTCGCGGGAACCGGTTTCCAGCCCCAATCGTACTGGTTCAACAGCATCTTTTCCAATTCGCGGGTGAGATTTACATCGGCGCCGCCGCTGTTCTTGCCGCTACGAGAACAGCGATCCAATGGCCAGATACCCACCTTCTCATCAAGGTTCACTTCCTTCCACTTGGGATGACCGGTTTGCTTCAATTGATTCAGATTGGCGCGAATGGCCTGGCCCAGCGTCGCTAATTGTTGGCAACGCTGAATAAAGTAGGGACTCTGCTTACCAGAAAAATCAAAACTCATGAGAACCGCTTTCACTGCAATCGTCGGCACCGTCGTGTCCACCCAATCGTAATCGGTCATCCCAATTTGTGCCGGCTGGTATTCACGTAACAGCCGTGGATCATCCAGTGGTACAAAATGAACATTAGCCAGCAGCGGCGCAAAGTCCGCCTTGGTGATGAGATTCCCCACCTTGGTAAACAGACTGACCGGTTTACCCGCCACATAAAAGGTGGCGTCGGCCTCACCCTTGAGTACGGCAATAACGCCTTGCAGTGGCGCTAAATTCAGCAACGCAGCCGGCTTCACTCCTGTTATTTGCATCAGATTCATCGCAGTTAACCAATTACCGCTACCCTGTTCACCCACCACCACCCGCTTACCCTGCAAATCATTCAATGACATGATCGCTTTACTGGCCAACAGATGCACTTCTTCGTTGTAGAAAGGGAAAATCAGCCGCAACCGTCCTGCCAATTGACGCATCTCCTGATTCTCAGAGCGGCTGAGAAAACCTAATACGTCGGACTGGACAATACCGAAGGTCGCGTTCTCCTTGCTGTTAATCCGCTTGATGTTATCAATGGAGCCTTGGGAGTCCTTGACTAAAATATCCAGGCCAACGGTTTTAGCGACCCCGGCAATATCATTACCAAACTGAATATAGGTTCCGGTTTTGGAACCGGTAACCATGCCAATTTGTTGGGCATTTACATCATCGGCCAATGCGGGAGTTAATCCGCCTAATAGAAATAACAGACCGCTAATGAGCAAACGGTTCATAAAGAGACTCCTGGTTTGAGAGATCACGATGCAGTTGCGTGAAAACGGCTACCCCATTCCCAAAGCGCTCAGGGTGACTTCTGGCGGCGCAATCCTTTCTCCAATTCCTGTACTGTCGGATCGAATTGTGATTTCAATTCGTCCTCCAGGCTATGAGCAGAACTGTGTTTAGCCGGCGGAACCACAGGCGATGGTATCGGCGGAACGCGGGGTTTCGGCGGAGACGCTGGCGGTTTAACCAACACCGGCGGTGGCGTGAGTATCATCGGTTCAGGCGCGGGTTTCGGTTCAGGCGCGGGTTTCGGTTCAGGCGCGGGTTTCGGCTCCGGTGCGGGCTTTGGTTCGGGCGCCGGTTTCGGTTCAAGCGAGGTATGGATATTGTTACCCGGCGCACCGAGCGACGGATCGGCAGCGGTAGCCGTCGGTGATTCGCTGCGGTGCAGGCTGAACCACCACCATCCCCCGGCAGCCATAGCCGCCAGCGCTGCCAATCCGATCAACCCGATCAGTAGCCCGGATACGCCACGTGGTACTGCGTTACCCGTTTCGGATGAAGCATCGAGTGGCGCAGAAGGTTGAGACGCGGGTTGAGACGCGGGTTGAGACGCGGGTTGAGACGCGGGTTGAGACGCGGGTTGAGACGCGGGTTGAGACGCTGGACGGCGTGGCGGCACGATCCGGGTCGGTGCTTCATCCCGTAGTACCTGATCCAGCGCCGCAGCATTCGCCTCAGAGCTTGGATCATCCTCCATTGGCAGCGGGGATAACGGTTTTTGTTTCCCCCCTTGGCTAGGGAGAGTGGGCGGCATGACCGCTGGAGCGGTGGAGCTTTTACCACCCTCATCAAGGGCGGATGAAACTCGGCGACCTGGCACTCTGCGCGTTGGTTCCTCGGTGAGCGGAATTGAGCGACCGCCCCCACGATTCGGGGCCAAACGAGTGGGTAACCCATCATCACTCAGTTGCGCACCCGCATTCATTGCGGGAATCGGCATATCCGGGATTTCCAGATCCGCATGGCCCACCTCCGGCAGCGGTAACGGGGGCGGCAACAGCGGCTCCATCACCGGTACCGGGCGCGGTTTCGGCTCGGCATCCACCCGCGTTCCACCGACTAGCCGCCGTTCATCCTTGGCCGCCCCGTCCTCAATCTCCAGTTCCAGCGGCCAGACAAAGGTTACCGCAGCGGTTCCCGATAAACCTTGGCCGCGCACCGCCAGGCTGTAGGGCATATTTTCCAGTTGAAACGCCAGATCAGGAGGAATGACCACTTTCAGGGTATCACCGCTGTACCAGGCTTCTTCGGGCTGCAACCAGCATTCCGCGCCTTGCCAGCCGTCCTGACCCAGATAATTGGCCGCGAAACCGTGACGACTCAGGGCGAATTCAAAGGTTTCCAGGGTGCGCGGCAACCCGCTGAGAGTAGCGATGGCGTGTCCCAGCGGGCGGGCCGGGTCTTCCGAAATGCGGATCGAAACGGTGGACATTCAATTTCTCCAGAGTAATCGCCTTAAATTCAAACCCTTGAAAGCCCGCTCCTACGTTTTCGACCGATTTTCGCGGGCTAAGGCCGGCTCCTACTGTCGATGAGACGACTGCAATCGGGCCAACAATTCACCCAGGCGGCGATTAGCCGCAAGGTCTACTTCCACCCCGTCGCGGCAGCGGGCGTTGCGTTCCACCAAATCCAGGAAGGCGCGAATCCAGTCGGTGTAATAATCCTGGTCGTAAGTGGATGGCTGTTCGCTCAGTTGTGGGCCACTGCGGGGCACGGCGCGGGGCGGAAACACCGGACGCGGGCCGGATTCCAATGGCAACATCGGTCGCTGCGCCGGGGATAGTGCGTCGTAGCCCAGAAAATCCACGTAGCCATTGAGCAGGTTGGCGCTCAACCGGGCCGGCAGCGCCACAATCTGCTCGAATTTCATCCGGAAGCCGGTCACTTCGCGGGCCAGCGTCTCGATCCGTTCCTCCAGTTTCAGCCGCTGCGCACCGGCGATCAGTTCCTTAACAAAGTCAGCCATAGCTGTTTCCGGCAAACGGTAGTAATTGCACAGTGATTTGTTGCCCCCGATGTCCTGCAAGTCCCGCATCCATTCTGCGACCACCTCACGGGCAAACAGCGCTGCGTCATCCTTGCGGCGATCATCACCGCCGGCATTCGCCACTGGTGCGCTCAGACCGAGAAGCGCTTTCATCTTCCGGGTATCCACCGCCGCGCCAATCGTTGGAGCGCCGATGGCCTGTTTTTCATCGGGCACCCGAGTTTCAATGCGGTAGTAAATGCCTTCCAGATCGTCGCTGTCGGCCTGCAAGGTGCGCAGTAATTCACCGAAGCGCTGTTCGCCGGCGCAATCAATCAGACAACCCGCGATCTGTTGCGCCGCCGCCAGCCGTTTGTTTAATTCCTGCTCCGGGTTATCACTGACGTAATAATGGCTGATCCGCTCAACAATTTGCTCGCGCAAGCGCACCGCCTGACTGGTCAATTGCAAACGCTTGAGTTCGGGATTGCACAAGGGCCGCAGATTATCGGCCAGATAACTAATGCCGCCGTCATTAAGAGCAAATCCGGCATCCCAGGCCTGCTGCGGATCGCGAAAATGGGCGCTGGCAACCGCATCGCGCAGAAAGGCGGCCTTGAACAATTCAATCCGCTTGCGCTCACCCGGCCGGACGCCCGTCTCACGATTCTGCTCATCGTAGTCGAAAATGTTCTTCGCCTTGAAGTTGGGATTACGCAGCCAATAGCTATTGCGAAATACCCCGTGGCTATCCCACTGGCGCGGCCAGTCGTGCTGTTTACCAAAGAAGTTCAGCAGTGAACTTTCCATCCGGGTAATCCAGCGGCTTTCCGGCGACCGTTCACCCGCCTTCTCCTCAAACTCCATATCAAACTTGGTCAATACCAGAAACAGTGCAGTTGGCTGTTGCGCCCGTTGTTCCGGGGTCGCGCCGTGGGTAGAAACAATCCAGTCATACACCATTTCCGGCAGGGTCTTGACTTCCTGATTGCTGGGACCAATGCACAGTAACATGCTGGTTAATTCCTGTTCCGCGCAATAGCGATCAAACAGATACGCCACTTTGCCGCGCAGAAACAAACCCTGTAGCGCATCATTACTTTGCAGGAAGGTGGGTAAATCCTTGACTTGTTCGCGGGAACGGGCGCCGGGGAAATCGAGCAGATCGGTATGCTGGAAGAAATCCCAGGGCTGTTCGCTGATGACGATGCGCAATTCAGCAATCAACGCCGTTACTTCGCTGCGCGGCAGTGTCACTCGGGCACCGTTGACGCCGGTGAGGGTCAAGGTGCCACCGCCGCCAGTGCCCAGACCTTTCAGGGTCTGCACGTCAATGATGCTTTGCTCGCGTGGCAGCAGTGCCTCCAGCCCGGCGCAGGCATCACTGGCGAAATTCAAGCCCTGCAAGCCGGTGTACAGGCGCATATAAAGCTGGCTGAATGCCGTTACATCGCCCCAGATCACCCCGAACAGTTTGGCGCGATCCTGAATTCGCAGCCGGGGCGCCAGTTGCGCCGCCTGTTCCCAAAACCCATGTCGCAACAGTCGCACTCGCTCGAAGCCCTTGAAATAGCGCTCGAAATAGGCTTGCAAATCGAAAACATCATCGGCAGTCAGCGGATCGACCGCTTGGGCCTGCGCGGCCGGAGCCAGTCCTTCCAGCAGTTCATTCAGCCAGGCCGGACTCAGCGGCTGGTCGTCGCTGTGGTCACAATCGGCGTAATAGGTGTTGCCGAGCATCTTGACCAGATCGGTCTGGGTCAACAGCCGCATCTGCACCGGCGCGGCGGGTGAAGCGCCAGGGGTGGTTTGCAGGGTGAAGCGGGTTACCAGCCCGGTGGATTCGCGGCCACCTTCCGGGTTGATGTCGCGGATGAAATCAATGGTCTGGCCGGCGAAATCAGCCAGCAGCGGCGCGGTGCCCTTGCGGGCCAGCGCCGAGATCAGATAGGACTTGCCGGACTGGCTGGGGCCGAACACTCCGGCGCACATCGGACGTTGTGCGGCTTGATCCAGACGACGGGCCTGGCTGGTCAGCCGGCGGAATTCCTTGGTCAGACCGGCTTTTTCTTGCCCAACCCGGTCGGGATGCTGATCCAGCCAGACCAGAAATTCGGTGCTGACTTGTTCAAGGTCTTGACACAGGGCGCGGAGTTGCTCGTTGCTGACGCTGCTGTTCGCGGTGGGGGACAAGGAAGGAACGGGGGCTGGGGTGGGTATCGGCGTTGGAGCAGGTGGAACCGGTGCGGCCTGCGGTGCGGGTGTCGCGACCGTGGGAGGCGAAGCATCAGGCGTTTTTTCCACCGGACGCGGCATCGGTGGAATCACCGGCGCAGGTTCATCGCCCACCTCCACGCCGAAATGGTGGGCCAGCGCCGCCAGGCCACCGGCAAAGCCCTGACCAACCGCCCGAAATTTCCAATTGCCACTGCGCCGATACAATTCACCCAGCACCATTGCAGTCTCGGTCATCCCGGCGGTAGGCAAGGTAAAACTGGCGATGCCGCTCCGGTTCTCGCCGTTGCGCAGTTCCAGCCGCACCCAACGCAGCGCCGCAAACGACGGGCCGCCTCCCGTATCCAGCGTCAGCGCAATAGCGACTTTTTCAACCTCAATCGGCAGAGCCGCGAGGCGCACGCTGAATCGCCGTCGATCCGACTCAAGCTGGAGTCCACCGTCCGGTAATGCCGGCTGGTTATAGAAGATGAAATCACCATCACCGCGTACCCGGCCCTGAGCGGTCAGCGCAAAAGCGCTGGCGTCGAGCGTCCAGGGACCATCGGCAGGCTCCCAGCTCAGCTCCAGTTCGAGATGCTGGAGGCCGGGTGTCTGTTGGCTCAGGGAAAGATTTTGACCGGCCTGAAATGTCAGCACAATAACGCTCTCCGAATGAATGCCTGTCAGGACTTTCGCTTTCCGTCATTCCCGCGTAGGCGGGAATCCAGATAAGCCCCTGAAAAGCCTGGATACCCGCTTTCGCGGATATGACAAATTTACGAGTTTAGCGAAAGTCTTGCCTGTGTGATTCTAGTCTTTCCTGGTGGTTGCGCTGACACCCTGGCGGGCCAGCCAGCGCTCGACGAATTCTTTTTCCGGCAATGGTTTGTCGTAATAATAGCCCTGACCCTGTGGGCATCCTTCGGACAGTAGAAAGTCCGCCTGTGCCTTCGTCTCTACTCCCTCGGCAATCACTGCTAAACCCAGGTTTTTGGCCAGCGCAATGATAGTACGCACAATAGCCTCGTTATTAGTATCCTGGCCAATATCCATAACGAAAGATCGGTCAATTTTGAGCTGCTGAATCGGCAGGTTTTTCAGATACATCAGGGAAGAATAACCGGTGCCAAAATCGTCTACTGACAGAGAGATACCCAGAGCTTTCAACTCAGCGATGAATCCAAACGCATCATCAGCGTTCACAACGAATGATTCGGTAATCTCCAGTTCCAGACACTCCGGTGGCAGACCCGTAGCGGTAAGAATTTTCTCAACCAGATGAACCACATCACCACGCTCAAATTGCTTGATGGACAGATTGACCGAAACCTTGGGCAACTGATAACCGGCTGCCCGCCAAGTTTTTAGTTTTAGGCAGGCGTTGCGTAAAACCCATTCACCCAGAGCAGAGATAAAACCGGTCTCCTCAGCCAATGGAATAAATTTTATCGGCGGAATCAATCCCAGGGTGGGATGTTGCCAGCGGACCAGTGCCTCGGCACCAATCAGTGCGCCACTGGCTAAATCTACCTGCGGTTGAAAGTAGACGACCAGCTCATTGCGCTCGATGGATCGCCTCAGCATGGATTCGAGTTGCAGTCGCTCGGCCGCATCAGCAGTCATTTCTCTAGCATAGTAGTGATAGTTGTTCCGGCCTTTGGCCTTGGCCTGGTACATTGCAGCTTCGGCGTTTTTGATCAGTTCGTGCGCGTCATTGCCATCGGTCGGATAAATGCTGATGCCGATACTGGCGGAGAGATACAGCTCATATCCAGCCAGAATGAAGGGTTGGGTAAAGGTGTTTAATAATTTCTGTGCAATCAGCACCGTGTCCTGGACACCGTTGATATCCTCGATCATCAGGATAAACTTGTCACCGCCCAGCCGCGCCAGCGTATCACTGGTGCGCACTGCTTGAGTCAATTGGCGGGCGATCATCTGGAGCGCTTGATCGCCAAGCGGGTGACCCAGGGAATCGTTAACCGTCTTGAAGTGATCGAGATCGATGAACAGCACCGCCAATCGCGCCTGGCCACGGACCGTCCGCTGAATACCGTGGTCCAGCCGATCCGTAAATAGAACCCGATTTGGCAATTCAGTCAGAGGATCATGGTGGATAAGGAAGGCAAGCTGGTTCTCTGAACGCTTTTTCTCGGCAATATCGGTAAACATTGCTATGTAATTGGTGATCCGGCCAGCCTTATCCTTGATCGCCTGGATGGATAATATCTCTGGGTAGATTTCTCCATTTTTGCGCCGGTTCCAGATTTCTCCGCGCCATTCGCCGTTCCTAACCAGCGCCTGCCACATCTGCTGATAGAACACGGCATCCTGCCGCCCGGATTTGAACAAATCCGGTTTATTCCCAACCACATCCTCGGCGGTATAGCCGGTAATTTCGGTAAACGCTTGATTGATTGCGAGAATAATATCGTCAGCGCCGGTAATCATAATGCCCTCAGCGGCGTTCTCAAATACGCTCGCCGCCAGTTGCAGATGTTCCTGGGCCTGTTTCTGATCGGTCTGATCGGTGTAAATCCATACACTGCCATTTTCTGGATAGTTCAAATCCAGCGCCCGACCGTGTAAATAGCCCCAGAAAATGCTGCCGTCTTTACGTTTAAGCTGGATTTCTTCCAGGTAAACTTCACCCCGATCCAATGCGCTATAAGCCCGCTCGCCAATCGCCTGATAGTCCTCATCAGTTCGATAAATAATCCGGGTGGTATAACCCAGCATCTCGCCTTCGCCATAACCAAGCATTTCTTCAAAACGGCGGTTGCATTGGATAATCACTCGCTGTTTGAGCAGAACAATACCGACGATGGCATTGTCGAGAATGGCCTCCTGCTGCGTCAGCAAGGTCTTGAGCCGTGCTTCATCGCGCTTGCGCTGGGTAACATCACGGGCAATGGACAATACGGCACTGCCCTCGGCGAGCATGATCTTGCTCGTCGTCACTTCGACGTCAATGGCAGAACCATCCACCCGCAACATGCAACGTGGCTCTATTACGGGTAACACGGCCAAGCAGTCTGCGGCGGTGTCTTGAATCTGCTCTACCCGTTCTCTGGCGATCTGGTGAAAGTCCGGGTGAACCCGTGCCGTCCACGGCAAACCCAGCAATTGATCTTCACGCTCAGCCCCAAACAATTGCAGCGCCGAGCTGTTGACCATGACCATGATCCCTTGGTGATGCACAAAAATAGCGTCCGGGGAGAGAGCCAGCAGCGAGCGATAGCGTTCTTCACTCTCCTGCAAGGCCATAGCGGCTTGCTTACGGTGATCAATATCGCGGACCACGACAACCAGTTGCTGCCCACCGCTGATCCGCGCAACCCGCGCATTGGCTTCAATCCAGAACAGGCGACCTTGCGCATCCTTGGCGCGCCATTCAAAAAATTGCGGTTCTCCTTCCCATGCACGGGTGAGCCAAGCCATCGCGTCCTGTTGGGTATAGGGCGGCACCCCGGCGCTCAAGTCTCCAATCGTCAACGATACCAACGCCTCGCGGGTATAGCCGAACATTTCACTGGCCTTGGCGTTGACGAATAGAATCCTGCCGCTTTGACCTTCATGGAGAAACACCGCGTCATTCAGCGAATCCACAATCGCCTCAAACCGTTCCTCATTCTCGTAGAGGGCGAGTTCCGCCATCTTGAATTCGGTAATATCCCAAACGATAGCAATGGCCTGACGATTGGTTGCGCTGGAGTCGAAAATCCGGCCACGGGCCATAAACCATGGCGTATTCACCGCCGGCTGATCACGGCGGAACTCCACCAGAAATTGTCCGTGGGTGGCGAGGTCACGGGCTATCACGGTCGCGATCCGGTCGCGATCCTCCGGGTGAACCCGATCCAGCAAGGCACGGGCCACCGGTTCTTCTGTACTAATCACCCACTCGATAAAGCACATCCGTGCCGCCTCCAGAGTGGCGTCCAACCGGGAACGCTGTTCGCGCAGCAGGTTTTCGTTATCGCGAATGCGAGCCTGGAACTGATTGAAGCTGGTAATGAGTTGCCCGATCTCGTTGCGGGTGGTCACCGGTAATGGTTCCAGCAGCCGCTGGCCGGTAGCCATATTGCGCAACGCCCGCGTGGTATCTTGCAGTGGCGCCAGCCAGTGGTGAATTACCAGTGTGGCCAGTAATGGAATGACCAGCGACAGGAACAGAGCCGCACTCAGGATGGTGTTTTGTACTGCCGTAATGGGGGCGAACGCTATCGCTACCGGTAACACGGCGACCGCAAACCACTGGGCGGTGGGGATGCGATGACTGGAAGACAGCTCTTCGATACCCCGAGAATTCAGCGCAACCCCGGAGCCTTCAAAACCGGCCATGTAGCGGTCATGCATTTGGTTGACGCCTGGCGCGGGAATCAGTTGGAAGGTACGGCTGGAATGGGTTGCTGCGACAAAACGACCGCTCTTGGGGTCAATAATCAAAACGCCGCCGCCCTTGCTACGGTAAGTAGCGACAATCCGACGGATAAAATTTTCTGCGTCGAGATAAGTAATGCCGGCCAGCACTCCGGTTACTTTTCCAAAGGTATCGGTAATAGGCACGCTCATTGCGACCAGTGGCCGGTCAGATAATTTACCCGCCACGGGGATACCTACCCAGGGCTTACGCTGCTCCAGTGCGGCGATAAAATAATCGCGGTCGGCCAGATTCAGACCCACACGGTCCGGCATATCCGAGGCGTCGGCGAGACAGACTCCAGTAGCGTCCAGCATCAAGAGACCGCCGTTAAACAATGCACCGACCGCCAGATTATCGTGCAGAAATTCATCAAGCTGTTTTGGCTCACTGATGAGAGTGCGCTTGCCAATAGATCGGGCCAGTTCATCAAGGGCTTGCAGACGCAGGTGAGTCTCCTGATCAATGCTGGCCGCAATCGCTGAAACGGCTGAGAACTGTTGATCAGAGAGCAAGCGTTCCAGATCGGGTTTCAGCGAAATGTTGATAAAGCCCGCCAGCCCCCAAATGACTGAAAACAACAATATCAGTACAAACAGCGGGAATCTGACCGCAAAGCTAAAGATCCAGCGGGGCATAGTCATTATCAACCGATCTCCTTTGGAAGCGGTTTTTTTATGTCTTATATCTTATGTCTTTTGTAGCTCATTGATTCAACGCCTGCACACCCAACACCGTCGCTATCAATGCCAGCAGGACAAATACCACGATCTTTATCAACAGTTGTTCGCGGTCGTAGGCTGCTAATGCCACCACCTTACCGATGAGCGCACTACCGTCGGACTGGAGCGCGACCAGATCATGACCGGGCGCCAGTTTCGGGCAATACAACTCAACGGTGATTTCCTCACGCGGCGGGCGGATCCAGCGGAAGGAGGGATTAAGCAGCGCATGGAGCGGTTCCAGAGTGGCCTGCCCGCTGGTCAGCGGATGCAACGCAACCAGCGCTGCTCGCCCACCCGACGATCCTATCGGCGCTATTCGAACCGTCACTGGTTGATAGTCCTGCAGCACCTGGTTGGCCTTGGTCAAGCGCCGTTCCTGCCAACGATCCAGATACCACAGCAATCCGCCGGACAGCGCCATCACCGGCAGCATGACCAGCCCCATGAACGCTAGTAGCAACAGGCTGGCAATATCCCGACTTGAAAAAGCGGTCACCATTAAGAATAGCAGCAGACCGGCCATCGTCATGGCCAGCAGTAAACCGAACAATCGCAACAGGCGGCGGTGCGTAGCGCTCAGCCTTTGCAGGCTGGGATGCAGCGGAATACTCGGGGTATCGGTCATGGTTTCGTCATCGGGAAAGCGGTCAAGCCTCCCCTTTGCTTTACAAGGCGGGGGAGGGGAAGGAGATGCTCAGGGACGCGGCGCATCGCCGGTTCGGGCAGAAATCGAGAAAATGCCGGTATCCAGCCAGTAGCCATACTCGTCTTTCAGCGTCTGCAATTTCAGCAACACCACTCCAATGGGTTGCTGATTGCCGTTGGCATCGGCCACATCGGCGATTTTGAAATCCAGATCCACATTTTCATCGGTGGAACGTTCCAGCGTAACCTTGAGCGGTAGCGCCTTGGCGCGGGCATCCTGCGGATGGGCGAAGGTGACCCGATACAACGGGGTGGCCGGCCAGCGCTCGATGCCCAGTTGCCGGAAGCCGAGAAACACCGGCGCGTAGAAATCGAAGGTTGCTTCCGGCAGTCGAGCCTTGTGGTCTTCCAGTTCCAGATTGGCGAACAGTACATTGTCCTTTTTCAGCCGCCCGGTCTGTTCCAGCACCCCGATGAAACGGGCGGTGGATTTCATCCCCAGTTCACGGCTGCGCAGGTTGAATTTATACAACTGTCCTTCCGCCAGCGCACACACCATCGCCCCTACCGCTGCCGTAGTTTTGGGGTCGGTCAACCGCCCGCCGACCGAGCGGAACGGATACCAGTCGCCGACCCGGTAGGTATGCAGACTGACGATGCGATCCGGCGGGGTTGGCAGTTTCGCCAGAATTGCCGCCCGGATCGCCGGTAACCGGCAGGGCCGCCCGGAAATCAGCAGATAGTCGCAATCGTAGAGATGAACCACCTCGCACAGGTCACTCAGCACTTGACCGAGAATCCGTCGCACCGTGGTATCGAGCGCCAGCATGGTGGTGGCGAACATCACTTGATCCAGCTTGAATCCCTGACCGCCGGCGGCGCGCACCGCTTCTTCCAGAAACGCCACCACCTGCTCATGCGGCTCGCTGTCGGTGGGATAGACATCAGCCAGCCGCAGGGTCAGCGCTTCGTTACCGGCGCTGAGATCGGCGTTTTCGTAGCGGTGCAGCAGCGCCAGCGCCAGCGGCAGCGCTACTTGATTGGCGAACTGCCGGCGCAAGGTCCGGTCGCGCTCGGCCTGATCGCCGCGATTAGCGCCCAACAACCGTGCCAGCAATTCTTCGGCATTGGCCGCGCCGCTGTGGCGAATCGCATCCAGCAGCGCCGGCAGCACATTGCGCTCGATCAGTCCACACAGCACATCATCGCCGGCGATATTGAAACCTTCGCGGAATTCCTGCACCGGCTTCACTGCGGTGCCGCCTTCCAGTTGATAGGTGGTGATGATCAGATCGGTGGTGCCGCCGCCGATATCAATGCTGGCCAGCCGCAGACAGGGCAACTCGCCATAGCCTTCGCGCACTCGCCCAAACACCTTGAAGAACAGCGTGGCGTCGCCCTGAAAGTTGTGCTTGATCTCGTTGTAAAGAAACACGATCTGGGTGCCGGTGGCTTCGTCCCATTGCATGAACGGTTCCGGCGCCTGGCTCTCCTCCAGCCCCAGCGCCCGCCAACTCAGCCGCACTGCGGTATGAACCCGGCGGGCGAATAATTTACGTTCGGCCAGCGGCATGGCGGTGGGCAGGGTCAAAATCACCCGTCGCAACCGGCGCGGGGCGTCGGAATAGACCCGCTCGTAGCGACGGGCCGGAGAATTGGCTTGCACGAACGCTTGTAACAGCACCTCGGCAACGAAGAAGCTCATCAGCGCACCACGCGAGAACAGCGCGGTCACGGCGGGCGGTTCACCCGCCGCCAGTTCCTCGCCATCTTCGCGCAGATAACCAACGAATGGGCCGGTGGTGACCGGGCCGCTGTCGCCGCCGGTGCTGTCCGGGCCGGGATTGAAGCGCCAGGCGTGGTGGCGGGCATCGGTATCCCACAGATAGCGCTTGGGGCTGGACAGGCCGGTGTTGCCCTCGGTGCCGTGGCTGAAATAGGACAGCGCCTGCGCCTCAAAGCCGACCCGCGTTACTGACGGCCACATGAAGGCGCCAGGACGACCGCTACGGCGGGATAATTTTTCATCGCCGAAGGCACCGCGCACGAACTCGACCCGACTGGGAAACGGCTCGTCGTAAACCTGTTCGGGATGGCTGAAATCGCGCAGTTCCAGCCGGTAGCTGTCGTTCATGTCCACCGGATTGTCGCCGCTGGTTTCCATCAAGATCCCGCAAGTACGGGAATTGCCGATGTCCAGCACCAGATCCACGTCTACGGGCCGGTTCAGCCGGGCGGTCGGGCCGTTGTCGACGAAGGTGAAGCGCAGTTTGGGCGGTTGCGCCGCCCGCCGCAGCAGAGTTAGTACGGTGAGATAGGCTGCCACCGGGTCGGGACTGGCGCGCAGTTCAGCCTCATCTACCCGGCGCGGGGCGCGACGGCGCAATTCAAAGGCATGAAAGCGCTGGTACAGCCACTCGCTCACCCATTCCTGGTCCAGAAACCACTCGGTATCCGCCTCGGCATCACTCAGGGCGAATTCCTCGCCGGACTGCATATCCAGCGGACTGGGGGCGAGATAGGGCCGGCCCTCGCGGGTCGGCAACAGTTGGGTATCGAAAGCGAAGGTCACGCGGTGGGTGTGGCCGTCGGCATCCGGTGTCGGCAATTCCATCAGCCGCGCCCGTGCCCAGTTGCAGGGGCCTTGGTCGAACAGGTGATCGCCATCCGGGCGTCGCTCGCGCACCCGCAGGAACGGCAGCGGAATCCAGACCCCGGCAAAAATGCCCGCCGCCTTGGCAGCATTGAAGGAATAGGCCTGTTCGGGAGTCACCGCCCGCCCGTCCTCGGTCACGAACTGGCCGCTGGCGTCGTCGGGGTACAGGCTGGTCAGCACCGGGCGATGATCCGCGCCGGTCTCGCTCAGGAACGCCCGCGATACCCGGCTTTGGCTGAGATTGAAGCCAAAATCCAGAAACTGGATGGCGGTGTTGGGAATCAGGTTGATAAGCGGACTGAATTTCTTGAGTTTCGCCAGCATGGCTGTGACCTTTACCAATGGGATGTCTTTGCTAATTCTGACGCTGACCGGCAAACCGGAATCGTATTGTAGGCTTAATGATAAACAGGGGCTTTAACAAGCGTCTCGCATTTCACTGCAACCGGTTACCGCTTTTCGCCTGCTTTCCAGGCGCTATCCCGCGCTACTGCGTAAAGGGTGTCCAGTTGCGGTTGCAGCGCGGTTAATGCCGCCAGCCGATGAATCAGGCCAGTGAGCGCTTGCGCCTCATCCAGCCGCAAATCCCGCCCTAACAGCGCCTTTTCCCGATAGCTCAGCCACTTTTTGATCACTTGATAACCGCCGATGCTGTACTCCCATACCGATCGGGGCACATTGCTGACATAGGCGGCTGGGTTCAGGTAGAGGTCATAGGCCGGTTCCGCTGAGGCTTCCGAAGCCGGGCGCGACTCAAGACGGCCTTTGCCAGGCATGGTTGCGCCATCCTTGCCGGCGTAACCCCAACCCGCCGTCACCGCCAGTTCTCCAGCATCGGGATCAAGAGCGCCGCCGCCGACCCGGCACATCAGGCCCAAAGGCCGCAATTCCGGCTGAATCTTGCCTGCGGTCACGCCGACCACCGGCTGATCGACATCCAGCAACGCGGCGATTTGGCGACCCCGATCGACGGAAGCTTGCAATGTCTCTCCATGATCCGGCAGTGGAATACGGGGCCAATCCTGGCGAATGCCGTCGCTATTCTCGCGCTGATAAGCCGGGCTGAAGCCGATAGCCAGCGCGTGTCGCCAGATCAATGCGGCAGTTTCAGCGTCCTGATCGGGATCGGGCAGCTTCAAATGTTGCAGATAGGCGCGGGCAGTAGGTGAAAGATTGGCGATAGTGACCGGCTCGTCGCCGATGCCGGCCAGCGCGCCATTCGAGCCGTTTTTTTTGACTGCTTGAGGAAGATGGCGCAGCCATACCGGAAAGCAGGCGTTGTCCGGCATCAGGAAATGATCGTCGGACAGGCCAGCCACCCAGGAGCAGGGCGCTCCTTCGGGCGAGGCCGAAGAGCGGAACCGGGTCATGAAAAAAGCGTTGCCGTCCCAGCATTGTTGCCAATAGCGCGGGCGCGGTTCGTTCCACAGCGGACGCACCGGCAGGTAATAGCACCAGCGGGTATCAAAGGCCCGCACCGCGTAGCGTCGCAACCGTTCGGGATCAAACTGCTCAGTCGCCAGTAATTTGGTGCGAGTTTTGCGGGCGTCGAAACGCGCCGCGTCTTTAGTCAAACCACCGTTCAGTGCCGCCAGTTCGGCCCACTCCAGCGCCGGATCGAAATAGGCGCGCATTCGTTGTTCCAGCGTGTCCCGATCGATGTCAATCAAGCCGCCGCCGCGCTTTTCCATCAGGCCATTGCTCGGCGGTTCAGCGCAGAGATCGAGGACGCTGGGCCAGCTTTGATACGCCGCTGAAATGGTCATCGGGCGAAAGGAGAAGCGGTTTTCCCGGTTCGGTTGCGCCCGTTGATACTGACCGTCGAAATCCGGGGCGTCCAGACTGGCCAGCAGTTGCGCCCGCCGTTCTCCCGCCCGCGCCGCGTCAATATCGTCCCGGAAACGCACAATAGCCGTGCGCTTGGCGGATTTGGCTTTGGCGCGTCCAGTTCTGACCCAAAGCGATGTGACCACACTTTGGCGGATGCCCTCGGAGAAGCCGGGAATGGTAAAAATCGAATCGCTGGTGCGGCCATCCGGGGCGTATTCATTCACTTTGCGATTGCCGTGCAGGTTCTCCACCCAAATCTTGTCGAAGGAGTTCAACAGATGCTGGCGCAGGGCGACGAAGGAGGGATCGCCGACCCAGGAATGATTGGAGATGTAGCAGACCACGCCGCGCCCGGTCTTGACGATCCGCCGCTCGGCGATGCGGAAAAAGCGCACGTAGAGATCGTCCAGATTGAATTTCTTGATTCCCCAACCGCCGTCCGCTACCGGTTTGTTGAGATTTTCCTTGTACGCCTCGACCAAATCGCCTTCTTGTTCCGGGCTGATTCCGGCGAAGGCGTTGTACGGCGGATTGCCCAGAATCACCAGAATGGTTTTGCGCTGCTTGATTTCATCCGCCTTGTCGCGTTCTTCCTGGAATTCCGGGAACGGAATCGCCATCTGCTGGCCGGGCTGCGCCAGCGGTTCCCAGTTGGTTAAGGCATTGGTGAGGTAGATGCCGACCCGTTCCCGATCTTCTCGCAGCGGTACGCCGAACTTTCGCAGCAGCAGGCCCAGTTGCAGATGAGCGACGACGAAGGGCGCGGGCAGCAGTTCAAAGCCGAAAATGCGAGTCAGCGCCGCCTGCTTGAGTTGCGCAGCGGTCAAGGCATCGCCGCTCTTGTCCTGCAAGGTTTGCTGAATCCGCCGCAACACTTCGACCAGATAAGCGCCAGTTCCGCAGCAGGGATCCAGCACCAGCACCGAGGGATCGGCCAGACCATCGGTCAGATGCAGTTCCTCGCGCAACACGGCATCTACCCGCGCCACTTGATAACGCACGATATCCGGCGGGGTGTACCAGACCCCTAATTGCTTGCGCAGCGCCGGGTCATACGCCTTGAGGAACGGCTCATAGAAATACTGGACGGCGTATTCCTCCTCGAAATGCTGGAAGAACGCCTCACGAACTACCCGGTTGAGGGTGCGCCCGGCCCAATCCAGCACCTCGTCCAGATGCAGCGGTTGCAACCGTTTCGGGGTGGCGATCTGCTCGAACAGGCTGGCGATCATCGGTACATGCAGGCTCCAGGCGGCAGCGCGCCAGTCAAACCGGCCCGTTTCACCCTGTCGCGCCCACAGTACCCAGGCGGAAAACACCCCGTAAAACAAAGTCTGCACCAGCGTCGCCCGGAAGAAGCGCTCGCCGGTTTCGCCCTCAAATTTCAAGCCCAGCGCCCGTTCCAGTCCTTCACGCAGCGCTATTAATCCCGGCAAATCACCGGCGCTGTCCACTCTGGCGCGGGCCTCGCGAGCGTGCGACGCCAGAAACCAGGCCAGATCCTGCGGATCGGTCAATGGCGCGTTGTAGCTGAGGGCGCGGGCCAGAAAGTCCAGCAGACGGTCGCCGAATCGCGCAGCGGTCTGGCGCGGCTGCCGCAGCAGTTCCAGAAATTCCGCTTCGCTGGCCGCCAGTTGAAAATGCTCCAATAGCATCGGCTGGTCGGCGGCATCCCGCCCGACCAGAATAAAATCGCGGTAAGTGCTGACCAAGGCCACGCCGTAATGCTGGACATAGCGGGCCACCTGCTCGCTGGCGGCGACCGTCGCGGCGTCCTCGCGCCAGCCTTTGACTTCGACGACGCCGCGTTCCGGCTTCTGGCCCGGCAACGGCTCTCCTTCGCACTCATTCTCAAACTGGCTGGCGCTGAACAAGCCGAAATCAGGAGCGCCAGCGCCGGTATTCCGCAACTGCGGTACCGCCCGGACTTGGGGTTTGAGGCGGTCGCCGGCCTGATTCAGCAGATTCTCCAGCGCACCGTAATAAGAGGTTTCGGCGCCGCCGCCGCCGGTGTCGTAAATCTGGCAGAGGGTGGCGAGATAGGTTTCGAGCGGGTGGCTCACGTTGTTCAAACTCCCGCCGGCTTTGGTTCAGCTTTGACTACGGCTGGACCATGATCGGCCAGCTCCGCTGCTTCTTCCGCTGTATGGTGCGTTTTACGCACCAGCAGGGTATAAGCCACCGGCACCACGAACAGGGTCAGCAGCGTTCCCAGCAGCAGGCCGCCGACGATGACCCAACCGATTTGCTGGCGGCTTTCCGCCCCCGCGCCCAACGCCAGCGCCAGCGGAATCGCGCCGAGAATGGTGGATAGCGTGGTCATCAGGATCGGACGCAAGCGCAGGGTGGCCGCTTCCAGCACCGCCGCTTGCCGATCCAGTCCGGTCAAGCGTAATTGGTTGGCGAATTCGACAATCAAAATGCCGTTCTTGGTGATCAGTCCAACCAGCATTACCAGGCCGATCTGGCTGTAGACGTTCAAGGTGCCACCGCTCAGAAACAGCCCCAGTAATCCGCCGGTGATCGCCAGCGGCACCGTCAGCATGATCACCAGCGGCGATATAAAACTCTCGAACTGGGCGGCCAGCACCAGATAAATCAGCAGTAGCGCTAGTACAAAGGTGGTGTACAGAGTGGCCCCGGATTCGCGGAACTCCCGCGACTGGCCGTCCAGCGCAGTTTGCGCGTTTTCACCCAGCACCTCCTTCGCAGTCTGATCCATGAACTCCAGCGCTTCGCTCAAAGTGTAGCCGGGCGCGATATTGGCCGAAATGACCGCAGCGCGCAGCCGGTTGAAGCGGTTCAGTTCCTTGGGGGCGACGGTTTCCCGCACCTCGACCAGATTGGAGAGTTGCACCAGTTGCCCATCGCGGCCCCGCACGAAAATTGCGGTCAAGTCGGTCGGCTGTTCACGATCCTGATCCTTGAGTTGCAGCACCACATCGTATTGCTGGCCGTCCTGCTTGAAGCGGGTCACTTGCCGCCCGCCGAGCAGGGTTTCCAGGGTCCGGCCAATGTCCTCCACATCCGCACCGACTGCGGCGATTTTGTCGCGATTCAGCACGACCGAGAGTTGCGGCTTGTTCAACCGCAAATCGCTGTCCAGATTCACCATGCCGGGATACTGTCGCGCCTTGGCCAGCACCTGATCGACCCGTTGTTGCAGGTCGGCATAACTGCTGGACTGAATCACGAACTGCACCGCCGGATTGCGGAAGCTCTGGCCGAGCGAGGGCGGATTGATCGGGAAGGCCAGCACTCCGGGCAACTGAGCCATTTTCGGCGCGAGTTCCTTGGCGATAGCTTGCTGCTTGCGCTGGCGCTGTTCCCACGGTTTCATCCGCACGAACGACAAGGCGCTATTGACCGGATTGGGCCGTTCCAGCCCCGGCGCGACAAACACCAGATAGGAACTCACTTCGGGAATGGCCTGATAGAGCTGTTCCAGTTGCCGGGCGTAACCGTCGGTGTAAGCCAGGGTCGCTCCTTCTGGCGCGACGATCACGCCAATGATGGTGCCGCGATCTTCCAGTGGCGACAGTTCCGATTTGAGATGAGTGAACAGCCAGCCCGCGCCGAATGCGGTCACGCAGAACAGCAGTACAATCAGCCCGCGCCGGTTAAGGGTATGACTGAGCAGGCGGTGATAGCCTCGGTTCATCCCCAGGAAAAAGCGCTCGCTGACATTGAAGAACCGGTTGTGCTGGCTTTCGTGGCGCAGCAGTTTGGAACACATCATCGGGGTCAGGGTCAGGGCCACGAAGCCGGACACTGTTACCGCCGCCGCTACGGTGAACGCGAATTCGGTGAACAGTCGCCCGGTATTACCGGTCATGAACGCCAGCGGGGTAAATACCGCCGCTAGGGTAATGGTCATCGCCAGCACCGCAAAGGCGATTTCCTGCGAACCGTGCAGCGCCGCCTTGAACGGGGTCATCCCGTCTTCGATATGGCGATGAATGTTTTCCATGACCACGATGGCGTCATCCACCACCATGCCTATCGCCAGTACCAGCCCTAATAAGGTGAGGGTGTTGATGGTGAAACCCAGCGCATACAGGAAAATGAACGCGCCAATCAGCGACACCGGAATGGTCACCAGCGGGATCAGCGTCGCCCGCCAGTTGCGCAGGAACAGGAAGATCACTACTGCCACCAGCCCCAGCGCCTCCAGCATGGTCCGGTAGACCGCCTCGATGGATTTCTCGATAAAAATGGAACCGTCGTAGCCCACGGTGATTTTCATCCCCTCCGGCAGGCTGGCGGTCATCCCCGGCAGCAACGCCCGCACTGCCTGGGCCACGCTCAAGGTATTGGCGGTGGATTGCTTGACGATGCCGAGTCCAACCGAGGGATTGCCGTTGGCGCGCAACGCATTGCGTTGGTCCGCTGCGCCCACTTCAGCAGAACCAATGTCGCGCAACCGGATCGGATAGCCTTTGACTTCCTTGAGAATCAGATCGTTAAATTGCTCCGGGCTGCGCAAATCCGATTCGGTCAACACGGTGAATTCGCGCTGGCGCGATTCGATCCGCCCGGACGGCAGTTCGACATTCTGCTTCTTCAGCGCATTTTCCACGTCCTGCGGAGTCAGGCCGTAAGCGGCCATCCGGTCCCGATCCAGCCATAACCGCATGGCGTAGCGCCGTTCGCCGGCAATGATGACGCTGGCGACTCCTGGCAGAGCTTGCAGGCGATCCACGATGATGCGGTCGGCATAATCGGTTATCTCCAGCGCACTGTGCCGCTCGCTGGAAAACGCTAGCCACATAATGGCTTGGGCGTCGGCTTCGATTTTCGCCACCACCGGATCGTTGACTTCATCGGGCAACCGGCTGCGCACCCGCGCCACCCGGTCGCGCACATCGTTGGCGGCAGCGTCCACATCCCGCTCCAGCACCAGTTCCACCGTGATTTGACTGACTTCCTCGCGGCTGATGGATTTGATAGTGCGGACGCCTTCAATCCCCGCCAGCGTATCTTCCAGCGGTTGCGTGATCTGGCTTTCCATGATTTCGGCGCTGGCACCGGGGTAAACCGTGCGTACCGAGACAATCGGCGCGTCAATGTTGGGATATTCACGCACCGGCAAGCGCAGAAAGGAGATTACGCCGATGAGAATAATGGTGAGACTCATCACCGTCGCCAATACCGGGCGCTTGATCGAGATTTCAGGCAGGAACATGACGGTTTACCTCTGCGGTACGGTCGGTGGCGAAGTCCCCGGCGGCGGCAACACCGTCACCGCTGCGCCATCGCGGATTTTCAACTGGCCGTCAGTGACGACTTGATCACCCGCCTTCAGCCCTTCCAGAATTTCTACCTTTCCGGGCCGGCGCAAGCCCAGTTTTACCGGCGTCATCACCGCTTTGCCCTCAACCACCCGGTACACAAATGGAGTCTGACCCAACGGCACAATGGCCTGTTCCGGCGCGATCAGGGCATTCTCCCGCCGCTCCAGCACCAGATTCACTCGAGCGAACAAACCCGGCCGCAGCTTGTTGCCCTTGTTCGGCAGTCGCGCCCGCAACAACACGGTGCGAGTCTCCGGGTCCACTGCTGGATCAATGGCGTAAGTCGTTCCCTCGAAGCCCTGATCAGGCCAGGCGTCCACCCGCACCGTCAGGATTTGCCCGGTCGCCAGCCGCGCCAGATAGGTTTCCGGCACTCGAAAATCCAGTTTCATCGCGCCAAGACTTTCCAGATTGGCGATGTCATCACCCGCTTTCACATAAGCGCCGGGGCTGACCAGCCGCAAACCCACCGTTCCGGCGAACGGGGCACGGATCACGGTTTTGTCCAGCCGCACCTGGGTGAGCGTTTGCGTGGCACGGGCCGCGTCCAACCGGGCTTTGGTCTCGTCGAGAATCTGCGGGCTGCTCAGATTCTTGCGTTGCAAATCCTGCAACCGCCGATAGCTGATTTCCTCCAGTCCAACTTGAGCGGTGCTGCCAGCCAGTTGCGCCTGGTATTCGCCCTGATCAAGCGTCACCAGCGGATCGCCTTCGCTGACGGCCTGGCCTTCCTTGAAATGGAGCGTGACCACCCGCCCGGCGATTTCGGGGCGGATCATCACCGTTTCATCAGCGCGCAGCGTACCGACGGCGGTCACCTCAATATTAAGAGTTTCGCGGCTCACTGCTGCCGTTTTGACCGGCATCGGCGGCATTTCGGCAGGTTTTTGTTGGGCCAGCACCGGGAGCGTTAAAAGTACCAAGGCGACACTTAGCGTCGCCCGTTTGCAGGGATCATACATGGAAGATGTGCCCGCTTTAGAGGAGAGAGTTGCGCGGCGATTAGGAAAACAGCAGCGCACCGATGATGGCGTAACCCAAGGCCGGCAGTAGATTAGCGACCCGAATCCGACCGATTTCCAGCAGATTGATTCCGATACCCAGAATCAGCAACCCGCCAGTGGCGTTAATAGCATCCAGCACCACCGGCTGCGACAAAAAGCTCAACTGCGCCGCCAGCAACGTGATACCGCCTTGCACCAACAACACCGGCAGCGCCGAGAACAGTACGCCAATACCCAGCGATGAGGCCAGCGCCACCGAAGCCACCCCATCCAGCAGCGATTTGAGCAGTAGCACGCTGGGATCGCCGATCGTGCCATCCTGAATCGATCCGACAATCGTCATCGCTCCAGTCAGATACAACAGGGTCGCGGTCACAAAACCCTCCACGAAGCGGCTGGAATCGGAGCGCAGCGTTCGCCGCAGCCGGTCGGCCAGTCCTTCCAATCGCTGTTCGATGCACAGTAGTTCACCGCTCACGCCGCCCAACAACAGGCAGCCAATCGCCAGCAGGACATGTTGCGCCTCCAGCGCCATGCGCAAGCCAATGACCGTGGTCGCCAAACCCAGGGCTTGCATCAGGATGATCTTGATGCCGCTGGGTAAATGGGTACCCGCCGTCAGACCTATTGCACTGCCTATGACGACCGCGCTGGTATTCACCAGTGTTCCAAGCACTCGGATTACCCTTTGAAAAAGCCGGTGAAAAAACTTTCCTCTCCCGGTAGGAGAGGAGGTAGCACGGGCATCTTGCCCGTGTTCGGTGTACCGGCAGGATGCTGGTGCCACATCGCCCTTAAGCCGTCCGCTTATTCAGCTTGAAAAACCCCATCAGTTGTTGCAGTTCATGGGCTTGATCGCCCATGGCGTGGCTGGCAGCGGCGGTTTCTTCCACCAGCGCGGCGTTTTGTTGCGTCACTTGATCCATTTGCAAAATGGCTTTGTTGACTTGCTCAATCCCGCTGGCCTGCTCGCGGGCGGCGGCGGCGATTTCGGCCACAATGTCACTCACTTTTTTGACCGAGGTGACGATCTCTTTGAGGGTTTGCCCGGAGCGTCCCACCAGCCGGCCGCCGTCTTCAACCTTGCTCACGCTGTCGGTAATCAACCCTTTGATCTCTTTAGCCGCATCGGCGCTGCGTTGCGCCAGCTTGCGCACTTCCCCCGCGACCACCGCGAAGCCCCGGCCTTGTTCACCGGCGCGGGCGGCTTCTACCGCCGCGTTCAGCGCCAGCAGGTTGGTTTGGAACGCGATCTCGTCAATTACCCCAATGATGTCGGCAATCTTGCGGCTGCTGGCGTTAATCGCGCTCATCGCGGTAATCGCTTGATCGACCACTTGCCCGCCCTGTTCGGCCTGAGTGCGGGCGGCATCCGCCAGTTGGTTGGCTTGGCCGGCATTGTCGGCACTCTGCTTCACCGTTGAAGTGAGTTCCTCCATGCTGGAAGCGGTTTGTTCCAGCGCCGAGGCTTGTTGCTCGGTGCGTTGCGCCAGATCGCTGCTGCCTTGAGCAATCTCGGCTGCGGCGGAACTGACTTGGGTAGTGGCTTGGGTGACATTGCTGACGATTTCCCTAAGCTGCGTCGCCATGGTTTTCATGGCTTGCAACAGTTGCCCGGTTTCGTCGTGCGAAGTCACCTGAATGTCGGTGGTCAAATCGCCAGCGGCGATCAAACCGGAAGCGGTGACGGCGACACCCAGCGGACGGGTGATAGTGCGCGTCACTAGCCAGGCCACCACGATGATAACGCCGAGACTGACCACCAGCACCAGCGCCATTAACCATTGCAATTGCCTGACCGCAGCGAAGGCTTCAGCCTCGTCAATTTCGGCGATGAGCGCCCAGGTGGTCTCGCCGACTTTGACCGGGGTGAACGCCGACAACACAGCGGCACCGAGATAATCAGTGATGATCCGAACCTCGGTCTTGCCGGCCAGCGCCTCGCGGGATGCCTCGGTATCCACCCCGTTCTTCTCAATACTCCCCGCGAATGACGCCTGTACCGAACGATCCTTGGCATCCATAAAGGAATCCGAGCGCATCCGCTTGTCCGAGCCGACCAGATAGGTTTCGCCGGTGCGGCCCATGCCTTCGCGCTGCTGCATGATGTCGTTGGTTTCTTTCAGGGAATGGCGCACCGCGAAGACCATTTCAACTTTTCCGTTATTTACTAACGGCTTAACGAAAAATGAGGCCGGTTGATTGCTGATTGCCGCGTAGGGTGCATAGTCCTGAAACTGGAATTGCTGGGTTTCCAGCGCCTTGCGGAATGTTTTAGCCAAACCCGAATCCTGGAGAGGCCCTTTCAGCAGATCAGTGCCGTAGTCGCTGCCCTTGGCAGAGCTGTAAAACACCTTCCCGTTCGCATGAATCAGCAGCAGATCGTCGAGACCGGTCTGCTTGGCGTATTCGGTCAGGAAATCCTCGGATGCGCCTTCCCGGGTTTGCGCCATCGCTTCCTCCAAATTGAGCTTGGTGACGACCGCCCATGGCAAACCACGGAGGGTGAGCGGGTCGGCCATCACCATCACCAGCTTACCGGCGCTGTCGGTATAAACATCGTGGACCGACTTGCCGGCCAGCACCTCCTTAAGATAAGCCGGAGCGACATCGGTGATGTCGTAACCGACCACGAACTTGCCGGCACCCATCGTCTTCATATCGCTGCGGAACACGATTCGGTCGCCAGTTTTGGCGGCAAAATAGCTTTCGCCACTCTTGCCCAGACCTTCGCGGCGCTGGGTGATGGCGTTGAACGGAGCCGGCGACTGTTTCAACACCAGCACGCCCAAGGTGGCGTTATCGCGAACGACAGGCGCGCTGTAAAAGGCGAACAGGCGACCGTCATTCGGGGCATAGGCTTTGAAATCCTGCACCGCAACACCGGCGAGACCTTGCCGAAACGCTGGTTCCAGCGCGCTGTCCTTCAGGTTAGCGGCACTAACCGGCTGGCCCAGTTCCGATTGCCCAGCAGTGCTGTAAACCACCACCCCATCCTTACTGATCAGCAACAGATCATCGTAGCCATGTTGCCGGGCATACGTCACCAGCGCCGGGCCATCCCGCTTGGCGGCAGCGCTCCAATTGGCGTTGTTGGTCTTATTGCCTGCTGCATCAAAAGCGCTGGTAAAAGCCAGCAGTGCATCGGCTATATTGGTGCTGTGCGCCATGGACTGAACTACATCGATCTGGCGTTGCGCGACCTGCTCAACCTGAGCTTTCGTATTCTTGTGAATACTCTCCAGATTCTTGAAAGCAAACGCCTGAAAGTATTGTTGAGCGTTAATCAGCGTATCCAAATCCTTGTGCGCCTCATTGAACACATTTTCGATCTGCTTTTTCTTGAGGGCACGAACACTTTCCAATTGCTGAAACGCCTGTTGTGACAGTGAATCACTGGCCTTGGACAGTGCGATAAAACCGACGATCAGCGCCGGTAGCAAGCCGATTAAAACAAAGGCGACAGACAGCTTGATGCCCAATTTCAGGTTATTGATGAATTTCACGGGGATTCCTCCTTAGGGGTGTCATGCGCGCTTATGAGATGCGCGATATGGTTTTTTTTGCTTTAGCTCAGCAACATCTTGGTGCCAACCAGCGCCAGAAAAATTGCGAATACTTTTTTCAGGATTTCCGTCGGCAGGGTATGCGCCAGCTTTGCGCCCAGCGGCGCGGAAAACAGGCTGGCGGCGGCGATGCCGATCAGCGCCGGGCCATAAATATAGCCCAAACTCCAGGCGGGTAAGCCGGTGGCATTCAGGCCGGTGACGATGAAGCCGACCGATCCGGCCAGCGCAATCGGCAATCCACAGGCGGCGGAGGTGGCGACCGACTGCCGGATCGAGGTATTGCACCAAGTCAAAAAGGGCACGGTCAGCGAACCGCCACCGATGCCGACAATGGCCGATACCATCCCGATCACTCCGCCGGTCGCCACCAGTCCTGGCGTACCCGGCAGGCCACGATGCGGCGCCGGCTTGGCTCCGAAGGCGATCTGCGCTGCCACCAGCAGTACGAACACGGCGAAGATTTTGGTTAACACCACGCTGGACAGTTGATCAGCCACTGCTGCGCCTAGCCAGGCACCGATGACGATGCCCGGCGTCAGTTGCCAAACCACCGGCCATAGCACTGCGCCCCGCTGATGATGAGCGCGGACCGAAGATAATGAGGTGACCACAATAGTCGCCAGCGAAGTGCCAATGGCAATATGCATCACCAGCGTGTCGTTGACTTGCTGGCCGTGAAGAATCCAGGCCAGCACCGGGACGATGATCAGGCCACCGCCCACGCCGAGCAGACCGGCCATGACCCCGGCGAACGCGCCCAGTGCCAGATACAGCAGCAAAGTCGGCGAAATGAGTGCTGAAATGAATTCCATGAGACTCTCCTTATTCTTGTCTTTCGTTCCGGGAAGAAGCATACGGGTGATGTATGGTAAATTTCACTGCGAAGCAGCCGTTACGCACACTTTCGCGCCAAGCGGCTATTGTAAAGGCGGAATGTTGGGGAATGTCCCCGTCCCCATCAAGATAATTCCGTAGCGTTGGTTCGCTGCGGTCGGCATAAAAACAGCGAGGAGCAAGTACAGGCATGAATATCAAAACTATCTGTGTGTTGGGTGGCACTGGTTTCGTTGGACGACATCTGGTGGCGCGACTGGCCAACCGGGGATACACGGTCAAAGTTCTGACCCGGCATCCGCAGCGGCACCGGGAAGTCGAAATATTGCCTAACGCGCAACTGATTGGGGCCGACATCCACGATGCCACTCAATTGCAACAACACTTCGCGGGCGGTGATGCGGTCATCAATCTGGTGGGCATTCTGCATGAATTCTCGACCCAGACCTTCGGTGCGGTTCACGCCGAACTGCCGGGCAAAGTGGCGGATGCCTGCCGCGCTGCTGGAGTTAAACGCCTGCTGCACATGAGCGCCCTCCATGCCGATGCCGTCAAAGGTCCAAGCCAGTATCTGCGCACCAAAGGCGAGGGCGAGCAACGGGTGATGCAGGCGCAAGGGGTCGCAGTCACCTGCTTCAAACCGTCAATCATCTTCGCGCCGGATGACAACTTTTTTAACCAGTTTGCCAGTCTGCTCAAGCTCAGTAAGGTGCTACCGCTGGCCTGTCCTGACAGCCGTTTTGCGCCGGTCTACGTCGGCGATGTGGCGCAGGCTTTCGAGAACGCGCTGGAGAATGATGCCACCATTGGCAACAGCTATGAGCTGTGCGGGCCGCGAATCTACACCTTCAAGGAACTGGTCGAAAACGTCGCCAAGATGCTGGGTTTGAAGCGCTGGGTGATCGGGATGCCGGATTCGCTGGCGCGGTTGCAGGGGAAGATTTTCGACAAGCTGCCGGTGAAAGTCTTCACCACCGATAACTATCTCTCCTTGCAGGTAGATAGCGTTTGCGGCTGTAACGGTCTGGAAGCACTCGGCATTACTCCGTGTTCAGTCGAAGGCGTCATGCCGATGCATTTTGCCAACAAGACCCAACGCGGTCTGTACGATAGCTTCCGTCGTGTCGCCCGCCGTGACTGAAGGCGAGATCAACCCTGAGCCAGCTACACTCACCTCGCTTGCACTCCCAGCGCGATAGGTTTTTCGGGATCACTGCATGGATGCGGCGCCAGATTTGGCCCTGGGTTCTGGGCTGGTCTGGCGGTGTGTTGCTGCTGCTGGTTGCCTGCACCACCGCGCCACCCCGTAATGTCAACGATGCTTGCGCCATTTTCGCCGAGTATGGCGACTGGTTCGCCGACGCCAAAACCGCCAGTCGGCGCTGGGGCGTACCGCTGCCGGTGCTGTTGGCAATTATTCATCAAGAATCGGCGTTTCAGGCTGACGCTCAACCGCCACGCACCTGGTACCTCGGTTTCATCCCCGGCACCCGCCCTTCTTCCGCCTATGGCTACAGTCAGGCGCTGGATGGTACGTGGGAGCGCTACATCGCTGCGACCGGTAATCGGGGCGCCGACCGCGATGAGTTCGAGGATGCAGTGGATTTTATCGGCTGGTATATCAGCGAAACGTCCCGGCGTAATCGTGTTGCCAGGAACAATGCCTATAACCAGTATCTGGCTTATCACGAAGGTCAGGACGGCTTCGCCAAAGGCAGTTACCGGCAAAAGCCGTGGCTGATGAAGCGGGCGCGACAGGTGCGCCAACAGGCCGACCGCTACCGGGCACAACTGAATCGCTGCGAACCGCGTTTAGCTGCTCAATAGACGACCCAATAGTTGCTCCCGGCAGGCCATGCCGATCGACAGTTCGATCACAGAATCCCAGCCAACTTCAAGTCGAGTTGGAAGTTGGTGTTAGTGATCTTGGCTTGCTGGAACCGGGTATTCCAGACCGCCTGCGCGGTCGTGTTCTGGCTATGGTTGGTTTGCGTGTCGTAGATGCCATCCACTCCGGTAACAGGATCTGTTTGCAACCGATCCAAAGCCGCTTTGGCTTCGCGACCAATTCTATTGACATCCTTTTGAAACTCTTGGGTGACCCAATTGATTCTCGCCTGAGACGAGTTGCCTACACCGCGAACCACTGCCACTACACTCTCATCATAGGACAGGGAGAGAATCTGACTGATGATATCCCGGGCGATGAGGCCCGTAATGTCGAAATGGCCCTGTTCATGCGTGAGTAAATCAGTGCTGGTTTGGGCTGATGCAGTAGCAAAGGATGCGCCTGTGTTTATATCCACATTCACCCGGGCACCCGTGATCCGATATTCGCCCTTTACAAGAGTCACCCGCCAACCGGTTGAGCTGAAGCTGGCACTGGTCATCGCTTCATGAGGCGGGCTGGGTGAAGTCTTAACAGAGCGAAAATTCGTCCATGCGAGGGTGCGGGGAAAGCCGGTCATTGCGGCTTGAATTTCATGAAAAGTGGGTGTCGCCATATCACATCACCTGATTGAGAGATTGATGTTGCGCCAATGAAGTGAAGATGAAATCTCTCCATATCATAGCTACATCTGAGTTTGGATGGATGGGTACAGGCATGTACCGTGGGCAATAGCAAAGTGTATTGCACGGTCTGGTTCTTTAATCACAAGCCTTCAGTCAAAGATTTAAGCATTTTTTATACCATACACCACTTTGCTATAGAATTATTGATTAACCAATAGGCTCTGAATCATTTTGACCTGCTTGTTTGCCTAATCAGCCCATTCTGAATCGCTGAGTTCAACTCATATTGAACCGGGCTGGTGGCGATGGACCATCGGTCTGCGCGGCAGCCACCGGCATCCGCAGAGTGCGATTGACCGCGCCAGTGCGGGATTTTGCCTTGCCTCAATTCAACGGAAAGACCCGCAGACGGAATCTGCGGGAAGATGGGAGTGATCCTCACAGTTGCGCCACCACCATCGCTTATGAAGCGTTAGCTTTTAGCGTCGCCTTGATTTCAAGAGGTCGCTTCAGGAAAAACAACGCGGTGGTTGTGACTAGCGTACCGGCGACGATAGCGATCAGGTAGGGGCCAAGCTGCGTCACCGCGTTTGGGATCGGCAACACAAAAACTCCGCCGTGCGGCACCCGCAGTTCGCAGCCGAACACCATCGACATCGCGCCGGCGACGGCGGAACCCGCCATCAACGCCGGAATCACCCGCAACGGGTCCTTGGCGGCGTAGGGAATTGCACCCTCGGTGATGAAGGAAAGACCGAGTACGGCGGTAGCGCCCCCAGCCTCGCGTTCATCCAGCGAGAAACGGTTTCTGAACAACACCGTGGCCAACGCCAGCCCCAGGGGTGGGGTCATGCCGGCGGCCATCACCGCCGCCATCGGCGCGTACACTTGACTGGTAATCAGCCCGAGGGCAAAGGCGTAGGCTGCCTTGTTGAGTGGCCCGCCCATGTCAAAGGCCATCATCGAGCCGAGTAGCAGACCAAGAAAGATGGCGTTACTGCCTTGCAGACCCTTGAGCCAGGTGGTGATCATTGCCAACGCACCGGCGACCGGCTCGCCCACCACGTAGTACATCAGCAGGCCGACAATAACGGTGCCGAGCAGCGGCAAAATCAGCACCGGCTTAAGACCGGCCAGAGTGCGTGGGAGAGGGATATGATCGCTCAGGAACTTGACGGTGTAGCCGGCGATAAAGCCAGCGGTGATGCCGCCGAGAAAGCCTGATCCGATGGTGCTGGCGATCATCCCGCCGATCATGCCGGGGGCGATGCCGGGCCGATCCGCTATCGAATAGGCGATAAAACCGGCCAGAATCGGCACCAGCAGCGTAAAGCCAGATTTGCCGATCTGATTCAGGGTCCAGCCCAAGGTGCCCTTATTCACATCCTCGAACACATTGATCCCGCCGATCGCGAAGCTCAGCGCGATCAACAGGCCGCCGGCGACCACGAAGGGAATCATGTAGGACACGCCGGTCATCAGGTGCTTGTAGGCGCTGGTACGGCCTGTGGCTTGCTGGGCCTTGGCCTGCTGGCCCGGATCAGCGGAAGGCGCGGCGCCGGTGACCTTGGCGTCGGTGATCGCGGTACGCACCAGCGCGGCGCCGTCGTGGATCGCCGCCTTGGTGCTGGCCTCGTACAACCGCTTGCCGGCGAAGCGGGTTTTATCCACCTGGGTATCGGCAGCGATGATCACCAAATCCGCCGCCGCGATGTCAGCGGCGGTCAGGGTATTCTTCGCGCCAACGGAACCCTGGGTTTCCACCTTGATCGCGTGGCCCTGACTCTTCGCGCCCTGTTCGAGTCCCTCGGCGGCCATGAAGGTGTGGGCGATGCCCGTCGGGCAGGAAGTGATTCCGACGATCCTCAGGCCCGCTGCGATTGACGCAACGGGTGCGGGGATGCAGGCGAGCGCGGCTGCGATTACGGCGGCGCCAGTGCGGATTGCCGGTTCGGTCGCAGTTTCATACAGCGGCTTGTCCACGAAGCGGGCGGTATCCACCCGGGTATCAGCGGCGATGATGACCACTTCGGCGGCGGCAATGTCGGTATCGGACAGGGTATTTCGGGTTCCTGCCGATCCTTGCGTTTCAACCTGAATCTCGTGTCCGAGCGTTTTGGCGGCTTGCTCAAGTCCTTCCGCCGCCATGAGGGTGTGCGCGATGCCGGTCGGGCAGGCGGTGACGGCAACTAATCTGGCCATGTTGGATTCTCCTCTGTTCTGGATTCGGGTTCTGGAAATGGCTCAGTCGAGCGGGGTCACGGCGATCTGTTGGGCGAGGGCGCGAACCTGATCCGGCGGTGGCAAATGCGGGCCAAGCCGGGTCAGTTTGGCGGCGGCGAACGCGGTCGCCAGTTGGGCGGTTTCCGCCAGCGCCAGATTTTCCAGCCGAGCCGCGACCAAACCCGCGACCATCGCGTCACCCGCGCCGACCGTGCTGGTCACTGCTACCGGCGCGGGATGAGCCTGTAGCGCCTGCTCGCGGCTGAGAAATAACGCGCCATCGCTGCCCAGCGAGACCACCACCCATTCGGGCGGATTGGCGCTGTTCAGCAACGCCCGCCCGGCGGCAAGCAACGCTTCCAGCGATTCCAGCGGTTCACCCACCAGTTCGGCCAATTCGTGCCGATTCGGCTTGATCAGGCGCGGCCCGGCAGTCAGCGCGGCCCGCAACGGCGATCCGCTGGTGTCCAGCAGTACCGCAGCGCCCGCCGCCTGAATCCGCCGGGTCAAGGTGGCGTAGGCATCCTCCGGCATTCCCGGCAGCAGACTGCCGGATAGCACCACCCAGCGGGCCTGTTCCATCAGCGCATCAAGCCGTTGCAGCACTTGATCCAGCAATTCCGCTGCGGCCTCCGCCGTCAGTTCCGGCCCGGGCATATTGAGATCAGTGGTTTCGCCGCGTTCGACATCCACTAGCTTGGTGTTGATCCGGGTCAGGCCATCGAGATAGCAGCAGTGATTGGCGATTTTCTTGCGCCGGAACAGTTCCTCGAACAGCGCGGCGTTATCGCGACCCAGTTGCCCGGTGACTGCTGCATTGATGCCGAAGTCAGCTAGGCAGGAAGCGACGTTGATCGCCTTGCCGCCGACATCGACCTGCATCCGCAGTGCCCGGTTGACCGCGCCCGGTTGCAGACCGGCGACCTCAATGGTCTGGTCCAGCGCCGGATTGAGGGCGACCGTCACCACCTGAAGGGAAGAATTAAGCGGATTCATAGGGCGCGCACCTCTTCGGCGGTACAGGCGCGTAAGGCGCGCCGGGCCAAATCCTGCATCGCCGCCCGCGATTCGCCGCGCAGTGCGGCTTTCACCGGAGCGATGTCCTGGGCGCTCATGCTCAGTTCGTCCACGCCCAGCCCGGTCAGGATACGGGCACCCAGCGGGTCGCCGGCCAGTCCGCCACAGACGCCAACCCAGCCCCTGCCGGTTGATCGGCCAGCGGTTTGGGCGCCGCGCACTGTGGCATCGATCAGGTTTAGCACCGCCGGATGCAGGCTGTCGGCCTGGGCGGCGAGTTCAGGGTGCTGGCGATCCACCGCCAAGGTGTACTGGGTGAGATCGTTGGTGCCGATAGAGAAGAAATCCACCAGCGGCGCGAAGCGGTCAGCCAGCACTGCCACTGCGGGCACTTCCACCATGATGCCGAGCTTGACTTCGGGGCCGCCAACCTGCTCGCAGGCCAGTTTACAGTGACCGCGCAACGCCTCGATCTCGCTGATGTGCGTGACCATCGGGAACATGATCCACAGCGGGCCGTGCTGGGCGGCGCGGTACAGCGCCCGTAATTGGGCATAAAGCAAATCCTGCCGTTGCAACAGCAGCCGTGCGCCGCGCACGCCGAGAAAGGGGTTCTCTTCGTGCGGCAAATTGAGATACGGCACCTGCTTGTCGCCGCCAATGTCCAGGGCGCGAATGATCAGCCTTCGTCCAGCCATCACCTCGGTCATTTCACGATAGACCCGGTACTGCTCATCTTCGTCCGGCGCGCTGTTGCGTTCCAGGAACAGAAATTCGGTGCGCATCAGGCCGATGCCCTCGGCTCCGGCGTCGAGCGCCGCTACCGCCTGTTTCGGGTTGGCGACGTTGGCGACAATCTCGATGGTGTGGCCGTCGGTGGTGGTCGCCGGCAGATAACGGGTGGCGCGCAGACTTTCGCGGGCGGCGGTCTGGCGGGCGATCACCTCGGCGACGCTGCGCTGATCGGCTTCGCTCAGGTCCAGATAGAGGCAGCCGCTGCCGCCATCCACCACCGCGATTCCGCCGTCGGGCGCGGCCAGTAACGCCGGACCCGCCGCCACCATCGCCGGCAGACCCAGGGTGCGAGCCAGAATTGCGGTATGTGAAGTCGGGCCGCCAACGCTGGTTGCCAGTCCCACTACATAACGGGTGTCGAGATGCAGAGTGTCGGAGGGGGTGAGGTCTTCCGCCGCCAGAATCGAAGGTTCGGTCAGGGTGAGTTGCTGCCGTTCGATGCCGAGCAGTTCGGCCAGCACCCGTTCCCCCACATCGCGTAGATCGAGCGCACGAGCCGCCAGCAACGGATCGGCAATCTGCTGGAGTTTATCGATCCGGGTGCGCAGCGCCCGCTGCCACGACCAGGCGGCGCCATGTCCCTGCATGATCGTGGCCAGCGCATCTCGGACCAGCACCGGATCGGCCAGCAGTTCGCGCTGCGCGGCGAAGATCGCGGCTTCAGCGGCGCTGAGGCGCTGGCGGGTGCGTCCCTCCAGTTCCTCGCGCTCAGCGCGCACCGCCAGTAGCGCCTGTTCCAGCGCTTCGCCCTCGGCCACCACGTCGCCGGGCTGATCGCTAATCTCGAAGCGCTGGGAGACGTGGCGCACCAGTTTGCCGACCGCCAGTCCGGGACTGGCACCCAGGCCATAGACGGTGCGGAGCGCGCCGCTGGGCGTCCACTCCGGCGCGATTTTGCGTGCGGCGAGCGCATTGCGACGGGCGCGCTCGGCATCGGCCTGTTCCACGGCGGACAGCCCGCGCACCGTGTCGTGCAAGGCGTTCAGCGCCCGTTGGGCGTCGGAGCCGCGAGCGGCGAACCGCAGGGTTGAGCCGCAGGTGACGCCAAGGGCAAGCAGATCGGTCAGCCCTTTGGCGTCGGCGAATTCGGCATCCTTGTAAATCCGTAACTCGCAAGGAAAGCGTTTGGCGGTCTCGACCCAGCGGGTCGCAGGGCGAGCGTGCAGACCGTTGGGATAATCCATGATCCAGGTGACTTCGGCATCCGCCGGCCAGGCCGGCGCGGCGGGCGCTTCCAGGGCGGGAGCCGGTTCCGCCGCATCGCCCAAGGCGGCGATCAGCACCAGCGGATTTTC
>NZ_CBTK010000272.1 GCF_000531125.1 Candidatus Contendobacter odensis Run_B_J11 | reverse complement strand
TGTGTCTACCTCACCCGATCGGGGCGGCGGCCCTGCCGTTCAAGATGTGTGTAATGGACAGCGTCTCTAGCAGGGGTGAAACGAATCACGATTGAAGGACTCACTGCATTACGGATCAAGATCCTCAAGCTGTTTGGCACCCGCGTCTGTCAGCTTTATCAGGTCGATTTTTGTTAAAAACCAAAAACTTAGCTATATCAAAAAAGCTTAGCAAGGGGTTGCTCAATGTCAGTAAAAAGACTCTCGTTTGTCACAAGGCTGTCAAGCGGACTTAAAACGGCTGCAATTTGGTTGACTTATCGTCATCCGAATTCGCCCAAAGCCGTTTATTCCGGAGGCCGCCTTGAAGGTACAGCCGCAATTTCACCCGTCTATTGTTCAATCGCAACCGAAAGGATTGCCGCAGGTTGGCTTCGCCGAATCAGTAGAGGAGGTTCAAGCGGCGCAGCGCTTGCGCTACGACGTTTTCGCCCGGGAAATGGGCGCACGGTTGCATAACCAAATCCCTGGGCTGGACCACGATCATCTCGATCCGTATTGTCGCCATGTGCTGGTCTGGGATCCACTGACCACGCAACTGATCGGCTGTACCCGTATTCTGACCGGGGACAGCGCTCGCCGCGCCGGTGGTTTTTACGCGCAGGGTGAATTCGACATCAGTTCGGTGCTGGCGCTGCCCGGCCGGTTCGCCGAGATTGGCCGCACCTGTGTGCATCGCGATTATCGTAATGGCACGACCATTACCGCTCTATGGTCAGGAATCGCCCGCTTTGTGGCCGAGCAGCGGATTGACTCTCTCATCGGCTGCGCCAGCATCCCGCTGGGAGAAAACGGCGCGATGGCTCAGGCCATTTTTTCGGAGCTGGCGCAACGTTGTCTGACTCCCGATAACTTGCGGGTAAAGCCGCTGATTCCATTGCCGCGCCGCGATATTCTGGCGCGTGACGATTATCCCATGCCGCCCTTGTTGAAAGCCTATCTGCGCGTCGGGGCAAAAATCTGTGGCGAGCCGTTCCTGGACGAAGATTTTCAGGTCGCTGATGTGTTCATTCTGCTCGCTACCCGACAACTGACCCGGCGCTATGCCCGCCATTTCCTGGAGCGAGCCGCTTGATCATCCGTAATAGCAATGTATGGCTACCGACGGTTCGCCGACTGCGGCGTGCGCCGCTGGTGGCGTTGCACCTCCTGGTCGGGGTGGGCGTTGCAGCACTGTTACGACCCCGACGGGATGGAACGGTGTCCTGCCGACCGTTGGCGGTGTGGAGCCGGGTACTGTGCTGGATCATGGGGGTGCGGATCGTGATCAGCGGCCAGCCGCAACCCGGCGCAGCGCTATTCGTCGCCAACCACTTATCCTGGCTGGATATTTTCTGCATTGCTTCCGCTTGTCCAACCCACTTTCTGGCGAAGCGCGAGGTGGCTGATTGGCCACTGTTTGGCTGGCTGGCGCGGCGGGCGGGAACGGCGTTTATTCGCCGTGGCGGTGACAATGGCGCGGGTGAGGCTGCTGAGCATCTGACTTGGCGGTTGCGTAACCGGGGTCGGGTGCTGGTGTTTCCGGAGGGTACTTCGACCAACGGCGGGACGGTGCGCCGGTTCTATCCACGCTTGTTCCAGGCCGCTCTTCACGCCCGCTGCCCGGTGCAAGCCATCGCCCTGCGCTATCCGCATCCCGACGGTATCCATCCCAAAGCGCCCTTTATCGGGGACGCCACACTATTACCGCATTTGTGGCAACTGCTGGGTGAGTTGCAGATCGTGGCTGAACTGTGGTTTTGCGAGCCGCTGCCGACCGTAGGTCGAACTCGGGATGATCTGGCTCGCCAAGCCCATGCTCAGGTTTGCGCGGCGCTGAATTTATCCACCTCCGAGCGGGTGCCGGCACCGATGATCACCTCGCCGGTGATTACTTCAGTGAGTTGCGGTTGAGCGGGTAAACATCGAAGCGGGTATTGGGCGCGATAATTTGAAACCCGGGCGGCGGTCCCGCCAGCATCGGGGCCTGCCGTGGCCGTTTGACCACCACTCGTCGCTGAGCGCAGCGCAGCGCAGCGGCCAATAGTTCCGGGGCATCGTCATCATCTCCGACCCACTGCCGCAGCAGCCGCATTTCCTTTTTGACCAGCGCCGTTTTTTGCCGGTGCGGGTACATCGGATCGAGATACACTACTTCGGGCTGCTGGTTTTCCGCCAGTCCCCGCAGATAATTCCGCCCATCCGCCGTGATCAAGTGCAGCCGTTCCGTTATCAGTGGACCGATGTCGGGGTCGCGGGCGGCGCGCTGCAAGCCATCGCGCAGCAATGCGGCAATGATTGGCGCGCGTTCGATCAACCGTACCGTGCAGCCGAGACTTGCCAGCACAAAGGCATCGCGTCCCAATCCGGCAGTGGCGTCTACCACGGTCGGCATTGCCCCGCCTTTCAGTCCCACCGCCCGTGCCAGCGGCTGATGACGCCCACCGCCAAAGCGGCGCCGATGAGCGACCACGCCCCCAGTGAAGTCAACGTACACCGGTCCGGGTGTATTCGCTCCCAGCTCCCGCAATTCCAGCCGCTCCACGGTCTGAACCAGTAAGTGAGTAAAACAAGCTGCGGTCGCGACGGCCGGATCGATGACCCAGGGCAGCCCCAGTTCCACGGCCAAAGCAGCCGTAGCGGTCGGATTGGCGGGTGGATCAGCGCTCACCGCAACAGCAAGCATCGGGGTAGGGTGTAACGTAATCAACGCCAATAACGAAAACGCCCTGTGCTGGCAGGGCGACAATCCGGCGCTGAGGAAGAGTTCATGCGGCTTTGGGTAATGCCTCTTCCAGCGTGGCTTGGGTCAAGTGATCCATCTCGGTTTTGAAACGTGCCGTCATATCGGACATGATCCGGGCATCGTTCATCAGCTTGCGCTGCACGGTCTGGGCAATTTCTGCCTGCCGCTTGCAGAAATCTTGCAAGCTTGCAAGGTCAGTGATTTCGGCGGCAGCTCTGAGTTGATTGATGCCAATGTCCAGGTAGAATTTGAGCGCGTTCATCTGGAAGATCAGGATGCTTTCCATATTCCCGATGAACAGCCTGTTCGCCTTGATCAGAGGTTCGGGCAGGGTTTGCGGGGTTTCCAGCGCCTTACTGAACAGGTTGATGATCATGGTGAATTCCTCGGCGGGTATGAAAGGGTTTGTTGCAGTGCAATATAATGAAAATTATGTTGCGACGCAACATCGCACCCAGGGTTTCTTCAGGATGGATACCCAGTGACATCGGTGGTTGAGGGTCTGAGTCATTCGCCATGCGAAATGAACAAACTGAGCTACGATTGTCAGGGACAAACACGCAATTTTTAGTCAATGCGGTGAAGTGAAGCTTGGAGTACCCAGTTGATGCCCGGATTGAATGCGCGATGGCGCGGTGAAAATTCCATTCTCCATCACGATATTGGCCCACGGGAGCGTACCCCACGACTGGCTCTGGTAGCGGATATCCACGATCAGGATGTGAATGGGATGTTCGTGCTGTCGCGGCTGGCGGCGTTTTTGCGCGAGGTTGCCGCAGGTGAACGACAGGGTTTGCGCCTGCGCGAACGGGTGTTGATTGTTCCTACGGTTGGCACTACTGCGGATGGGCAAGGAATCAACGCCAGACGGATCGGATGGGCGCGGTGGGCCATCACTGAGGCGGTGGTGGCGCTGACCCGGATTGCCTACTATCGGGTGGAAATTCATCCCGCCAGTCTGGATGTCGAGGAGATGCCGCAACTCCGGTTGTACGCACCCAATGACGATGAACGAGCCAGCGCCTGTTTATTTGGGCTGCCAGCGGTGATCGAACGACCGTTGGAGCCGGGGGACACCCCCGGTTTAATGCGGATTTGGCGGTTGCACAGCGGTGAGAATTTCGCGATTCATGCGGGGCAGGCCGGCGGTTTACAAACTGCGCATTGCGAAACCCTGTTCCGCGCCTTGGTGGCCTTTCTGGATCGAACGGGCATCGTTAGCGGATTGCGTCTAGCCGATGACGCGGAAGACTTGCGTTACTTCGGGTTGCGACAGACCTTCGTGGTGCTGGCGGAACAGTCGGGCATTTTTTCCTCGCGTCAGGAAGTCGGACACTGGGTACAAGCGGGTGAGGATTTGGGCCGGGTTTATGATGGCTTCACCGGCGGTGAGCGGGCGCGGGTCGTGGCACCGGTGGCGGGACTTCTGGCTAGTCTGCGTCGGCAACCGCTGTTGCAAACGGATGATCTGGTCGCCCGGATTCTGATGCCGGAGAGCGCGATCCAGCGCGGTCCGGTGAGATGGATGGGAGAACCGTTTGAACAACGATTCGGTCAACGATCCTGAATGTGCGCTGCGGCATCTGCTGGATCAGGTGGTTGCCGAAATCCGCGAAACCGGTAATCGCACCGGTTGCTATACCCTCAGCGAGCGGGTGCTGGGAGCGCTAACAGCAGTTCCCCGACATTGCTTCGTGCTGGCGGATCAGCAGGCATGGGCCTATGCGGATCAGCCGTTGCCCATCGGGCGCGGCCAGACCATTTCTCAGCCGTTCATCGTGGCGCTGATGACCGAGTTATTGGACATTGAGCCGGACGCGGTGGTACTGGAAATTGGCACCGGGTCAGGTTATCAGACAGCAGTGCTGGCCCGGTTGGCGCGGCAGGTGTATTCCATCGAGCGGATTCCTGAACTGGCTACCGCCGCCGCCCATCGCCTGAGCCAATTCGGTTTCACCCATGTGGAGATTCGCGCCGATGATGGCGCTCGGGGCTGGGAGGAACACGCGCCCTTCGATAGGATCATGGTGACGGCGGCAGCGGATGAGGTGCCCGCCGCTTTGATGCGGCAACTGAAGCCCGGCGGGCGACTGATTATTCCCGTCGGCGCGCCGTATCAGACTCAGGATCTTCGCTTGTTGCACAAGGACGAAAAGGGCGTGGTGCAGAGTTGCAGCGTGTTGCCAGTAGTGTTTGTGCCGCTCATCCGCGACCGGGATTGAAATCAGCCGGTCGGCAGGGAAATTCCGGTGAGCTTCTTGAACAGCGCTACTGCATAGGAATCGGTCATGCCGGAGACAAAATCGGTGATTGCCAGCACCCGGCGGTAGAGATCAGCGACGGGGTAGCGTCCCGGTCCTGCAAACTGCTCCGGGATCAAATGAATCAGCATCCGACTTTTGGGCGACGCAGACGAACCATTGGCAGCGATGTCATTGATCGTGGTTATAAACGCTTCCAGTAATCCGCCCAGCACCTCGAAACCGGCCGCTTCCACTTCCACCACCGGCCGGGACACGTAGACCTGAGATTCGCCGCAATCCTTGAGGGCGCGCATTGCCCCGGCGGCGGGGATCGCATCCAGCAGTTCCTCGTTTAATCCGCCCGCCAGAATCGTATCCTCATTCTCCATGAAGCACTGATGCGCCTGCTCAATAATGGCGCCAATCGCTTTGGCTCGCAGGTATTCGATGCGCTCCTTGGGTCGGGTGACGTGGGCCAGCTTGCGCTGGGCGCGGTCGGCTTCGCCGGTGAGCGGCAACAGCAGATCACGGACTTCTTCGTAGCGTAACTGCTGGAGTCGAAAGGCGTCTTCCACGTCGATGATCCGGTAACAGATGTCATCGGCGGCTTCGACCAGCCAGGCCAGCGGATGCCGGCTCCAGGCCCCCGGCGCTACCGACTCCAGTTCCAGTTGCCCGGCAACTTCTGCGAACAAATCCTGATCATCCTGATAGAAACCGAATTTTTTGAAGGCGATGCCAGGCAGTGGATCAGTCGGTAGTGACGCGGCGCACGGGTATTTGGTGAAAGTGCCCAGCGTGGCGCAGGTGAGTTGCATCCCGCCGGGATTATCAGGGCTTTGCAGCCGGGTGATGATGCGAAACCCTTGGGCGTTGCCCTCGAAGCGCAGGAAATCCTGCCGTTGTACCTCGGTCAGTTGCCCCAACACCACGCGCCCGGTCGCAGAAGCGGTGAACCAGAACCGGATGGCGTCTTCGCCGGCGTGGCCGAACGGTGGATTGCCGATGTCGTGCGCCAGACAGGCGGCGGCAACCACTGCGCCAAAATCCTGCGGATAGACGCCTTTCAGGTCGTGGCGCTTGATCACGCTGTCGCCAACCATCGTCCCCAGCGAGCGGCCGACGCTGGACACTTCCAGGCTGTGGGTCAGGCGGGTGCGGACGTAATCGCTCTGCGAGAGCGGAAAGACCTGAGTTTTGTCCTGCAAGCGCCGGAATGCCGAGGAAAACACGATGCGGTCAAAATCACGCTGAAAATCGGTACGTGCTTCGCTGTCGGGATGTTGGCGGGACAGACCCAGGCGGATGCGGGAGAGTAGGCGGTTCCAGTCCATGCGGTGCAGTCGGTGAGGGTGGAATATCTTGAAGCATAGCGGGTTAGCGTGCGCCACGCCGTTGTTGCCGCCAGGATCGGGATTTCAGAGAGTAAATAGCTTAAGCCGCTGTTCCACCAGATGAATGGTTTCAAAGTCATGATTGTCATGCAGCAGAACCACATCCTGCTCAATCGCCAGACGGGCAATCAGGCAATCGTTAGAGCTGTGCGGCGTTACGCCGGACCACCGGCAGCGACAGTAGATTTGGGCTGCGGCGATAGACGTTGCGGTTGCGTCGCCAGGTTTAAGCATGGGGAGATCAGCGAAATAACGCTGCAACGTGGCGAAATGAGCGTCGGATCGAGCGCCTTGCAAGATTTCTTGCAGGATGATCGGCGTGAGCGCGACGGTAGTTTCCGAATTCAGAAGCCGCTTGAGCGCATTGACCGCCGGTCGGTCACTGTTGCGTAGCAGGCCAATCCAGACTGAAGTGTCAACGAGGATCATCACCAGCGCGAACTGCTTTGTAGTCGTAAGCGGGGTCGATCAGTTCTTGATCGGCCAGTTCGAGAATCTGCCGTTGCTTCTGGTGGGCCACAAACCGCCGCAGGGCGAGATCGACTGCTTCCCGCTTGGTTTTGACGTTGGCCAGTCGTATGGCTTCGTTGATGAGAGCGTCGTCAAGCACGATGTTGGTGCGCATATACACCTCCTGATGTGTACATAGTAGGTGCATCAATCGGCTTGGGCAAGGGTCACGCGCAGCAGTCAGGTCATCTCACTGGGATAGATCAGGCTTGACCAGCGGAATAAAATGGCGAAAGTCTCTATGACTGCATTTGGTCACGCTGGAACTTTTTACATACCTTTTCCGGGTTCGGTTTTTCACGCAGAATTCCAGGCCATCATGAATCCGCAGATTGAAACCAATCCCTCTTCTCGAATTCACTACCACAATGAATGGGTGCTGACAGTTAATCTCTACTCACTCACCTTCAGTCCTGAAATGGAAGCCTCGGTCCCTGAGCCTGGATCCTACGCCTTGGTTGGTTTGGGGTTGATCATCATTGCTGGACGACGCTGGCAGGTCGGTAAGGTAGGTCGGCAAAACCCAACCCATCTGAATCGGGATGGTATAACCAAGCAGGTTGCGGATTAACGCCCCGACCTGCCCTAAGCTCTTTTCCGGGCTTGGCGTGATGTGCCGCCGCCGTACCGCTTGATATTTATGCACTGAACTTCAAAAAAACCTGACGATGCTAATGGCGTCAGGTTTTTTTACGCCTACCGCCTGGCCAGTTCAGGACTCATCTCGATTCCTGGAACACGCCTTCCAGCGTTTCAGCATCCAACAACTGCTCCGCCCACAATTCCAGTTGCGCCGTCGTTGCCTCCTGCAACCGTGTTTCTACCCAGTCCGGCAATTCGCCGAAGCGCTTCCGCAATTGCCGATGCAGCAATGGGATACCAATCAGTTGTAAGCCCAATTGCAAACCCAGTTCTTGCCCGCGTTTCATGCTGATTCGCTCGGTGCTGCTGATGTAACGCATCTTCTCGCTCCCCTCCAGTCGTGTTGAGATGGGAATCACTCTTCACGCGCTATCTCCTCCAACGCTTCCTGCACCTCCATCCACTCACCCTCGATGTCCGCCAGTTCCTTATCTACCTGCGCCTTACGCAGCAGCAATTCCTTGAGCCGATTCTTGTTAGCGTCCTCGTACAGCGCCGGTTCCGCCAGTTCACTCTGCAACCGGGTCTGTTCGCTATGCAGCTTTTCCATTCGCTGCTCCAGCCTCCTGATCTGCTGCTCCAGCGGTTTGCGTTTCACTGCGAGTTGCTGGCGGCGTTCCGCACCCTGTCGTTTCTGCTCGCGGCGATCATTGGCGCTACCGTTGCCGTTGTTATTGCCAGCGACACGCTGCGCGGCGTCGCGGTTGAGATTTCGTTGCCGTTCGTTCAGCCAGTCGCGGTAATCATCCAAATCGCCGTTGAACGGTTGCGCCCGGCCCTCCGCCACCAGCAGGAATTCATCGGTGGTGGTGCGCAATAAATGCCGGTCGTGCGAAACCACGATCATCGCGCCCTGATAATCCTGCAACGCCAACGTCAGCGCGAGTCGCATGTCGAGGTCGAGATGGTTGGTCGGTTCGTCCAGCAGCAGCAGATTGGGCTTCTGCCACACCAGCAAGGCCAGCGCCAGCCGCGCCTTTTCACCGCCGGAGAATGGCGCAACCGGTTCCAGCGCCCGGTCGCCGTTAAAGCCGAAGCCGCCGATAAAGTTGCGTAATGCCTGCTCGCTGGCGCGTTCATCCAGTTGTTGCAAATGCCGCACGGCGCTCCAATCGGGTCGCAGTTGCTCCAACTGATGCTGGGCAAAATAGCCGATGGCTAAACCTTGCCCGGTCTCAATCTGCCCGGCCAGTGGTGGTAGCATCCCGGCCAGCAGCTTGATCAGGGTGGATTTGCCCGCGCCATTCGGGCCGAGCAGGCCCAGCCGGGTACCGGGATTGATCACCAGATTCACCCCTTCCAGGATCAGCCGTTCGCCATAACCCGCCGCGACTTTTTCGACCGCCAGCAGCGGGTTGGGCAAGCGCCCCGGTGCGGCGAAGCTGAACTCGAACGGTGAATCCACATGGGCAGCGGCGATCCGCTCCATCCGTTCCAGCGCCTTGATCCGGCTTTGCGCCTGGCGGGCTTTGGTGGCTTTGGCGCGGAACCGGGTAATAAAGCTTTCCAGATGCGCCACTTCGCGTTGCTGCTTTTCATAAGCCGCCTGTTGCAAGGCCAGCCGGGCGGCGCGCTGTTCCTCAAACGCCGAGTAATTGCCGGGATAGAGGGTGATACGCTGCTGATCGAGATGAGCGATGTGGTCAGCGACGTTATCCAGCACATCGCGGTCGTGAGAAATCAGCAACAGCGTCCCCGGATAGGCGCGCAACCACTGTTCCAGCCACAGCACCGCGTCAAGGTCGAGGTGATTGGTCGGTTCGTCGAGCAGCAGCAGATCGGAGCGGCACATCAGCGCCCGCGCCAGGTTTAGCCGCACCCGCCAGCCACCGGAAAATTCCGCCACCGGCTGTTCCAATTGCGCGGTGGCGAAGCCCAAGCCATTCATCAGTTTGCCAGCGCGGGCGCGGGCGCTGTAACCGCCGATGGCGTCAAAGCGGGCGTGGAGTTCCGCCTGGCGGGTGCCGTCGTGGGCGATTTCGGCTGCGTGCAAGTCGCGCTCGATCTGGCGCAGTTCAGCGTCGCCGTCCAGTACAAATTCCAGCGCGGGTGTCGGTAGCGCCGGAGTTTCCTGGGCGACATGAGCGATCACCCAGCGCGGCGGCAGTTCCAGATCGCCGGTGTCGGCGTGCAGTTCATTGAGCAGCAGGGCGAACAGGCTGGATTTGCCACTGCCGTTGGCACCGATCACTCCGACCTTCCAGCCGGGATAAACGGTCAGCGATACGTTTTCAAACAGTGGCTTAACACCACGTTGAAGGGAGAGTTGACGTAGATTGATCAAGGGCCACAGGGTCCGTTAAGAAAAATGACCAATACGATACCATTGCAGGATGAAACGCCAACATTAACGCGCCACTGAAATGATCCGACCGGAGCGGCATCTATGACCGACAACGAATTGCTGCGCTACAGCCGACACATTCTGCTGCCGGGATTCGACATTGACAGTCAGGAACGGCTGCGCCAGTCCCGCGTTTTGATCATCGGCTTGGGTGGGTTGGGATCGGCGGTCGCGATGTATCTAGCCGCTGCCGGGGTAGGGCGATTGACCCTGGTGGATTTTGACCGCGTGGACCTCTCCAATCTGCAACGGCAGATTGTCCACCGCACGATAGATATTGGCCGACCCAAGGTGGAATCGGCCCGCGATACCCTGCTGGCGCTCAATCCGCTGATCGAGGTGGTTGCGGTCCCGAAAATGCTGGACGATGCGAAATTACGGGAGCAGGTTCAGCAGGCGGATGTGGTAGTGGACGCTTGCGATAATTTGCTGACTCGGCTGGCGATCAATGCCGCCTGTGTCGGCGCTGGTGTGGCGCTGGTGACGGGGGCGGCGATTCGATGGGAGGGGCAAGTGCTGGTCTGGCGACCGGGCGGGGAGGGCGCCTGTTATCGCTGCCTGTATCACGATGCCGAGGGCAATGCCGAAACCTGCACCCAGACCGGTGTACTCGCCCCCGTGGTCGGTGTAATCGGGAGCATTCAGGCGGTGGAGGCGATCAAGGTGCTGACCGGTATTGGCGAGCCGCTCGATGGGCGCCTGCTGCTGCTGGACGCTTTGCGGATGGAATGGCGGACCATGAAGGTCCGGCGCAATCCGGCCTGTCCGGCGTGCGGAGAACATGCGCCATGACCGCCGACGACTGGATCGCCCATCTGCGCCTCACTCCGCATCCCGAAGGCGGTTATTTCCGCCGCAGCTATACCGCCGAACTGATTCTGACGCTGCCGGATCGCGACGGGCCGCGCCCAGTGGCGACTGCGATCTATTATCTGCTCAAGAGCGGCCAGCGTTCACGTCTGCACCGGCTGAAAGCCGATGAACTCTGGCACTTTTACGCCGGTTCGCCGCTGACCGTGCATATTCTTGATCACAGGGGCGAATACACGGTGCAGCGACTTGGACCTGATCCCGGCGCGAATCAGCATTTCCAATTCGCGATCCGCGCGGGATGCTGGTTCGGCGCCGCCGTGGACGATCCCGCCAGCTTCAGCCTGATCGGTTGCACCGTTGCGCCCGGTTTCGACTTTGCCGATTTCGAGTTGGCTGACCGTGCGACCCTGATCGGCCAGTATCCGCAACACGCTATGATTATTGAATCACTGACCTGAATCCCCAGGAGAAACGCTTTATGACTTTTTCTATTGTCGCTTTCGACCCCACTAATGGTGATCTTGGCGTGGCGGTGCAGTCCAAATTTCCCAATGTCGGCGTGTCTATTCCATTTGCTAAAGCGGGAGTGGGGGCGGTAGCGACGCAATCTTATTGCAACACCAGCTATGGCCCGCGTGGGTTGGCGTTGTTGGAGAATGGCGCTTCACCGCAACAGGCGGTGGAGATTCTGACCAGCGATGACGATCAGCGCGATTACCGACAGGTTGGCATCATCAACGCCCAAGGCTGCACCGCCAGTTTTACCGGCGCGCACTGTTTCGATTGGGCGGGCGATGCACGGGGCGAACATTGTGCGGTGCAGGGTAATACCTTGGCCAGTGCGCAGGTGGTCATAAGCATGGTCAGAACATTTGAGGACAGCCAAGGATCGCTGGCGGAGCGGTTGCTGACGGCATTGCAGGCCGGACAAGCCAACGGCGGCGACCGGCGCGGCCAACAGTCGGCAGCGTTATTGGTGGTGCGGGCCGGTGGCGGTTACGGCGGTTTTAACGACCGCTATGTGGATATTTCGGTCTACGATCATCCCGCGCCGATTACCGAGTTGGAGCGGCTCTACGCTATTCACCGCTTGACCTATTTTCGTAGCGATCCCCATCAACTGGTGAAAATTGATACCGTTATCGCCAATGAACTCCAGCAGATATTGCACCGTCGCGGGTTCTATAAGGGCGTGGCGACGGGAATCTGCGATGAAACCCTGCTCAGGGCACTGCGCGATTTTATGGGCTGGGAGAACTACGACGAGCGCATTCGTAGCGATGATCAGATCGATTTGGAAGTGCTGGCGGATATGCGCCAGAAACACCTGATCTGGTTGCAGGCGCACGGTCACGGGACTGAGTGAGATCTCAAAACAGTCGTCGCAGGTACAGGATCAGCAGGATCAGACTCGAAACTGCCGCCATGCCCAGTATCACCCACCAGAACGCCATTTCATCCTTTAACCCGGGCAATCCGGCGACATTCATCCCGAAGATGCCGGCGATCAGGCTGGGGGGCAGCAGCAGGGCGGTGAACAGGGAGACGATGTACAAGTTACTATTCGTCTCTTCCGCCACCCGGGCGGCGAGTTCTTCCTGCAACAGCTTGGCGCGTTCCTGAGTTTCGGTCAGGTCGTCAATCAGATCGCGAAATGCTTCCACCAAATCCTGCAACGCGATGTTGTCGCTCTCGCTAAACCAGTCTGGGGGCCGCCGACCTAATCGTTGCAACATCCGGTATTCGGGCGCGAAGTGATGGTGAAGGCGCACCACCAGCCGGCGGATAACGCCCAATTGGGCATGTTGTCCGCGCATCCGCCCGGCCAGCGCCTGATCCTCAATGTCATTGAGCGTATCGCAAGCCTGCGTGATCGTTTGATTCAGTTTTTCCACCTGCGACTCGAACAGATCGATCATGAGTTTGGCGGTGCTGTCAAAGTATCGGCCCTGCTTAATCTCAGTACGCAGTTGATCAGTAGCGCTGGAAGGCTGTTGACGGGTGCTGATTAAGCAGTCGCGATCCAGATAGAACCGCAGAGTCGCAATACGCTCCGGGTCGAAATCAAAGCCGAAGTCGTAACGGATATCGCTGATGACGGCGATTAAACCGTCGCCTGACCGTTCGAGGCATTTGTGGTCATCGGTATCCAGCAGGAACCGGCGCACTGCTTCCGGCACCCGTTCGCAACGCTGGATCCAGTCGCGAGCAGAGCCGATGCGGGCGTTGAAGTGCAGCCACACCTTCGCCGCTGACGGAGCGAGTGCTTGGTCCAAGGCACTGCCGGTTAAATCTTGGACTTGTTGATCGGGCAGCATGGCAAAACCACAGATCAATCCCTGCGTGGCTGTGTGATCCTTGACCGCTGCTTTAATCGAGTCTGCAATCAGAGTCATGGATAAAAGACTGTTGATCGTAGTCAGCTATGCTCGCATTCAGACTACAAATAATAAGTTTTCAATGGCGGAAAGCCGTTGAATTCGACCGAACTGTAGGAGGCGGTATACGCGCCGGTGGAGAGCCAGTAAATCCGGTCGCCGATTTCCAGTGACAGCGGGAGTTGATATTTGAAATGTTCATACATGATATCCATGCTATCACAGGTGGGTCCGGCCAGGATGACATCTCCGGTGGTGCCGTTTTTCTCGGTATAGACGGGGTATTTAATCGCCTCTCCCAGTGTTTCCATCAGCCCATTGAAAATGCCGACATCGGTATACACCCAGCGCTTCAAATCGGACTTGGATTTTTTGGAAATCAGGATGGTTTCACTGACCAGCACCCCGGCTTCACCCACCAGTCCACGCCCCGGCTCCAGGTAAATTTCAGGGATTGCATCGCCAAAATACGAGCCTATGTAACGGTTGATTTCTTCCGCATACACCGAAAGCGGGTTGGTTTTAGCCAGATAATCCGCTGGGAAACCCCCTCCCATGTTCATTGCTCTCAGATGGATACGTTCTCCTTTCATCCACTCAAACAGGGAATGCACGTTAGCAATCGCTGCATCCCAGGCCGAGATTTCGCGCTGCTGCGACCCCACATGAAATGAAATGCCATACGGATCCAGCCCCAAATCAGCAGCTAATGACACCAATTCCGTTAACATGCGTGGCTGACAGCCGAATTTCCGCGAGAGCGGCCAGTCGGCGTCAGAGGTTATCGAGTCCATCAAAACCCGAAAGAATATGCGTGAACCGGGAGCTTCCTTGGCGAGATTGCGGATGTCTGCTTCGCTATCGCTGGTAAAGAGCCTGACCCCTTTGTCATAGGCTTCGCGGACGTGCCGTGCTTTTTTGATGGTATTGCCGAAACTTACGCGGTCGGGCGACACCCCAAGATGAAGTACTCGGTCGAGTTCATAAATCGAAGCGATGTCGAAATAGGAACCGAGATCGCGCAATAAGCTCAATACTTCGGTGTCAGGATTCGATTTAACTGCATAATAAATTTTTGCGTGGGGAAAGTTCGTGTGAAATGATTTGAATTTTTGCTGGATTCTGTCCAGCAGTACGACTAAAAAGGGCGTCTCCCGTGTTTTAGAGAACGCGATAATTTTTTCCCATTCATCAGGAGAATAGTAATCTCGACTCATAATGCTCTCCCTACCCATCACATCACTTTGTGGATATAAAAAAGGCTATTTAGCATGGTGTAGCGGTCTAAAACAGCCTTTCCCGGATCATTAGAACAGTGGAGCAGTATTACTTTTTCTTCTTGTCCGATTTCTTGGACTTATCGGCTTTCTCAGCTTTTACCGTATCCCTGGTTTTTTTAGTTTCGGCTACCGATCGTGGTGCTAGAGCGATCATGGGGTTGGCCGCTGAAACCGTAACCGTCGCGGTTGACTCCGCTAACTCCTGCTCTAACGCTTTGACGGTACCGTCGAATGATCCCTCACTGTCCGGCTTAATTTCTTTGAACTCTGTGGGCAGGCCAATCCGATCAAGAATAGCAATGAACGGTTCTGGATCAAGTTCCTCAACATTTACCATGGTCTTCGGGTCCCAAATGCCCTGAGCGACTAACATGGCTGCTGCAACTGGAGGAACGCCAGCGGTGTAGCTAATGCCTTGCGATTCGACTTCTTCAAAGCATTGTTTGTGATCAGAAACCTGATAGATCAACATTTCCCGCTTCTTTCCGTCCTTCCATCCTTTGACGAAGTTGCCAATGCAGGTATTGCCGGTATATCCGGGAGCAAGGGTTTGCGGGTCTGGCAGCAGCGCCTTGATCACCTTGAGTGGCACCACCTGCTGGCCCGTAGTCAGGGTCACTGGCAGATGCGAAAGTAATCCAAGAGTACGGAGTACGGTGAAGACGTTAATGTAATGATCGCCGAATCCCATCCAGAAACGAATGCTATTCGCGTCAATGTTTTTCGAGAGTGAATGTAATTCATCGTGCCCATTCAGATAGATCGGGCAAGGGCCGACTACCGGGAAATCATAGATGCGCTTGACGGAATGAGTGGGATATTCTTGCCACTGGCGATCAATCCAGGTCCAGACCTTGATAAATTCGCGGAAATTGATCTCTGGATCGAAGTTGGTGGCGAAATATTTGCCATGACTACCGACATTAACATCCAGAATGTCAATCGTATCAATCTTGTCGAAATAGCGCTTCACCGCCAATGCGCAATAGGCATTGACTACCCCTGGATCAAATCCAGCACCCAGAATAGCGGTCAGTCCTTTTTCAGTACAGCGATCTTTACGCTTCCATTCGTAATTGGCATACCAGGGTGGATTTTCACAGACCTTATCCGGGTCTTCGTGGATCGCGGTATCAATATACACCGCTCCGGTTTCCAGACAGGCTTCCAGCACTGACATGTTAATGAAGGCATTACCGAGATTAATTACGATCTCGGAACGGGTCTCATGAATGAGTTTCACGGTGGCGGGGATGTCGAGAGCATCAATTTGCCGTGAATACAGGGCCTTTGTGGAATCCTTGAGATGCTGTTTGCGTTTGACGCTTTCGATGATCTCATCACATTTTGATAGCGTTCTCGATGCAATGCAAATGTCGCCCAGTATGTCATTATTCATTGCGGCTTTATGAGTCGCGACATGAGCAACGCCACCCGCGCCGATGATGAGCAGGTTTTTCTTCATATTCATTTTCCTTTATTTGGACTTACGAAAGGCTGGATTTGAAATCTTCATATCCGAATTCGCGGATGATTTCTACGGTTCCATCCAACCGGCGCACCACGATGGAAGGCATGGAAATGCCATTGAACCAGTTTTTCTTGACCATCGTATATCCCGCTGCGTCCGCAATGCGAACTTCACTGCCAATCTCCAGCCGCGCATCCAGGTCGTATTCACCAAATACGTCACCCGCCAGACAGGTTCGTCCGGCGATCATCATCCGGTGGGTTCCCGGTTCAGGAGAGATAATTTTTGGAGTAGTGTGATAAATCAAGTGATCCAGCAGGTGTGCTTCCAGCGATGCGTCAATAATAGCAATATCTATTTCATTATGGATCACGTCCAGCACCGTGGTGACCAGTTCCGCGCCATGAGTAATGCTTGCTTCACCCGGTTCAAGATAGACCTGAATGCCAAATTGTTCACTAAAGTTTTTCAGCTTTTCACAAAATTGATCCAGTGGATACCCGGCTTTGGTAAAAGCAATCCCGCCACCAAGACTGACCCACTCCATCTTTTCAAGTAAATTTCCATAATGAATCCCGATGAAGTCAATGGCTGCGGAGAGATGATCAACGTCATCATTTTCACAATTGAAATGGAACATTAAGCCGCTGAGTAGTGAGGATACCTTTGCGATCTCGCTGTTATCGGAAACTCCGAGTCTGGAGTACTTTCTTGCCGGATCTGCAAGGTCGTAATGAGAATAACTGATCCCCGGATTAATTCGTAATCCCAGCTTCAGGCCGCAGACGTTGCTATGGTATCTGGTTAATTGGGATATCGAATTGAAGATTATTTTGCCGGCAAATTCCCTGACCGCTTTAATATCACTTTCCGAAAAAGCGACACTGTAAGCATGGACTTCTTTGCCAAATTTTTCATGCCCAAGTCGGGCTTCAAACAGCGAACTGCTGGTAGTTCCATTCAGATATTGCCGCATCAGATCAAAGACGCACCAAGTTGAAAAGCATTTCAGAGCCAGCACCGATTTCGCGCCGGAAGCCTCGCGAACCTGTTGGATGATGTGTAAATTTTTTAGCAGTTTATTTTCGTCAATCAGATAATAGGGTGTAGTCAATGTTGTCATCGGTTACGGGTCTCTGGAGAACTTCGGGTTATTCAAAACAGAATTGAGGTGAATAGAGAAGCGGCGCGGGTGATTCTACTATCACCCGCGCCGCCAAGAAAAAACGAATTATTTTTCCAGCGTATCCTGCGCCGCCACGTCTCTACGGGTGTCAATGTTGCGATGCCGAATATTCTTGCCTTCGACCATATAGACAATGTGTTCAGCAATGTTTTTGCAGTGGTCGCCGATTCGTTCCAGTGCCTTAACGGCGAAGATCACATTGATGGCGTGACCGATGGTGCGTGAGTCTTCCATCATGTAGGTCATCAGCCGCCGCAATGCGGCTTGGAATTCTTCGTCTAGATCTCCATCGCGTTTGGTGACTTGTAATGCTTTCTCTGTATTCAGCCGGGCGAGGGCGTCGAGACTATTGTGCAACATTTCAATCGCCAATTTGGACATCGGCATTATATCGCGCAGCAGCCTGGCGCTGGGCGGACTGCCGACACCCTCGTAGATCTGGATCGTCATCCGGGCAATTTTCTTGGCTCCGTCGCCAATCCGCTCCAGATCAGTGGTGATATTGGACAACGACATAACCATCCGCAGGTCGCTACCGAGCGGTTGGCGTAGAGCGATTAAATTGACGCTGTCCTCATCGGACTTGACTTGCAGACCGTTGATAACATGGTCACGAGCGATCACTTCGCGTGCGGCGGTGAGGTTTTCATCATTCAGCGCCTGGATAGCGTTCTCGATCTGTTTCTCAACCAGCCCGCCCATTTCCAGCACCAGACTGCGCAGGTTGGCCAGTTGCACGTCAAATTGCTTGACCGTATGGGCATCTTGACTCATAGCCATAGTGTCGGGACTCCCGTGGTATCGAAGTGGGGGGTGGCTTAGCCGAAGCGGCCAGTGATGTAATCTTCAGTCAGCTTGTGCTTGGGATTGGTGAAAACCTGATCGGTTTCACCCACCTCGATCAAATCACCCAGATGAAAATAGGCGGTGCGCTGGGATACACGAGCGGCCTGTTGCATTGAATGAGTGACGATGACAATGGTGTAGCTTTCGCGCAGTTCGTCAATCAGTTCTTCGATTTTGGCGGTCGCAATCGGGTCAAGCGCCGAGCAGGGTTCGTCCATCAGGATCACTTCAGGATTCACCGCAATCGCCCGGGCGATGCACAACCGCTGCTGCTGACCGCCGGACAGACTGGTGCCGGGTTCTTCCATCCGCGTCGCGACCTCCTTGAGCAGGCCGGCTCGCTCCAGACTGGCGCGCACCAAGTCGTCGAGTTCCGCTTTGGTGTTAACCATGCCGTGAATGCGTGGGCCGTAGGCAACGTTTTCGTAGATGGATTTAGGGAAAGGATTCGGTTTTTGGAACACCATGCCGATCCGCGCCCGCAACTGCACTACGTCAATACTCTTGTCGTAAATATCGTCGCTGTCCAGTTTGATCTGCCCGGTAACGCGGCAGCCGGTGATGGTGTCGTTCATCCGGTTCAGGCAGCGCAGAAAGGTGGATTTGCCACACCCGGACGGGCCGATGAAAGCCACGACTTCGTTGATCCCAATGTCGAGACCGACATTTTTTAGCGCCTGCTTGGCGCCGTAATAGACATTGACCTCGCGGCAAATCATTTTGGGGTGGTCTACCGTGATCTTGCCGACGGTTTGCCGGTTGTTGTAATCGGTGACTAAAATGCCGGGCTGGCTGCTGCGGGTCTCGGCGCCAATGTTCAGCGCCCCGTTCAGGGCGGTTTGGGTTTCCAGGGTCGTCGTACTCATGACGGAAAAATCCTCATGTTAATTTTAATGTCATCCCCGGCGTAGCACCGGCAGGATGCTGGTGCTACGCCGGTTTGGAAAAGGCAGCGGGAATCAGCGCCGGTTACCAGCGCCGTTCAAAGCGCTTGCGCAACAGGATCGCCAGCCCATTCATCAGGATCATGAACGCCAGCAACACCATGATCGCGGCGGAAGTCCGTTCCACGAACGCCCGCTCCGGTAAGTCGGACCAGAGATAAACCTGCACCGGCAGCACCGTAGCCGGGTCCATCAACCCCTTGGGCACATCCACGATGAAAGCGACCATGCCGATCATCAGCAGCGGCGCTGATTCGCCCAGGGCGCGGGCCATGCCGATGATGGAGCCGGTCAACATGCCGGGCATCGCCAGCGGCAGGACATGATGCCCGACCATTTGCAACTTGGACGCGCCCATGCCCAATGCGGCCTCACGGATCGAGGGAGGCACCGAGGTCAGCGCGGCGCGACCGGCGATGATAATCACCGGCAAGGTCATCAGACTGAGTACCAGGCCGCCGACCAGCGGCGCGGAGCGGGGCAGGCCGAAAAAGTTGATGAACACCGCCAGACCGAGCAGACCAAACACTATCGAGGGCACCGCTGCCAGATTGTTGATGTTGACCTCGATAATGTCGGTCCAGCGGTTTTTAGGAGCAAATTCCTCCAGATACACTGCGGTAGCGACGCCTATCGGGAACGACAGCAGGAAGGTGACCAGCAGGGTGTAAAAGGAACCCATCAGCGCGCCACGAATCCCAGCCATTTCCGGTTCGCGGGAATCGCCGCTGCTGAACAGAATGGTGTTGAATTGCTTCTCGATCTTGCCAGCAGCTTTCAGTTTATCGACCCATCCGACCTGGTTATCCTTGATCGGGCGTTCGGTCTCGTCGAGGCTGCGATCAATGTTGCCCTTGACCAGGGTATCCACGTCGGCGCTGGCCAGCAGCCAGATCTCCTGTTCAGCGCCAATCAGGGCCGGATTCTGGAGCACCCGGCTTTGCAATTCCAGCGCCGCGTTGGAACTCACCAGCCCGTAGAGCGCCCGTAGTTCCAGCCGTCCCTCCACCTTGGGAAACATCTGTCGCATCCCGGCGCGAACCAGAGCGGCGTAATCCGCGCTCTCCAGCGTTTTCGGGTCACGGCTACCCTGGGGATCGATCACCGCAGGATCGAACTTGATCGGTAGCTGGATATAGGTCTGCCAGAACGCGGGATAGCCCTTGCTAATGATGTTGCCGAACATCAGCACCACAAACAGCAGCCCCAGGCTGACTGCAATCAGCCCGTACCAGCGGAAGCGGGTCTCGGCGGCGTGGCGGCGCTTCAGGCCGGCGTTGACAATAGTCTTGATGTCCCGATTCAGGATGGCCGGCGCACTGGCGGCGGAAGTGGGCTTATTCATATTGCTCCCGATATTTGCGCACCACATGCAGGGCGATGATGTTAAGGATCAGCGTAACTACGAACAACATCAGACCCAGGGCGAAGGCGGCCAGAGTCTTGGGGCTGTCAAATTCCTGATCGCCGGTGAGCAGGGTCACGATTTGCACCGTCACCGTAGTCACTGCCTCCAGTGGATTGGCGGTGAGGTTGGCTGACAGTCCCGCCGCCATCACCACGATCATGGTTTCGCCGATGGCGCGGGACACCGCCAGCAGGATACTGCCGACAATACCGGGCAATGCGGCGGGTAATAGCACCCGAGTGATGGTTTCCGACTTGGTGGCGCCCAGGGCGTAGGAGCCGTCGCGCATGGACTGCGGCACCGCGTTGATCACATCGTCGGACAACGAGGACACGAAAGGAATGATCATGATTCCCATCACCAGCCCAGCGGCCAGCGCGCTTTCCGAAGCCACATGCAGACCCATTGCGGTGCCGATCTCGCGGATGAACGGCGCGACGGTCAGCGCGGCGAAGAAGCCATAGACCACGGTGGGGATACCGGCCAGCACTTCCAGCGTCGGTTTGGCGAAGGCGCGGAATTTCGGGGTGGCGTACTCGGACAGGAACAGCGCCGACATCAGGCCGATGGGCACCGCGATCAGCATGGCGATACCGGAAATTAGCAGAGTGCCGGCAAACAGCGGCACTGAACCGAAGGCACCCGATGATCCAGTCTGATCGGCACGCATCGCGGTCTGGGGACTCCATTGCAGGCCGAATAGAAACTCGGTGATCGGCACTTTCTGGAAGAACAGAATGGACTCGAACGCCACTGACAGGATGATGCCGAGGGTGGTGAAGATCGCAATCGTTGAACTGGCGATTAGGAACAGGTTGACTACCTGCTCCACCCGGTTGCGGGCGCGGAAGGTCGGCGAAATGGTCCGCCAGGCATAGGCAATGCCGAGAGTGGCGAGGGTTAAAACGACCACCCACAGCGCGGCGTTGCCGATGGTGCGCAAGTTCCGGTAGTGGTCAGCCGCCGCCAGCATCGCCGGATCGGGGGTGCTGGATACGAAGTTGCCGCTGACCAGGTTTTTAAGATCGTTGACTACCAGATTCAACCGATCCGGCGCTAAATTGTGCAGTTCCGGCGGCAGGTCGGCCACGACTAAATCCACGATGATGCCCGGTTGCAACGTCACCCACAGGGCGAACACGATCAGCGCCGGCAAAATACACCACAAAGCAGTGTAGGAACCGTAGAAACTGGGCAGGGAATGCAGGTTGCGAATTTGACCGCCGGAGACGGCGAAGGCGCGTTTACGCCCTAGATAGTAGGCCCCGGTGCTGAACAGCAACAGGCTAAGAAACAGATAGAAAGGCATGGCGCGATCACCAGGGATGCGAAAACGCCCTCCGCGCCTGAGGTTTTGTAGGGTGGGCATTGCCCACCCTACCTCATAGGCGTGCGGTGGCGCTTTATGAGAGGCCCGGTTACGGGGTCATCGTCTTCAGGCTGTTGGCGTCGGCTGCGGCCTGCTTGCGCTTGGCTGCTGGCAGCGGGATCAGCCCTTTCTTGCTGAGATAGCCGTCATCGCCCACCGCCTTCTCGCTGGTGAATTCGGCGATGAATTCCTTGATGCCGGGGATCACGCCAATGTGCGCCTTCTTGACATAGATGAACAGCGGCCGCGACACCGGATATTTGCCGTCGGCGATGTTCTCGAAATTAGGTACGACGCCATTGATGGTTTCACCCTGGATCTTGTCGAGATTTTCTTCCAGGAAGCTGAAACCAAAAATACCTAGCGCGTTAGGATTAGCCGCCAGTTTCTGCACGATCAGATTGTCGTTCTCGCCGGCTTCGATGAAGACGCCATCTTCGCGGATGGTCTGGCAGACTTTTTTGAACTGCTTTTCGTCAGCTTTTTCCAGGTCTTTGACTGCGGGGAACTCTTTGCAGCCATGATCCATCACCAATTCAACGAAAGCGTCGCGAGTGCCGGAGGTCGGCGGCGGTCCCAGCACCTCGATCTTTTTAGCCGGCAGATCAGGGTTGATGTCCTGCCAGGTTTTGAACGGATTGGTGACCAGCTTGCCGGTGCCGGGTTCCGGGACTTCCTTGGCCAGGGCCAGCCAAATGTCCTTGAGAGTCAACGCCATCGGCTTGGATTTTTTCGAGGTGGCCAGCACGATGCCGTCGAAACCGATGACGATCTCGACGATATCAGTCACCCCGTTCTTGGCGCAGCTTTCAATCTCGGATTTTTTAATCTTGCGGGAAGCATTGCTCACGTCAGGATGCTGGACGCCAACGCCGCCGCAGAACAGCTTGAAGCCGCCGCCGGTACCGGTGGATTCAACCTTCGGCGTCTTGAAACTGGAATTGGATTTACCGAACTGCTCGGCCACCGCCGTCGTGAACGGGTAGACCGTGGACGAACCTACGATGCTGATATAGTCGCGAGCAGATTGGGCATAAGCCGCACCGGTCAGGGCCAGGGCCGTCGTCACAGCGAGAGTGAGTTTCTGTTTAAGCATGAAAAATCTCCAGGAGGGGGGTGATGAGGAGGGCTTGAAATTATTGGAATCCACGGTGATCCCGAGGATCAAGCAGAAACCGTAAACCTAATTTACTACCGCATATCGGCTTTTATATTACGTTTGTATGTCATTTTTATTGCGGAGCGGGATAACGAGCCACTATTTTTTCTTCCGTGTGAGGGTAACCACGACTGGCAGCACCTACCTGTCCAGTAGTGATATTGAGTCGCAGGGCGGTTCCAACGCCACCGCGTGGGTTGTAGTCGGCTCGTGTACGCTGATTGGTTGGCACAACACACTACTGGGTCAAACGGTTTGCTTATCGCCATTAAGATCCACCCCTGGATTTGGAATAGGCGGGTAACTCGTAGCTCCAGAACCACTGAGGATATAGCGCCGCTCTCGTGCCCGTTGGCGGCGGAGTGCCCGCTGACCGGCCCAAACAAACGGGGTTGGATGCGCATTCCAACCCCGGGCAACCGCTTCCAACCCTTCAATCAGTTGTGCCGGACTCTCCGGATGCTGCCCGGCTAAGGCCCGATCCCCCAGAATCCGTTGGATGGATTCCGCCCTATTCAGCCAGCTCCCACTCAAGGGTGTGTACAGTGGCATAATGCCATGAGTCATCAGCCAGCCCACGAAAACGGCGCTCTTATGACCGGCCAAATGATCCAGGATCAGCAATAACCGTAAAGGCGGTAACGTCTCCAAGAGGGTGAAGCGGGTCGAGAGACCCGCCTGCCAACGGGTCCAGGTGGCGCGATGAGCCACCGCGTCAGAACCGGGGTTGAGCAGTGGTAACGCCGCGATAATTGCCGTTAACTCTTGCTCGAACCACGGATGCAACACCGTGTTGGGGCTGTGCGTTACCCCCTTCACCCGGACTTGGCCGGTCGCTGGATGAAAGAGGGTCAATCACTTGGCCGTCCCTCCTCGGAGATACTCATGGGGGTAGCGCGCAGGTTGACCCATCGGTTGCCCGCTCACCCCCGGCTGCGGAATCGCTTGATAAGGTCCGGCTTCATCGGCACACCACCCCACCGGCCGGGCTGGGTCGTAGGGCCGGGTGTAGACTTCCAGCACGTCTTCCATGGCGCAGACGAATTCGGCATTGGCCTGCGGTGGAATCCCCCACTGTTGGCGCAGCCACGGCTTGAGTTCGTTTTTTTGAGCGTCATGCGCACGCACTCCGGGCTGATCGACTCCACCACGTCCAGCTCGACCCGTCGGTCGGCCAGTAGTCGCAAGGTCCAGCGACTGCACCCTTCAGGGGGCGCGCCGCAGGCCAGCGCGATCAGATGTGCCTCCTGGGCGCCATCCCGCTTGCGAGACTGCCGGCCCGTGGGCTTCTGGCGGAACAGCGAAAATACGCGCGTGGCTCAGCACAGACGCCGCCCGTTTCCCGGTGCGGATCAGATCATCCAGTTCGG
>NZ_CBTK010000271.1 GCF_000531125.1 Candidatus Contendobacter odensis Run_B_J11 | reverse complement strand
TGCCTCCTGGGCGCCATCCCGCTTGCGAGACTGCCGGCCCGTGGGCTTCTGGCGGAACAGCGCCGCCGGGAGGCCCTCCTCCACGAACGCTTGGCGCACTCGGTACCCCGTGGAGGCTCCACATTCCAAGGCCTCGGCCATCCGCTCATCGTCCCAGCCCGGCCCGCCCGCGCCCGCATCGGCCTTGAGCAAAATACGCGCGTGGCTCAGCACAGACGCCGCCCGTTTCCCGGTGCGGATCAGATCATCCAGTTCGGCGCGTTCCTCGGCAGTCAAACGGACCACATATTTGGGCAGCGGCATGGTCAGACTCCTCGTCAGGGGGGACTCCTACAGGAAAACCCACCCGCTACTTGAAGTCAACTCAGCCCGGTTGGAGCAGTAGGTTTTAAACCTGTTCGCAACGTAGCCGGTTGGGTACGGCTTGGGCTGGTCAACCCAGACTTGCGGTTTCATCCACCACAAGCCTCGCCCTTTAGGGCGGAGTGATTGACGGGCTGCGGTTATTCCTTGTCGGGTAGGCGTACCGCAAGATAAAGAGTCTCATTTTCACGCCGCACCAGCAGCGGGATCGCTTTACCTTTGGGGAGTTCCTTGGCCAGTTCAACAAACTGGTTGGCGTTTTTCACCGGGTTATGATTGAGTTGCAGGATAATATCGTCGGGATACAGGCCGGCGTTGGCAGCCGGCCCCTCGTCCAGCGTAGTGACCAGAACCCCCTGTTCCTCCATACCCAGAGTGCGACGCTGTTCGTTGCTGAGGTCGGCAACAATAATTTTCAGGCGCGGGTCGTTGTGTTCATCCATGGTGGATACGACTTCCGGGGCGGTTTCCAGCCGGGCGATCGTGGCCTTGATTTCCAGCGGCTCGCCATTACGCAGGATAGACATCGCCACCGTCTTGCCCACTGGGGTGACCCCGATCATGCGCGGTAGTTGCGAAGAGTCCTCGACCGGTTCGCCGCCGTAACGCAGGATGATGTCGCCCTGTTTGAAGCCGGCGCTGGCCGCCGGGCTGTCCGGCAGAATCTGCGCCACCAGCGCCCCGCGCGGACGGTCCAGCCGGAACGCCTCGGCCAGATCGTTGTTGACGGCTTGCAACAGGATGCCCAGCCAGCCGCGAGTGACTTCGCCGGTTGCCTTCATCTGCTCAACGACCTGCATCGCCAGCTTGATGGGAATGGCGAACGACAACCCCATATAGCCGCCGGTGCTGCTATAGATTTGCGAATTGATGCCGACCACCTCGCCGCGCAGGTTGAACAGCGGCCCGCCGGAGCTGCCGGGGTTGACCGCGACATCGCTCTGGATGAACGGCACGTAGGTGCCGCTGGGCAGGTTGCGGCCCACCGCGCTGACGATACCCTGAGTGGCGGTTTGCTCCAGTCCGAACGGCGAGCCGATGGCCAGCACCCACTCGCCCACCTCCAGCGCGTCGGAATCGCCAATTTTCACCGCCGGCAGGTTTTCTCCATCGATCTTGAGCAGCGCCACGTCGGTCAGATCGTCCGCGCCAATTACCTTGGCCGGTCGTTCCCGCTGGTCGCTGAGCCGGACAATGATCTTATCAGCGTCGCGAGCGACATGGGCATTGGTCAGGATGTAGCCATCCGGCGAAAGGATGAAACCCGATCCCAGGGAATTGGCTTGGCCACTGGGCAATTCCGGGCGTTCCTGGAAGAAGCGCTTGAAAAATTCCAGGTAAGGGTTCTCGGAGCCGGGTTGTTCCGGCAGGGCATAAGGGCGTTTTGCAGCTTTCCGGGCGGGTGCCTGAGTGGTGCTGATATTGACCACGGTGGGTTCGTTCTGCTTGACCAGTTTGCGAAAATCTGGAAGGTTTTGCATCTCAGCGAGACGCGCCGGCGGGGCGGCCATACCGCAGAGCGGTAGCAACAGCGCCAATAATTGAAGTATACGGTGGGGATAGCGCATGACAGCGATCATCTCCTGAATCGGTGGGGCGAAAACTGAATGAAGATGTGATTATGCCCGTAACCGCCCAGCGTCGGTGCAGTGTGCGCAGTATAAAATAGGGGCAGGACTCGGAGAAAACCGAGCGGGTGGCGAAAGGTGAATCCGGCGGGAATCGGTGGCCGGATCAGCTATCGCTATCGGGCGTAGGTGAACGTGAGCCAACGAATAAGGCGCAAAAGTATGGAACACATTCCGGAACCGGTTGTAAACGATCACGACAAAGCAACCCAGTATCTCTATGAACTGGCAATCAAACTACTGCAATTGAAAGGATCAGACATTTTCATCACCGCCGGCAGTCCAGCCGCGCTCAAGGTCAATCAGGATATTCACCGGGTGGGCGGCCAGAAACTGATGCCCCAACAGACTGCCCTACTGGTGCGTTCGATTATGAACGACCGCCAGGCGCGAGATTATGACCAGCATCACGAAATCAATTTTTCGCTGAACCTGCCCGATCTCGCCCGCTTTCGGGTCAGCGCCTTCACCCAGCGTGGCAGCGCCGGGATGGTGTTACGGTTGATCCAGCAGCAGATTCCGACGATTGAGGAACTCCACCTGCCGCAGATCCTCAAGGACATTGCCATGCACAAGCGCGGGCTGGTGATTTTTGTGGGCGGCACCGGTTGCGGCAAGACCACATCGCTGGCGGCGATGGTGGATCACCGTAATAGCCACTGTCGGGAGCATATCGTCACCGTCGAAGATCCCATCGAGTTTTTCCATCGCCACAAACAATCGCTGGTGGACCAGCGCGAGGTCGGTGTGGATACCGAATCCTACGAGGCGGCGCTGAAAAACACCTTGCGGCAGGCGCCGAATGTGATCCTGATCGGTGAGGTTCGAGATCGGGAAACCATGCAGCAGGCGCTCAATTTCGCCGAGACCGGCCATCTCTGTCTGACCACGCTGCACGCCAATAATACCGACCAGGCGTTTGATCGCATTGTCAATTTCTTCCCGGAAGAAAAGCGGGCGCAGGTGCTGATGGATTTGTCGTTCAACGTCAGAGCCTTTATCTCGCAACGGTTGCTGCCGCGTGAGGATCAGTCTTCGCTGATTCCGGCGGTGGAAGTGCTGCTCAACACCCCGCTGATGGCGGAGTTGATTTTTCAGGGCCGGGTCAAGGAGATCAAGAGCGTCATGGCCCGCTCCAGTGAACAGGGCATCATCACCTTCGATGATGCCCTGTTTAATCTGTATGAGGCCGGACGCATCAGCTATGAAACCACCATCCGTCACGCCGATTCCGCCAATAATCTGCGGTTGCGGATCAAGCTGGAAAGTCAGCGACCGCAACCACGCATAGCCAGCGAGACGCTCCATCTGGAGGAGGATAACAAGCGGCGCTGAGCCATCTCAGGCGTCGGCAGCTTCGCCCACCTTGGCTACACCTCGCCGTAATGGACCCCGGCGCCGATCCAGCGCCGGATCAGCAGTTCCACCCGATCCGGATCGTCGCGCAGCAGTTCGTCGGCAGCATGGCGGACCGCGTTCAGCAGATCCTGATCGCGCAGCAGATCGGCAACCCGCAACGTCTGCTCGCCGGTCTGACGGGTGCCGAGTACCTCGCCGGGGCCGCGCAGTTCCAAATCGCGGCGGGCGATCTCAAAGCCGTCGTGGCATTCCCGCAGCACCGCCAGGCGGGCGTGAGCCACGGCGGACAGCGGTGGGCGGTACAGCAGTACACAATGACTCGCTGCTGCGCCGCGCCCAACCCGGCCCCGCAACTGATGCAACTGCGCCAGTCCCAGCCGTTCGGCATTTTCAATAATCATCAGGCTGGCATTGGGCACGTCTACTCCTACCTCGATCACGGTGGTAGCGACCAGCAAATCGAGATTACCGGCCTTGAACGCGGTCATTGCCGCTTCCTTGTGAGCGGCGGACAGCCGGCCATGCGCCAGGCCAATCCGCAATTCCGGCAGGATTTCGGTCAGGTGTTCGACCGTGACCGCCGCCGCCTGGCATTGCAGCGCCTCGGATTCGTCAATCAGTGGACATACCCAATACGCCTGCTGACCGCTCCGGCACGCTTGGCGGATCCGCTCAATCACTGCATCGCGACGATGGTCGGGCACCACAACGGTTTTCACCGGCTGTCGGCCCGGCGGCAGTTCGTCCAGGGTCGAGGTGTCCAGATCAGCGTAAGCGCTCATCGCCAGAGTGCGCGGGATCGGGGTAGCGGTCATGATGAGCTGATGCGGGCAATGCCCGCGCTGCCGGCCCTTCTCACGCAGCGCCAACCGCTGATGAACACCGAAACGGTGCTGTTCGTCCACAATCGCCAGCGCCAGGTTGGCAAAGGTGACGGCCTCCTGAAACAGCGCGTGGGTGCCCACCGCGACGTGAATTTCACCGGCGGCGAGTCGTTCCAGCAGGGTCCGCCGCGCTCGCCCGGTGAGTCGTCCGGTCAGCCAGGCCACTTCAATACCCAGCGGTTGCAGCCAGTCGCGGAAGTTACGGTAGTGCTGCTCGGCCAGCAGTTCGGTAGGAGCCATTAACGCTGCCTGTGCCCCAATCTCCACCGCCCGCAGCGCCACGGTGGCGGCCACCACCGTTTTTCCAGAGCCGACATCGCCTTGGAGCAACCGCAGCATCGGGCGGGATTGGGCGATATCGGCAGCAATTTCCGCCAACACCCGCTGTTGGGCACCAGTGAGGGTAAACGGCAGCCGATCCACAAACTGCTGACTTAGCCCACCCTCACCAGCCAGCGGTGGCGCGGCCTGTTGTTGTACCCGCTGGCGCAGCCGCCGCAGACTGAGTTGATGAGCCAGCAGTTCCTCGAAGGCCAGCCGCCGCCGGGCTGGATGACGGCCGCTGTCCAGTTCAGCCAGCGCCACATCCGTCGGCGGTTGGTGCAGCAGCCGTACTGATTCAGCCATAGGCAGCAACTTCAACTGCGCCCGTAGCGCCAGCGGCAGCAGTTCCGGCAGCAGCGCTGCTGTATCCAGTTGCATCAGCGCCTGTTCGACCAGACCGCGCAAGGTGAATTGTTGCAAGCCGGCGGTAGCGGGATAAATCGGGGTCAGGCAGTCGGCTACCGCCGTTTCCTCTACGCCGATCCGGCGGCATTCGGGATGGATGATTTCCAGGCCGCCGGTATAACCCGACCGCACTTCGCCGAAACAACGCAGCCAGACGCCGGGCTGGCTGAACAGTTGTTCCTGAGCCGGGCTGAAATGGAAAAAGCGCAGAGTGAGGACGCCGGTGCTGTCGCGCAGGTGGCAGAGTAGAAAACGCCGACTGCGCCCCGTCACTTCGGCACCGGTGATCTCTGCTTCGATCTGCGCTTCCTCGCCGGGATGCAATTGGCTGATAGGGGTGATGCGGCTGCGATCCTGATAGCGTAGCGGCAGGTGCAGCAGCACATCTTCGGCGGTGCGGATGCCCAGCCGGTGCAGCCGTTCGGCCAGCTTTGGTCCGACGCCTTTCAAGGCGGTGACCGGTAGCAGCGCCGGTTCCGGTAGCAGGGGTCGCGCCAGGCGCTGCATAGCGATGCGCTTAACCTTCCAACACCAGCACCGCGTCCATCTCAACCTGCGCGTCACGCGGTAAAGCAGCGACGCCTATCGCGGCGCGAGCCGGATACGGTGGCAGGAAATACTCCGCCATGATCTGATTGACCAGGGCGAAATGACTGAGATCAGTCAGGAACACATTAAGCTTGACCGTATCGGCCAGATTGCCGCCGGCGGCACCGGCCACAGCGGCCAAATTGTCGAACACCCGGCGGATTTGCGTGTCCATGCCGCCATTCACCAGTTGCAGAGTGGCCGGATCGAGTGGAATTTGCCCGGACAGGTAAACGGTGGCGCCGACCTTGACCGCTTGGGAATAGGTGCCGATAGCGGCGGGGGCTTGGTCGGTCTGAATGATTTCACGCGGCATGATCGAAGGCTCCTGACAAATTTCCCCGGCAGAGGATGGAAAGTAGAGGGGTGAAAAGTCGTTGGCGAAAGATTATACCCACTCTGGGAGAGCAATAAGTTCGCTCATGTTGGTAACTTGATACTGATTTGCCAATCTATCCGGCACCATAACCTCAGAGAATATCACCCATGAATGCAGCCTCATCTCAATCCTCCCCACTTTGGCACTCCCTATCTTCAGAACAGGTTCTACACGAACTAAGTACTGCACCCGGTGGCTTGAGCACCGACGAAGCGGCGCGGCGGCTGGCCATCCACGGTCCCAACCAACTGAGTCCGCCGCAACAACGCGGGTCTCTGCTGCGTTTTCTGCTGCAATTCCATAACGTCCTGATCTATGTGCTATTGGTTTCAGCGGCAATTACCGCGACCTTGGGCCACGCCGTAGATACCGCTGTCATTATCGGCGTCGTGGTGATCAACGCCATCGTCGGTTTCGTGCAGGAAGGCAAGGCTGAATCGGCACTGGCGGCGATCCGCAAGATGCTGTCGCTCAAAGCGATGGTGCTGCGCGATGGTCAGCGCCACGAAATGGCCGCCGAAGCCCTGGTTCCCGGTGATTGGGTGTTCTTGCAATCAGGCGACAAGGCGCCGGCTGATTTACGCCTGATCGAAATTAAGAATCTGCGGATTCAGGAAGCGGTGCTGACCGGCGAGGCCGAAGCGGTCGAAAAATCCATTGCGCCGGTCTCCGCTGAAGCGGCTATCGGTGACCGCAGCGACATAGCGTATTCCGGCACTCTGGTCAGTTACGGTCAGGGCCTTGGCGTGGTAGTCGCCACCGGCGAAGCCACTGAAATTGGCCGGATCAGCACCTTGCTGGAACAGGTGGAGCAAATCGAGACGCCGCTGCTGCGACAAATGGCTCAGTTTGGACGCTGGCTCAGCGCGGCGATTGTAGCTGCTGCAATAGTGACTTTCGTAGCTGGAGTTTTCTGGCGCGGTCAGTCCGCAGAAGAGATGTTCATGGCGGCGGTGGCGCTGGTGGTCGCGGCGATTCCCGAAGGACTGCCGGCCATAATGACTATCATTCTGGCGATTGGCGTTCAGCGCATGGCCCGGCGCAACGCCATCATCCGGCGGTTGCCCGCAGTGGAAACGCTGGGCGCGGTTACGGTCATCTGCTCGGACAAGACCGGCACCCTGACCCGCAATGAAATGACGGTGCAGCGCGTTATTAGCCCTGAGCGTACCCTTACCGTCAGTGGCGTCGGCTATGCGCCGGTCGGCGGGTTCACGGTGGACGGGGTTGTGGTGGCGTCCGAAGCGGCGGCAGACTTGCTGGCCATCGCTCGCGCCGGGCAGTTGTGCAACGACGCGGTGTTGCGCGAACAGGACGGCGATTGGCAGATGGAAGGCGATCCCACCGAAGGCGCGTTATTAACCTTGGCGGTTAAGGCGGGCCTCGATCCGGCAGCAGAAACGGCGCAGTTTCGGCGCACCGACAGCATCCCCTTTGAATCACAACACCGGTTCATGGCGACCTTGCATCACGATCATCATGGGCATGGCTTCATTCACGTCAAGGGTGCGCCAGAACGAATTTTGACCATGTGTACCCATGAGCAGGACGCTACTGGACTGCAACCGCTTCGGGCCGATTACTGGCACGGCCAGATCGAGGAACTGGCGGCGCTGGGTCAGCGGGTGCTGGCGGTGGCATTCCGCACCACGGTGGAAACCCGCAGCGAACTGGATTTTGAGGATGTCGAGGACGGCTTAATTCTGTTGGGGCTGATGGGTATCAGTGATCCGCCGCGTGAAGAAGCGATTCGTGCGGTGCAGCAAACCCGTCAGGCGGGCATTCGAGTCAAGATGATCACTGGCGATCACGGTGCTACCGCACGCGCGATTGCCACTCAACTGGGCATCGGCGACGGGCGGGCGGTGTTGACCGGATCGGAACTGGAAGCATTGGACGATGCGGCGTTGCAGGCGATAGTGTGGGACGTTGATGTCTACGCCCGCGCCAGTCCCGAACATAAATTACGCTTGGTTGCGGCGCTGCAAGCCAATCATCAAGTGGTGGCGATGACCGGCGACGGTGTCAATGACGCTCCTGCACTCAAGCGTGCTGATGTTGGCGTGGCGATGGGGCTGAAAGGCACCGAAGCCGCCAAGGAAGCGTCGGCCATGGTGCTGGCCGACGACAATTTTGCCTCTATCGCTCATGCGGTGGAGGAAGGCCGCACCGTTTATGATAATTTGCGTAAGGCTATTGTGTTTACTCTGCCTACCAACGGTGCCGAGGCGCTGGTGATCGTGGCCTCCATTCTGTTCGGGTTCACCCTCCCCATTACCCCGGTACAGATTCTGTGGATCAATATGGTAACGGCGGTGACGCTATCCCTGGCCTTGGCGCTCGAACCGGCCGAAGCGAACGTGATGCAGCGCCCGCCGCGCAATTCCAGTGAACCGCTGCTGTCCGGCTTCATGCTGTGGCGAATCGCGTTCGTATCGGTGTTACTGGTGATCGCGCCATTGAGCCTGTTCCACTACGAAATGGCGCAGGAGGAATTGACGTTGGACGCGGCGCGCACCGTGGCGGTGAACGCGCTGGTGATGGGTGAGATTTTCTACCTGTTCAACAGCCGCTATCTCTACGATTCAGTACTGTCGCGCCAAGGGTTGTTCGGCAGTCGTTATGTCCTCGCCACCATCAGTATTCTGCTGGTGCTGCAACTGGCTTTTACCTACTTTCCGCCGATGCAGCGCTTAATGGGCACAGCACCGATGAGCGCCGGCAGTTGGATCAGCGTGATGCTGGCCGGCGTGGCGGTATTGCTACTGGTGGAATTAGAAAAAGCGGTTTGGCGCAGATGGCGGAGTACAGCGACGAGACCCAGATCGGTTTGAAGCCTAATCGAGCTGGTTAGGCCATGCGCGAAAAAGCGGAGGATAGTATGTTTGACATCCTCCCCGCCCCCCGCCTACGCGGGGGCAGGCTCTGAAGGACGGGGATTCCTGATTTCACAATCAGGGTTTTCTGCTTCGTTGAGGAGTGCCCAGAGGAGCTAAGGCTTGGTTTTCGCCGATTCGATTCCCCGGAGTGGGGAGTCTTACGCGGTTCGAGCCGCAGCCGGAAACTCCCCCAGGTCTCACTTCCTCTCCACAGACTTCACCTTCCGCCTGCCCGGCGGTAGGTCTTGAATAGGAGACCTTGAAGAGGCTACCCAAAAACGCGGCGCTGAACCAGTCCCCCTGCGGGGAACTGCCGCGCCGTCCGCTCTCCCTCCCCGGCCTAAAGGCCGGGGATTCTCGCGGAAAATCCTGATGAATCACTTTATAGATCACTGTTGGAGGCGTGGAAAGGAATGAAGGCAGCCGGTTTAACAGGCGGGCGGATGACTCTCGATGAACGCCGGGCGGCGTTCTGGTTGGCGGGTGTGTTTTCGTTACGGATGCTGGGCTTGTTCATGATTTTGCCGGTGTTCGCCCTCTACGCCGAACATCTGCGCGGTAACACCCCGGCTCTGGCGGGGCTGGCCATCGGCATCTATGGCTTCAGCCAGGCGCTATTCCAAATTCCCTTCGGTTTCCTGTCCGATCATTATGGTCGCAAGCGGATGATCTATCTGGGTCTGCTGATCTTTGCCGTGGGTAGTGTCGCGGCAGCCTTGGCCGATTCCATCTGGGGCGTGATCCTGGGCCGCGCCTTGCAGGGCGGCGGTGCGGTGTCAGCGGCGGTGATGGCGTTGGCAGCCGATCTGACCCGCGAGGAACATCGGATCAAGGTCATGGCTACCATCGGTATCACCATCGGCCTGTCGTTCGCGATTTCAATGATTATGGGGCCGGTGCTGAACGGCTGGATCGGGGTGCCGGGGATTTTCTGGCTGACCGGGCTATGCGCCCTGCTGAGCATCGCCGTGGTGCGGTTTCGGGTGCCGAATCCGGTTCTGAGCCGGGTTCATCGCGACGCGGAACCGGTGGCTTCCCAATTTGGCCGGGTGCTGGCCGATACCCAGTTGCTGCGCCTGAACTTCGGCATTTTCATCCTGCATCTGTTGCTGACCGCCACCTTCGTCGCGGTGCCGCTAGCACTGCGTGATGCTGGTCTGCCGAGCGACCGCCATTGGGAAGTCTATCTGCCAGCGTTGTTGTTCTCGATGGTTGCCATTGTCCCGTTCATTATTCTCGCCGAGAAGCACCGGCGACTGAAGCCGGTGTTTCTCGGCGCAATTTTGACGCTGGTGTTGACCGAATTTGGCTTGCTGACCCTGCATGACAACGTGCTGGAAATGGGCGTATTGCTGCTGATTTTTTTTACCGGCTTCAACCTGCTGGAAGCAACTTTGCCCTCACTGATTGCCAAAATGGCTCCGCCCGACGCCAAAGGTACGGCGATGGGCGTGTATTCCAGCAGCCAGTTCCTCGGGGCATTCGCTGGGGGCGGACTGGGCGGCTGGTTGCGTGGATCATTCGGCCTCAAGGGCGTATTCGCATTCACGACGCTGGGAGCGCTGGCTTGGCTGGTGGTGGCCTGGACCATGAAGAACCCGCGCTACCTCAGCAGCTATCTGTTGAACGTAGGCGCACTGGATGAACTGGCGGCTCATCATCTCGCGCTGCAACTGGCGCAGGTGCCGGGGGTTGCTGAAGCAGTAGTGATTGCTGCCGATGGTGTGGCCTATCTCAAGGTGGACCGGCATACGCTGGATGAGGCAACGCTACGGGGATTCGCAGCAGACGTGGACGTGTAATAATAGGCAAATTCAAAGCGTCACAACCCTTACGGAGTGCATTCAATGGCCAGCGCCAGCATTAACAAAGTCTTCCTGATCGGTAATCTGGGCAAAGACCCGGAGGTGCGCTACATGCCCAGTGGCAAAGCGGTCGCTAACGTGACAATAGCGACCAACGAAAGCTGGAAGGACAAAACGACCGGTGAGAAGCAGGAGCGTACCGAATGGCATAACGTGGTGTTCTACAGTCCGCTGGCGGAAATTGTTGGGCAGTATTTGCGCAAAGGATCGTCGGTATTCGTGGAAGGGCGCTTGCAAACCCGCAAATGGCAGGATAAGACCACCAATCAAGATCGCTACACCACTGAAGTCGTCGCCAACGAAATGAAGATGCTGGGTGGACGCGGCGATTCCAGCGGCAGCGCGCCGTTCCCAGCCGATGGTTCGGAGGAGCGCGCTGCCCCCGCACCGCGCCCGCCGCAAGGACCAGCCCCGGCTCGGTCACAAGCGCCACCACCGCCGGGATCTGATAACGGTTTCGATGACGATATTCCGTTCTAACCGCCAGGTTTCCCTTAAAACCGCCCCAGCGCCTCACCGCTGTGCGCCATCAATCGTGCCAGCCAAGGCTTCTTGCCGGTATAGGTGACTTCGTACAGATCAGCAGTGGCGCTGGCTTGCAGCAGATAATCGTCACTGGTGCGCAATTCATCGGCCAACCGGCAATCCAGCGCCTTGGTTCCATACCAGTATTCGCCGGTCGCTACTTGGTCCAAATCCAATTGTGGACGGTGGGTTTTCACGAAGTCCTTGAATAAGGCGTGAGTGATTTCAATTTCTTCCTGAAATTTATGCCGCCCTTTCTCGGTGTTCTCGCCAAATAGAGTAACGGTGCGCTTGAATTCGCCGGCCATGAATTGCTCGTAATCAATGTCATGCTTCTTGAGCAACCGGTTGAAATTCGGTAACTGGGCAATGACGCCAATGGAACCGAGAATAGCGAATGGCGCGGCGACAATCCGGTCGGCGACGCAGGCCATTAAATAACCTCCGCTGGCCGCTACCTTGTCCACCGCCACCGTCAATTTCACTCGCCGGTCGCGGATCCGCAGCAGTTGTGCTGCCGCCAGCCCGTAGGCGTGAACCATGCCGCCGGCGCTTTCCAGCCGCACCATCACTTCGTCTTCCGGCTGGGCGATGGTCAGCACCGCCGTCACCTCCTCGCGCAACGAGGCCACCGCCGCTGCCCGGAGGTCGCCGTGGAAATTCAGCACAAACATCCGGCGGCGCTCGGTTTTACTACGTTGTTTCTCCTGTGCCTTGTGTTCCTTTTGCGTCGCCTTAAGCGCCTTTTTCGACAAAGTCGCCGCCTTGAGTGCCATTGCCATCCCGTCGTAATCCTCGTTGAGATGACGGATATCCAGCCGCCCTCGACTGTCTCCATGGTCGCCGCGCCGCGCCAGCGCCACGATGCCGCCGATCACGACCAGCATTGCTACCACCAAGGTCGCAGTTTTGGCCAGAAACATCCCGTATTCGCTTAGAAATTCCATCATATCCTCTTCATTTCAATCATCTTTGCTAAAGTGAGCGCCGCATCAGATGCACACCGGTCAATTGGCGCATCCTGGGCGGCGATGCTATATTCCCAAATCCTGTCATTGTTTGAACACGGCCCATGACCCGCAAACTCTACATCAAGACCCACGGTTGCCAGATGAATGAATACGATTCCGCCAAAATGGCGGACGTGTTGCGGGCAGCCCACGGTCTGGAGCGCACTGACGATCCCGATCAAGCGGATGTGTTGCTGCTCAACACCTGCTCCATCCGCGAAAAAGCCCAAGACAAGGTATTTTCGCAACTTGGCGTCTGGAAAGCCCTGAAAATGCAGCGCCCCGGCTTGGTGATCGGCGTTGGCGGCTGCGTTGCCAGTCAGGAAGGCGAGATGCTGCGCCAACGGGCACCGTGTGTGGATTTGGTGTTCGGGCCGCAAACCTTGCACCGGCTGCCGGAGATGCTGACCGCCGTGTGGGCCGACCGGCAACCGGTGGTGGATGTGTCGTTCCCGGAGATCGAAAAATTCGACCGGCTGCCGGAACCCCGCGCCGACGGCCCGACCGCATTCGTCTCGATCATGGAAGGGTGCAGCAAATACTGCACCTTCTGCGTGGTGCCCTACACCCGAGGCGAGGAAATCAGCCGGCCCTTCGCCGATGTATTGGCCGAAGTGGCGACATTGGCGACGCAGGGAGTGCGCGAGGTCACTCTGCTCGGTCAGAATGTCAATGCCTATCGCGGGCCGACCGAGGATGATGAGATTTCCGATCTGGCGCTGCTGATCGAACATGTCGCCGCGATTCCCCGCATTGATCGCATCCGCTACACCACTTCGCATCCGCTGGAATTGTCCGACCGGCTGATTGAGGTTTACGCCCGCGTTCCCGAACTGGTGAGCCAGTTACATCTGCCGGTACAGAGCGGTTCTGACCGCATTCTGTCGCTGATGAAGCGTGGTCACACCGTGCTGGAATACAAGGCCAAAATTCGCAAACTGCGCACGATTCGTCCCGATCTTAGCCTGTCTTCAGATTTCATCATTGGCTTCCCCGGCGAAACCGGGCCGGATTTTGACGCAACCATGGCGCTGATTGACGAGATCGGTTTCGATCACAGCTTCAGCTTTCTCTACAGCCCCCGGCCCGGCACCCCTGCTGCCAGTTTGCCGGATTCCACGCCAATACTGATCAAAAAGGAACGGCTGGCGCGGTTACAGGCGCGGATTGAGGAACTGGCGCATGAGAAGAGTCGGCGGATGATCGGAACCGTGCAACGGGTGCTGGTGGAAAAACCTTCGCGCAAGGATGGACGGCAACTGGCCGGACGGACTGAAAACAACCGGGTGGTCAATTTTGATGGTCCCAGTGGACTCATCGGCCATTTCGCCGAGGTGGCGATCACTGAAACATTACCCAATTCCCTGCGCGGTCGGCTGTTGGCCTGCCCGGAACTGCCCGCCGCCGCCTTGAAGTACGCCTGTTGATGAGCTTATCCGCCGCTATTCCTGCCTTGAATTCAAACTCATCCCCCCAATTCCAGGATTTGTTGCTGGAACCCGCCGATAACCTGCGTCTGGCGACCCTATGTGGGCATCTCGATGAACACTTGCGCCAGATTGAACACCGGCTGGCGGTGGAAATTAACAATCGAGGTCATCATTTCCGGGTCATCGGCGAACCTCATGCGGTGGCGGTCGCCATTGCGGTGCTGGAAGCGCTGTACCGGACTACCCGCGAAGAAGCCTTGACTCCGGCACAAGTCCATCTGTTTTTGCAGGAAGCCGGCGCCGATGCCTTGATTGAGGCGGAACCGGAAACCGACGAGGTGATTATTCGCACCCGGCGCGGGCTGATTCGCGGGCGTGGCCCCAACCAGCAGCGCTATCTGTGGAACATCCAGCACCACGATCTCAACTTCGGCGTCGGTCCCGCTGGCACAGGAAAAACCTATCTGGCGGTGGCTTGCGCGGTGGATGCACTGGAAAGTAACGCAATGCGGCGGCTGATCCTGGTGCGGCCCGCAGTAGAAGCCGGCGAGCGACTGGGTTTTTTGCCCGGTGATCTGACTCAGAAGATCGACCCCTACCTCCGCCCGCTGTATGACGCTTTGTACGAAATGCTCGGTTTCGAGCGGGTCGCCAAGCTGATCGAACGCAATATCATCGAAGTCGCGCCGCTGGCCTTCATGCGCGGTCGCACTCTGAATGATTCCTTTATCATCCTCGACGAAGCCCAAAATACCACGGTGGAACAAATGAAAATGTTCCTGACCCGGATTGGTTTTGGCTCTACGGCAGTAGTCACCGGCGACGTGACCCAGGTTGATTTGCCGCGCAATGTCCCGTCCGGCCTGCGGCAGGTATTACAGGTACTCAAGGATGTGGAAGACATCGGCATCACGTTCTTTAACGCTCGCGATGTAGTGCGGCATCCGCTGGTTCAGCGGATCGTTAATGCTTATGCACGCTATGAACAGGATAATCCCGCATGACGCTGGAACTGGATTTACAGATTGCTCTTGAGATGCCGGGACTGCCGGCTGAGTCCGAATTTCGGCGCTGGGCCGAGGCGGCAATGGCCGGCGCGGACTATCCAAAAGACGCTGAGTTGACTATCCGTATCGTCAACGAAGTCGAAAGCACCGCCCTCAATGAAAGCTATCGCCACAAGCAGGGGCCGACCAATGTGCTGTCCTTTCCCGCCGAAGTGCCGCCCGAAGTCGAAAGCGCACTGCTGGGCGACATTGTGATCTGTGCGCCGGTGGTATTGCGCGAAGCCATCGCTCAGGAAAAACCGCCGGCGGCACACTGGGCGCATCTGGTCGCCCATGGCGTTTTGCACCTGCTGGGCTATGATCATGACGAAGCGCAAGCCGAGGCGATGGAATCCTTGGAAATCCGCATTCTGGCGGGACTCGGCTATTCCGATCCCTATGGAGATACCCCAGACCAGCCATGAACGATGATCGATCCGAACCCAGCCATAAACCCTCGTGGCTGGAACGTTTAAGTTTCGGCCTGATGGGCGAACCCAAGGACCGGAACGACTTGATGGAGTTACTGCGCGATGCCCAGCAGCGGGAATTGTTGGACGCCGAAGCGCTGGCGATGATGGAAGGCGTCATGCGGGTTTCGGAAACCCAGGTGCGCGATGTCATGCTCCCGCGTGCCCAGATGGTGGTGCTGGAACACGACTGGAGTCTGGAGCGCCTGATCACCGAGGTGGTCGAATCCGGTCACTCCCGCCTGCCGGTGATTGACGAGAGCAAGGACAATGTGATTGGTATTCTCATCGTCAAGGATTTGCTGGCTCATGCCTTCGACCGCCGCGAAGATTTCGACCTGCGCGCCCTGGTGCGTCCCGCCAAGTTCATCCCCGAAAGCAAGCGCCTGAATGTCCTGCTCAAGGAATTTCGCGGCAACCGCTTGCACATGGCGATTGTGGTGGACGAATACGGTGGTGTGGCCGGGTTGATCACCATCGAGGATGTGCTGGAAGAGATCGTCGGTGAAATTGACGATGAACACGATACCGAAGATGACGACAGCACCTTCATCCGTCCGCAGGGCGACACCTTCATCATCAAGGCGCTGACCCCGGTCAAGGATTTCAACGAGCACTTCCAAGCCGAATTCAGCGATGAACGGGCGGATACCATCGGCGGGCTGGTGATGATGGAGCTGGGCCGGTTGCCTAAGGGCGGCGAGATCGTGTCCTTGGGCCGCTTCCACTTTCAGGTGCTGCGCGCCGACAATCGGCGGGTGCATCTGCTGGAAATGACTTTGCGCGATAGTGCGGAAGCAGCGCCGCCTACTACCCCGCCGGAAGACTGAACTCGAAGGGTCGCTACGCCCTCTCCGTCTGCCGGGGAGGGCGTTTTGTTGCTAAAAAGCCATCTTCCAGCGGCTGCAATATCCTTTCGCTACTTTCGCCGCCTGTATCCCCTGCAACGGTCTGCTGCTCACCATGCACGAATTCAAGACCCGCCACCCGTTTCTCACTGACCTGATGGTGTTTACCGCCGGCGCATTGCTCCCGCTCGCTTTCGCCCCGTTCAATTTTTGGCCGCTGGCGATTTTGTTGCCGGTCGTGCTGCTGTGGAGTTGGGATGGCGCTGCGCCACGCCGGGCGGCCCGTCGCGGCGGACTGTTCGGACTGGGCGCGTATGGCTTTGGCATCTACTGGATTTTCATCAGCCTGCATGATTACGGCCATGCCCCGGCCCCGTTCGCTGCGCTGGCGACCTTCGCGGTCGTGCTGCTGATGGCGCTGTATCTGGCTGCATTGGGCGGGCTGGTCAATCGCTGGGGGCCACCGCCAGGTCCAGTACGCGGGTTGTTGGTGATTCCAGCGTTGTGGACATTGCTGGATTGGGTACGAAGTTGGCTGTTCACCGGCTTTCCGTGGCTGGCGCTCGGTTACAGCCAGACCGATTCGCCGCTGGGCAATCTCGCACCCTGCCTTGGCGTGTTCGGCGTCGGCTGGGCGGTGTTGCTCAGCGCGGGCTTGTTGCAAACCGTGCTGCACAGCGTCAATGGGCGGGAACGGTTGGGCTGGGCTGGACTGCTGGCGATGCTGTGGATCGGCGCATGGGGCTTAGGCCAGATCGTCTGGGTCACACCGGCGGGAACGCCGCTGCGGGTCGCCTTGGTTCAGGGTAATATCGCCCAGGATCAGAAGTGGCAACCGAACGCGCTGGACGAGACCCTGAGCCGCTATGTCCAGTTAAGCCTGCCTGAACACGGACGCAGCGATGTCATTATCTGGCCAGAAACGGCCATCCCGGCGTTTTTGGAGGAGGTCCGTCCCTTCGTCGCCGCGCTGGCGGGAGAAGCGAAAAAAGCTCAGGTGGATTACATCACCGGTATTCCCACCGGCTCATGGGAAACCGGTATTTTCCATAACAGCATCATCGGCATCGGGCGCTCGCCGGGGCTGTACCACAAGCGCCGGTTGCTGGTGTTTGGTGAATATCTGCCGCTGCGTCCGCTGTTCCTGTTCTTTCGTCACTGGGTGGATATCCCGATGGCTGATTTCACCGCCGGCGAGCGCGAGCAACCGCTGTTTCGCGCCGGTGGTCAGCCGGTCGGCCTCTCGATCTGCTTTGAAGCGGTGTTCGGCAGCGAAATCCGGCGAGCATTGCCGGATGCGACCTGGTTGATCAATATCAGCAACGATGCCTGGTTCAAGGATTCCCTCGCCCCCCACCAGCATTTGCAGATCGCCCGGATGCGCGCCCTGGAAGTTGGTCGTTATATGGCTCGCGCCACCAATACCGGGGTTTCCGCCATTATTGATGAGCGCGGCCGGATTCGAATGCGTGGCCCACAGTTTGAGGCCGAGGTGATTCGCGGTGAGGTGCAGCCGCTGCAAGGACTAACGCCTTATGCCCGATTTGGGGACTGGCCGACGGTAAGTTTGATGCTGGGATTGTTGGGCTTAGGATGGTTCAATATTCGACGCTTGATTACTTCTACTTTGTTAGATTTATCTTTTTGATTTATAACTCAACAACCACCGGCTGAAAGCCGGTGGGTTGAAGTAACGGACTGAAAGTCCATGTGCGCGTCGCCTCAACGACGCGCCTAGGGTTCAACCCGAAAGTCACGCGCGGGATCCGGCTCAAAGTGATGATTCAGGTACTCTTGAATCCTCTCTTCCGTCATATCTCCGACCGTCACGCAAAAATAGCCGCGCGCCCAAAAATGCCGTCCCCAGTTAAAGTGGACCCCATCGTCAAGACAGATTTTAGCCGAATTTAAGGTGGCTACTTTGCGTTTGATGCCGACAAGGTCAGCCCGTCAGCATACACCTCTGCGGGTGTCCGATAGCTCAGCGCCTGATGAGGACGCGGGTCATTGTAAAACACGAAGTACTGCTCCAAGCCCTAGTAAGCCTGATCGAGCGTTTCATAGGCTTTAGGATACACCTCCTCATATTTAACGGATCGCCAGAGTCGTTCGACAAAGATATTGTCATGCGCCCGTCCCCGACCATCCATACTGATCCGGACCCCGGCTTGTGCCAAGCGGCCTGTGAAGGCGAAGCGGGTGAACTGGGCACCTTGATCAGTGTTGAAGATCATGGGTTCGCTGTGGGCCAGGGCGTCGTCCAGGCACTCCAAGCAAAAGGTCGTCTCCAAGGTATTCGACACCCGCCACGCCAACACTTTACGGCTATACCCGTCCAAGATCGCCACCCAGTAAACAAACCCGCCCGTCAGGCGAATGTAGGTGATATCCGTACTCCACACCTGATCCGGGACGGTCACCGCCATCCCGCGCAGCAGGTAGGGATAGACCCGATGATCCGCTCGGGGCTGCGAGGTCGCCGGCTTCGGGTAAATCGCTTGCAATCCCAGTTCGGTCCTCAACCGGATCACCGTTTGCGGTTGACCGGATACCCGGCCCGCCGCAACACCGCCGTCATCCGCCGACTGCCGTAGAAGGGGTGGGCGGTGTATTCCTCGTCCATCCGGCGCATCACCTCTTGATTCAGCACCGATTCTGGGACGGCTGCGTAATACCACCCACTGCGGGCGAGTCCCAGCAGTTCACACTGAGCTACCACCGACAACGCCGGATGATCCGGTTCGATCCAAGCCCGCCTTACCCCGGTGGACTCAGTTCGGACTTTTTTTTCAACCACTCCACCTGGACTTGCAACCGGCCAATCTGGCGGTACAGCGCCTCGGCATCGGCCCCCTCTTGGGGACTTCGTCGGCCCCGTTTGCACGCAAACAGCGCCTTCAATCCGTCTTGGGCCTCCCGTTTCCAGGTCGTGACCTGGTTCGGATGCACCTCATGCGCCCCGGCGATCTCGTTGACCGTCTTGCGTCCGGCCAGCGCTTCTAACGCGACCTTCGCCTTGAACTCCGCACTGAAGACGTTCCTCTGCATCTCGTCACCTCTTCCTCATTTCGGGTCGTTACGTTGCAGAGTACCACCTTAATTTATCTGTCCTAAATTCAGGGTCCATTATACCGGTTCAGGAAACCGTGGAGAAAGACCACGGCCGGATCGAGATTCGCCGTTACGCGCTGAGCGACCGCATCGGCGGGCTGGACGCCCAACCGGACTGGGCCGGACTCCAGGCGGTCGGGCGGGTTGAGTCCACCCGCCTCATCGGCAATCAAACCAGTACGGAATGTCGATATTTCCTGTGCTCGTTCCTGGATCGGGATCGATTCTCCGCCACCGTGCGCGGCCATTGGGCGATTGAGAACGCCGAGCATTGGGTATTGGACGTGCAATTCGGCGAGGATGCCTGTCGCACCCGCCGCGACCACTCGGCGGAAAACCTGGCCGTGATCCGTCGCATGGCCCTCAACGTGCTGCGCCACAATGGCCCGCCGCGCGACAGTATCCGTCGCCGCAAACTCCGCGCCGCCCTCAACGATGACTATCGGCTGCGCCTCCTCTTGGGCACTCCAACCCCGGCTACCCCATAGCGCGATTGCCCTGAGCGTATTGCGCAGCCAGGCTTGGTGTCACAGGTAATCAGCACCAGGCGGGTGCGCCGGTCGGCGCTCGGCCAGGCGTCGAGCAGCAACGGCGGATGGAAAATGTGTTGTACGCCGTGAATCACCAGCGGCCCGGCCAAGTCCGCAATGTGAACGATGCCTTTCACCCGCAGCAAATCCGGCCCCTTGATTTGCATCAGAATGTCCAGCCACAGATCGAACAGCAGTCGGCTCACCGGTTGGTCCAGCGTCAGACAAACGGCGCGAATCCGCTCATCGTGCCGGTTTACATCGTACTTCGGGTGATGGTGATGATGCCCGTCATGATCATGATGATCGCCATGATCATGATCATGGCGAGGATCGCGTTCGGGAGCGTCGAAGGCTTCAGCGCCCAGCCAGCGTTGCACCTCCACCGTTTTGGTGGCGGGATCGTAGATTTTGGCGTTCAGCACTCCCGGATCAACCACGCCGTGCCGAACCGGAATCAGCGCTGCCGCCGGATTGAGGGTGCGCAACCGCTGCTCCAACCGCGCTAAAGCATCCGCCGCCACCAAGTCGGTTTTAGTCAGCAGCAACAGATCGGCGACCGCTACCTGTTTCACCGACTCGAACTGGCGATCCAGCGTGTCCATCCCGTTCACCGCATCAACTGCGGTGATCACGCCCTCCAACTGGTAATGCGCGATGATTGCGGGCGCGGACATCAGGGTGTGCAGAATCGGCGCTGGATCAGCCAACCCGGTGGTTTCGATCACCACCCGGTTGAACCAAGTCTTGCCGCCACGGGCAAAACGCCATAGCGCATCACGCAGGGTGTCCACCAAATCGCCGCGAATGGTACAGCACAGGCAACCGCTGGACATCTCGATGATCACATCGTCCCGACCTTGCGTGACCAGCAGATGATCCAAGCTGATTTCTCCGAACTCATTAGATTAGCACCAGCGTTTGCTGAAGTTCGGGTTGCTGGACGAGGTAGTTCAGCACCGTGGTTTTGCTGCTGCCGAGAAAGCCGGTCAGTAGAGTGACGGGAATGCGCGGTTGAGGGATAGTGTTCGGCATAAACCCTATTTCTGGTGGGCAAGGTGGGCATACGGGGGAAGCGTTTGCAGCCGCCGATCTTCGACCGGGCCGCCGACCGTGAAGTGATACAACGATTGCAGGCTCAGATCGGCAATCCCCAGCACCTGGTGCATGGCGTCATCGAAAAAGCAGCCAATGCCAGTGCCGCGCACTCCTGCCGCTTCTGCTTCGAGATAAAGAATCTGCCCCAACAGCCCAGTCTCCCAGAACAGTTGCCGATACTGCCAAGGCCGCTGCTTCAGGATCGGTTCAAATTCGGCGATGAAGCCGAGCGCGAATGCCGAATCGCTGGCGATTTCCTGACCACAGGCAATGAATTGGGCGGTATCGCGGCAATCAGCCTGCGCCAACAGGTACAGCGGGATATGTTCAGGGCAACCGACGACGCGCTGCCAAGACCAATCAGGGCGCAGTTTTTGTTGCAGAATCAACTGCAAATCGGGATCGCGGGTCAGCACATACAGTCCGGGAGCCACATCTTCGACGCGATGGACGAAGAACACCGGGGCCACTCGCGGTCGCCACGGCAGCGCGTCCATCGGCGGCGTGCTGGCGCGAGGCAGCAGCGCATCCAGCATGGCAAACCAGGCGGCGGCGGACAGCGAAGTTACGCCGTCGAAACTCACCGCACTGCGGCGCTGGCGATAGATCGTCGCGGCCAAAGCTGGATGTTCGGTCGCGGTCAACGGCGGCAATGGCGACGGAATAAAGCACGGTTCCGGCGGAACGGTCGGCTGATCCGCCGCTTCCGCCACCGCATCAATCCCCGCCCAATGCACCTGTTCTGGACTCAGCCGATTGGCACGGCCTTGAAACAGCGTCGGTATGGGTAGCGGCAGCGGATCGGGCGGCAAATCCGCGCCGACCCACAGCAACACATCCGGCGCTTCCGCTTCGGCGTCGGCAAAATCGGCCTGGCGATCCAGTCCCAGCAAAGCCGCAATGTCGGCATCGCTGACTGCATCCAGCAGCCGAACCCGCCAGCCCAGCGCCGCAGCAGCATAGGCGACCGCTGCAATGGCATGACCGACATCGTGCTGGCAGTAGCGATAGGCCCGCAGTCCGTATTTCCATGCTTCCCGCCAATGAATGCTGGTCAATCCCAGCAGCAGGCCGAAATCGGGCAACGCGGCATCATTGAGACTGGCCCGCCGTTCCAGCGCATGATCGCGGCTGACATAGTGGTAAACGCCAGCGGCCAGTTCCGGCAAATCGGAACACACCACATAGCCTTCGGTGGGATGCAGATTGCCGCTGGACGGATTGCAGCGCAGCGCCCAGCGGCTCGGCCCTTGCGCTTTCCACGCCGACAGACCCAGCGATAATTCCAGCAGGATGCCGACGGTCTCGCGGCTGAACGGCTGCGATTCGCCGCGTAACCCGCTCCGAACCGCGCTGAACAGAACGGGCAGGGCATCGGCAGCGAGATTCAGGTCAACCCGTGTAGCACCGGCATAAGTGCGAAACGGTTCCGGCTGATTGGCCCAATCCAGCCCGTGCGGCCCCGGCGCATAACGATCCGGCCGGTGTTTGCTGGTTTGGTGGTAGCGAAGGATCGTATCCAGCCGGTTTTCCAGTGTCGTTTCAGCGTTCATGCCGTCTCTGCCCTTGCAAAGCGGCGAATGAATTGCACCAGTGCATACAGGCCATTGCCGCGTGACGGACTGAGATGTTCATACAGCCCTAGCGCATTCAAAAACTCCGGCGAGGTGGTGAGAATTTCCTCAGCCTGCCGCCCGTTGTAAACCGCCAACAGCAGCCCGATTAACCCGCTGACGATAGCCGCATCGCTCACTGCTCGAAAACACAGGCGATCCGCCGACCGAATGCCAACGATCCAGACTTGCGATTGGCAACCGCGCAACTGATTGGACTTAGTGCGCCACTCCTCCGGAAAGTGCGGCAGGCGACGACCGAGGTCAATGAGGTAGCGATAACGGTCGTTCCAGTCATCCAACATAGCGAAGGCTTTGACGAAGGTGGCGATAGTCGCTTCGATGGAGCGAGCGCTCACCGCTACCGGAGTCCCGGTTTCCTCGGCTAATCCGACATCCGGCTTCAACAGGGTCATGGGGACTCCAGTGTGATGCAATCGCTCCGGCGGATAGCACAGATCAATTTTTCGCCATCGCCGCTACCAGCGCGGGCACGTTGTAACGGAACATCCCGATGTAGCTGTCGCCGGGTTGACCGACAAGTGCCAGCGCATCGGAATACAGTGTGCCGCCTACGACCTCGCCCGCTTCGTCGGCGACACGCTTGAGCAAACGCGGATCGCTCATGTTTTCCACGAACAGCGCCCGCGTCCCCTCTTTTTTAAGGTTCTTCGAGGGTTCTTGTGGAAACCAGGGTGTACTGTCTCAAAAATGAGAATTATAATTGGCAGCTTATAAATAACTAATTGATTTTAAAAAATATAAGTTTGGCATTCAGCCTGCTCAGCGAGCTGCAACCTGCTCTGATGGATCCGCTCCACAGAAAGTGTCGAAGAACCTTTTTTAATTTGGCGGATCAGCGTCGCAATTTGCTTGGCCGAAGGTTCGTTTTCAGTATTCCAGCCGACTGGCGCCAGAAAATCTACCCCGTAGGCCGCGCCGAAATAACCGAACGCATCGTGGGAAGTGATGACGCGCCGCTTGGCCGGGGGAACCGCCGCCAGTTGCTCGCGCACCCACTGATTGGTTGCCTTCAGTTGCGCCAAATAGGCTTCGCCGCGCTGCTGGTAAGCGGCGGCATGGGCCGGATCGGCCTTGGCCAGGCCGTTGATGATGTTGGTCACATAAATCTGCCCATTCGCCAAATCCTGCCAGGCATGAGGATCGGTCGAGCCATGATCGTGATGATCGTGGCCTTTATGCGCCGACTGGCCACCCTTAGATTCATGCTCGGCTTCCTCCTGCATTTGCCGAGGCGCTACGCCCTGGCTGGCGACCACCACCTCACCCTTATAGGCCGATGACTTGAGCAGACGCTCGATCCAGCCCTCAAAAGCCAAGCCATTGACGATCACCAGTTGCGCTTTGCCGACCGCCTTGGCGTCCGCCGGCGTCGGCTCATACACATGGGCATCGCCATCAGCGCCCACCAGCGTGGTGACGGCGATGTCCTCGCCGCCGACGTTTTTCACCATGTCAGCCAGAATGCTGAAGCTGGCGACCACGCGCAGCGGTTCAGCCCACGCGGCGGGCATGACCAGAACCAGGGATAAGATGAGGTATTTGAAGAAAAATCGCATGAGAACCTCGTGAAGTCAGGCTTGTAGATGTGGACGGGGTAGAAATCGAACCAGCAGACCGTCCTGAGCGCCCAGGACGATAGAAAGCAGATAGGCCATTCCAGCGGTCAAGATGATCGCCGGACCCGAGGGCAGGTCGTGGTGATAGGACAGCAACAGCCCGATGTAGCCGGACAGCACGGCGATAGTCGCCGCCACCGCCGCCATGCTCCACACCTCCTGCGCCCAAAACCGGGCCGCAGCGGCGGGCAGCATCATCAGACCCACCGCCATCAGCGTACCCAGGGCTTGAAATCCGGCGACCAGATTCAGAACCACCAAGATGAGAAACAGCAGATGGTAAACCGTCCCCCGCGCCTGTACCGATTGCAAAAACCCCGAATCGAAGCACTCCACGATCAAGGGCCGGTAGATCAGCGCGAGGGTCAGCAAGGTGACGCTGGCGATACTGGCCACCAGCAACAGTGAGGCATCGTCCACCGCCAGAATGGTGCCGAACAGCACATGCAGCAGGTCTACGCTGCTACCTCGGATGGAGACAATCAGCACGCCCAGCGCCAGCGAGATCAGATAAAACGCGGCGAAACTGGCGTCTTCGCGCTGCTCGGTGAAGCGCGTCACCAACCCGGCCAGCAGCGCCACGGTCAACCCGGCCACGAAGCCGCCGAGACTCATCGCAGTGAGCGAAAATCCGGCGATCAAAAAGCCAATCGCCGCGCCGGGCAGCACGGCATGGGAGAGCGCATCGCCCATCAGGCTCATCCGCCGCAGCATCAACAGCACCCCAACCGGGCCGCAGCCTAAGCCCAGCGCCAGACAGGCCACCAGCGCCCGGCGCATGAAGCTGAACTCGACAAACGGCGCAACCAGCCACTCCAGCAACAGATTCATGGCGCTTGAACCGCGCACAACCGGGCTTGCTCATCCCAGGCTTCGGCCATTTCACGAGCCTGTTGCAGATGCTCTGCGGTCAACACCTGCGCCGTCTGGCCCCAGGCAATCCGGGATCGGGCCATGAGCAGAGTTTCGGGGAAATGGGCGCGAACCTGATCCAGATCGTGCAGCACGGCGATCACGGTGCGCTGCTGGTCGTGCCAGGCTCGCACCACCGTAATCAAATCGGCCGTAGTGCGGGCGTCAATCGCGGTAAACGGCTCATCCAGCAGAATCAACCGGGCGTCCTGCAACAGCATCCGGGCAAACAGCACCCGCTGAAACTGGCCTGCCGACAGGGTGCGAATGGGCCGCCGCTGAAAATCCACCAGCTCGACTGCGGCCAATGCCTCAATCGCCTGCGTTTTCAATGCCGAAGTCATCGCGCCCAGAACTCCGATCCGCTGCCAGTGGCCCAGCAGAACCACATCCAGCACGGTGATCGGAAATTGGCGATCAATCTGCGCCTGTTGCGGCAGATAGGCGATGTCCGTCGGCGTCAGCACCGCCGGATCAATCCGTCCGGTCGTCACCGGCAGCAGACCCATGATCGCTTTGAGCAAGGTGCTTTTACCCGCGCCATTGGGGCCGACGATAGCGGTCAGCGAACCGTGATTGAATGCGCCCGATAGATGATGCACCGCCGGATGGCGGTTGTAGCAGACGGTTAAATCGTCCAGTCGAATAGCGGGATTCATGGTCATTCAATGCAGCGCCCAGAATACGGCCAGCCACAGTCCGGCGATTAAAACCGCCGCACCCGCCAAGCGTTGCGCAGCGCCAGTCGCCAGCAGACTAAAAGGGGATGGAGGTGTCGCTGGCCCGGAGGGTGACTTCATGCCGCGATCTCGAACAGCAACACGGCGCCCTCGCTGCCGCCCACCGCCAGCCCGCGCCGGTGCGGATGCCAGGCCAATCGCTGGAACCCATCGCGCAACGCGCCTTGCCAGCAGAGTTGAAAATCGGGGTTCGTGGTTTTCCAGATCATCAGATGTCCACTTTGATCCCCCGCCGCCAACCCGTCGCCGCCCGGTTGAAACGCCAGATCCAGCACCCGGTCGGTCATCGCCTCCAGATCACGCGGCATTTGTCCCATTGGCGCGCCTTGGGAAAAGTCCCAGGCGGTCACCACTTCCCGATCTCCGGTCGCCAGCCAGCGCGAGTGGCGATCCCAGGCCAGAGTGCGCAACTTGGCGGAATAACCGCTCATCTGGCAACTCTCGGCATTCGGCCAGGTCCAGCAGCGCAAGCTGTTGTCCTGACAGCCGCAGACCAGATAGCGCCCATTAGGTGACCAGCGCACGTTCAGTAGCGGCGACGAATGCGGCAAACTCTGTTCGCTGGGCGCGTCCGGCGTTTGCCAATCCCACAGATGAACCTTGCCGAACGCCGACGAAGCCAGCACCGGTTGCTGCGGATGCCAGGCCAGATCGGTGATGGTGCTGGCGTGCGGCTGGATGGTCTGGATCAGGCCGCCGTCGAGCGTCCAGGCGCGTAATTCCTTACCGGCAGCCGTGATCAGCCGATCATCGGCATAGGGCGAAAAGCTGACGCCGCCGACCCAGGCGTTGCCGCCCGCCAAGGCTCGATGCTCGACCGCACTGTCGGGATTCCACAGCCGCGCCTGCCCGTCCTGACCACTGCTGGCCAGCCAGCGGCTATCCCGCGACCAGGCCAGTTTCAAGGTTCCGCCGCCGTGTCCCGGCCAGCGCTGAAGCACCGCGCCGCTTTCACCATTGACGAGAATGAGCGGGCCGCTGACTTCGGCCACCGCCAGCCAGCACCCATCCGGCGACCAGGCTAAATCCTGCACCGCGTCGGCGATGTCCACCCGCCAGGGAATGTGTACTTGCGCTTCCTTCGTCTTTTTCGGCATGGCCGTCGTCAAGCTCATTCCAGACAGGCGCGGAATCCGGCGGTCAATTCCGCCCGATCCAGTGCCCGCCCGATAAAAATCATCTGGCTCAGACGCGGTTCATCCGCACGCCAAGGCCGGTCGGCCTGACCGTCGAACAACATGTGGACGCCCTGAAACACGAAGCGATTGAGGTTATCGGCCAAATGCAGAACGCCCTTCATGCGGAAAATATCCGCCCCCTTGTCGCGCAGCAGATCGCTGAGCCACAGATTCAGCTTGTACGGATTGACCGGACGCTCCTCGACGATGCCCACCGAGGACACCGTGTCGTCGTGGCTGTGGCCGGGGTTGTAGGTGTGTTCGGCCACCGGCGACCAGGTTTGACCTTGGGCGTCGAGCAGCCGCAGCGCGAATTCATCGGGATGATGCTGAGTGAACAAGGCCAGTCTCCCCACCGATTCCAGTCGCAGCCGGAATGACTTGGCGCCGTCAGCGGCGAGTTGCAGCTCGTAGTGCAAAATGCCCGGAATCAGCGCCGCGCCCGGTTCAACTGGCTCCGCGTCCAGCGAAAACAGCCGGGCCGCCAGTTCCTGCGCGGCGATCCAGTCCTGCCCGTCAGCGATGGGCAAGGCGACCAGGCTCATCGCCGGGTCTGGCCCGTCATTCAGCGTCAGGGTGAATTCGCCCGCCGCCAGATCGTAGCAACCGCCCCACTCAAACGGATATTCTGGCTCCAGAAATGCCGGATTGAGGGCCAGCGCCCGCTTCAGATCGAAACCACCGAGATCCAGCACTTGGTGCAAATCTACCCGCGCCATCGTCGCCCGCTGCACAGTGGCTAAGCCATTCATGCTGCGCAGCCGGGTTTCCAGCGCCTCCACCGCCGCCGCATCCACCAAATCGGTTTTATTCAGCAGCAGGGTATCGGCGAAAGCGATTTGCGCCCGGCAATCCTCGCTGCTGTCCAAATGGTCGCTGACGTGTTTGCAGTCCACCAGCGTGACAATGCCGTCCAGCCGCAGGTTTTCTTTCATCTCATCGTCCATGAAAAAGGTCTGCGCCACCGGGCCGGGATTGGCGAGGCCGGTGGTTTCCACCAGAATCCGGTCGAATTTGTCGCGCCGCTTCATCAGATTGCCGAGAATGCGGATCAGGTCGCCGCGCACGGTGCAGCACAGGCACCCGTTGTTCATCTCGAAAATTTCTTCTTCGGCGTTGATCACCAACGCCTGATCAATGCCGATCTCACCAAACTCGTTTTCGATCACGGCGATGCGCTGACCGTGCTGTTCGGTCAGAATGCGGTTGAGCAGGGTGGTCTTGCCGGCGCCGAGAAAGCCGGTCAGCACCGTCACGGGAATGCGGAGATCAGGAGAGTTCATGGGTGTAGGCACCGTACCGGTTGATTTGAGATTGGATTCTCAATTCTTAACTAAGATAATGGATTCTCAATTTCAGTCAAGCGGAGTGTGATTGTGAGCTACTCGACGCGGCAACGTGAGGTCATTCTGGAGATTTTGCAACAGTCGGATCGTCCGCTGACGCCGCCGGACATTCGCGAGCGGGCCAGCCAGGGCAGTGCAGGGATTGGATTAGCGACGGTGTATCGCGCCCTGAAGTTTTTCATGGCGCAAGGGATGATCGTGCTGGTGGAGATTCCGGGCGCGGTTCCCTGTTACGAACCCGCTGACCGGGGGCACCATCACCACTTCATCTGTCAACAATGCCGACTGGTGTTCGATGTGCAGGGCTGCGTCCATGATCTGGAGGCGCTGGCTCCCCGCGATTTCCAGGTTCAGCGCCACGACATCATTCTGTATGGAGTGTGCGCCAGGTGCGGGGCGCAGTAATTAACGGGCCGGTGGTAGCGGGACTCTCGGCCCCCGTTCATACCAGCCACGACTGCGGTTAACGAGTTTGGTCACAATCAACATCACCGGCACCTCAATCAGCACCCCAACCACGGTTGCCAACGCCGCGCCGGAATTGAAGCCAAATAGTGCAATCGCCGCTGCTACCGCCAATTCGAAGAAATTACTGGCCCCAATCAGCGCTGACGGTCCTGCTACGCAATGCGGCGACCCAACCTGGCGATTGAGCCAATAGGCCAACCCAGAGTTGAAAAGCACCTGCACCAGAATCGGGATCGCCAGCAATAGAATGACCAGCGGCTGGGTCACGATCTGCTCGCCCTGAAAGCCGAACAGCAGCACCAGCGTCGTCAGCAACGCGATCAGCGAAGTCGGGCCAAGCACATCCAGCAGTCGCGCCAATCCCGCTGAGCCTTGCGATTTCAGCACTGCGCCGCGCACCGTTTGCGCAATCATCAGTGGAATTACGATGTACAGCACCACCGACAGGAACAGCGTCGCCCACGGCACCACGATGGAGGTCATGCCCAGCAGCAACCCGACAATGGGGCCGAACGCAAACACCATAATAATGTCGTTCAGCGCCACCTGGCTTAGGGTAAAGTGCGGTTCGCCGTGGGTCAGATTGCTCCACACAAATACCATCGCGGTACAGGGCGCAGCAGCCAGCAGAATCAGCCCGGCGATGTAGGAATCGATCTGCTCCGCTGGCAGTAGCGGCGCAAACAGCCCGCCAATGAACAGCCAGCCCAGCAGCGCCATCGAGAACGGTTTGATCCCCCAGTTGATGAACAGGGTGACGCCAATCCCGCGCCAGTACTGGCCGACCCCGCGCAGTGCGGCGAAATCGATCTTGACCAGCATCGGAATGATCATTAGCCAGATCAGCAGCGCCACTGGCAGGTTGACTTGGGCGATTTCCAGCCTGCCGATTGTTTGAAATATCCCCGGCAGGAAGTGACCCAGCACGATGCCGGCGACGATGCACAATGCGACCCACAACGTCAGATAGCGCTCGAAAAATCCCAGTTGCGCGCCTTCCATCGCCTTGGCGTTGACTTCGCAGGCGGCGTTCATCCATTGCCCTCCGGCATGGTGAGACCAATTTCGTCCAGCGTGGCTTTCAGCTTGATCTTGTCCAGTGACTTGATGGGCAGATTGATAAAAATCTGAATCCGGTTTTCCAGCGCCCGCAGCGCAGCGCGGAATGCCAACATCTTCATCGTGTCGTCGCCTTCCACTGCTGCCGGGTCTTCCACACCCCAGTGCGCCGACATCGGTTGGCCGGGCCAAAACGGGCAAACTTCGTTAGCGGCGTTGTCGCAGACGGTGAACACAAAATCCAGTAGCGGCGCATCGGGTCCCGCGAATTCATTCCAACTCTTGCTGCGCAGCCCTGCGGTCGGCAGACCCTGCAACTCCAGCAGTTTCAGGCTGAAAGGATTGACTTGACCAGCGGGAAAGCTGCCGGCGCTGTAGGCGCGAAAGCGGCCTTTGCCGAGGTGGTTCATGGTGGCTTCGGCCAGGATGCTGCGAGCGGAATTGCCGGTGCAGAGAAACAGCACGTTGTAGATTTTTTCCTGACTCATGACGGTGGATTCCTGAGTAGCGGTTGCAAGGGGAATGCGGGTTTCAAAAGCCAATGCAGGCAGATTGCAACAATGTTCCGTCAGATAAGTCATCAGCGCGACCACCACCTCGCAGCGGGCCTGATAGATCAACTGCCGACCCTCGCGGCGGCAATCCAGCAGGCCGGCCTGCTGCAAGGTTTTCAGGTGAAACGAGAGCGTCGCCAGCGGCAGGCTGAAACGCTCGCTGACTTGACCTGCCGGTTGTGGGCCGGTTTGCGCCAAGTGGCGGAAAATCTCGATCCGAGTGTCTTGCGCCAGGGCGCCGAGTACTGCGATAGCCGATGACTTATCCATATTTCCAATACTATGGAAATAAATGGAAGTGTACAAGCAGAATGTGACCGTTTTTGGTGGAGTGAGGCTGTTGCCGATGGGTCACTGCGCCGATCCGGTCGCCAGTACCTTACCACCTATCAGTTTCTCACGCCCCCATGAAACGCTGGCAGGGGGATGTCATTTTGCA
>NZ_CBTK010000270.1 GCF_000531125.1 Candidatus Contendobacter odensis Run_B_J11 | reverse complement strand
CCCGACGCAGGCCGCGTCGATCCAGTGGTCTTTAGCAAAGCCTTGTCGGGTTCGATTGAATGTCGTGCGCCCGCCGCTTCCCGTCGTCACCGGAATTTCAACTTGGAGTCGGTTCATCACCATTCCGGCCAAAACTCTTCACTGAGCAATTGATCCGCGCTAAAAGGACAGGCAACAGGAAAAGCCATTTTGCTCAAACCCGTTTCTCTCACGGCCAGCATCACGCTTTTTCGATACGCTTTTTCCATACGCTCATTCAACCCGGCGGCCAGACTCGGATTATCCTCAAGCAATTCTTTAATATCGAACCGTTGCACATCAATCGTATTCCGCCAACTGTTGCCGCGCAGTTCCGGCTGAAACCGCCATCTCAACAGATAGGCCATCAGTACTGCCAGCCGATTAATCAACTCCCGTCGCTCGCTGGCGCCCATGCATTCCAGTTCCTCGACGATAGAGTCAATATCCACCTCCGCTAACCGTCGCTGTTTCAGCAGATCGGCCTGCTGGAGAGTCCATGCGTAAAAATCCCGATCATGTAGCGTTGCTAAACCTGCCATTGCCGTCACCTGTTGCCTGCCGCTGGAAATTCGTCGTAGCACCGGCTTCCAGCCTGTCCACTCATTGCGGGCAAGAGGCCCGTGCTACTTGCACAACCAGTCTAGGATTGCGCTATCAACATTACCAGGGCTTTCGCTAAACCCGTAAATTTGTCATACCCGCGAAAGCGGGTATCCAGGCTTTTCAGCGGCTTACTGGATTCCCGCCTAACGCGGGAATGACGGAAAGCGAAAGTCCTGATACCAGTAACCCGCCGAAACCGGGATTGCCTGAAAGGCGGATTACGGCTGACGCCTAATCCGCCCTACCTTCTACATTTGGCTCAATCCAACGGCAAAATTTCTACTGGCGTTGCTCCGACGCAGCAGGTTCCGGGGTGGCTGGAGTGGTAACGGCCTGCTGCTCCAGCAACTGTTTCGCCACCTTGGAATCAGTGTAATCCACGATTTCTCGCAAGGTCGGTATCCGCAACATCGCCCCCACCTTCAGGCTATCCATAGTGTCGGGTTTGGAAAATGCTTGCGGATTGACCTTGAACAACGCCCGCATCATCTGATCCTTGCTGATGCCGGGATCAGGACGAGTCCGGGTAGCAATGTCCCACAGCCGTTCGTTGGCGATAACCGGGCCATATTCACGGCTGACCCGCGCAGCGGGTTCGACCGGCGGTGTGGGCAGTATCTCCAGCACGGCGGGTTCGACTGGCGGTATGGGCAGTATCTCCAACGGGGGTGGCTCAGGTGGATGATCCACCGGCGCTGCTGGATCGGTCAGCGCGGTGGTCGTAGCCACCCACGGATCACGTCTTTGAATCGGCGGCAGTAACTCAAAAACGGAGGGCGGAATCCGTTGCTCGATTTCGGCCAGCCAACCAAAAACGTCCATCGGGACCAGTGCGGGTTTCAGTGCATCGGCTATGGCCGGTTCTGGTGGAATCACGGTCACCGCTTCGGCGATGGGCAACGGCGCGGCGGCAATCGCCAATGCCGGTGCTGATAACGCCGCTTCGCTCACCGGCGGCCCAACCACGGTTGTCCACGCCAGCGCCACCGATGAAACTGGAGTGACCTTCGCGATTATTTCCGCTACCACCAGCGACAGTAGCGGCGTTACCGATACCGATTCCAGCAGAGGCGCAACCGGTTCTGACGAGGCGGTTACCGCGAGTACGGTCAGTTTGGAAGTGGGAGGCGCCGGCGATATCGCCATCACCGGCTCCGGGGTGGGCGGCACCGGTTCGGCGATAGCCGAGGCCGCTTCCGGTGGAGACGCAGAAGCCACAGTAACCACTGCGATCGGCTCAAGCTGATCGGGCGGCGGCAGCGGGAACACCTGCGGTGAATCAAGAGGAGCCTTCTCGGCCAGCTCCGGTTCCGGGACTACAGGCGCCGCGTTCGGCTCCGTGCCCGCCGATACCCCTGCGGGTACTGCCGCCGCCAGTTGCCGGGCGACCGGAGAATCGGTGAAGTCCGCAATCTCCCGCAGCGTGGGAATCCGCAGCACCGCGCCGATTTTCAATCCGCCAATCCCCAACTTGCCGAACGCCTGCGGATTGGCTTGAAACAGCGCCTGCATCATCTGCTCACGGGTGATGCCCGGATCAGGTCGCACCTTGAGCGCGATGCCCCATAGCCCTTCACCGGGCGCGACTGGGCCGTAGGTATCGCCGGGCCGGTAAATCCGCACCGGATCGGCTGGCGAAGCAACCGGAGTCGGCGAGGGTTCGGGCGCAGCGGCCACCCTCAGCGCTGCCGGCTCGGTCACCGCACCCTGATCCGGCGGTGTGTTGCGCTCCGGTTCAGGGATCGAGGCCACAACCGCCGGTACTGGCGCAGCAGCGACGGGCGGCGGCGGCGGCGGTTCCATCACCGTCTTGCTCCGATCACCGGGCCGCTTGGCCAGGCGTTGCACCGGATCGAGAAACACCGTGAATTCGCGGAAAGTTCTGCCACGCGGCCAACCAAACTCCAGCAGCAGCGCCAGCGACGGCTCGCGAATCGGCTTGGTCGAAACCACCCGGACGTAAACCTGCCCTTCGGCGTTGTACTCAATCGAAAACACCAGATTGGCCAGGGTGGGCGCTCTTTCGAGACCGAATTCGTTGAACATCGGTGGCGGCGCCAGTTTGACGGAGACCTTCGCCAGTTCTTCTGGCGTCAGCGTCGGTAACGGAATCCGGGCGTCGAACAACTGGTTCAACGCCGACTGAACCTGGATTTCACCGATTTCCAGCGCCAGGGCGCTGATCGGCCCGAAGAGCAACACTAACGCCAGCAACTGGCAACGGAAGCCTTTTCGATTCATGGAGGGTTCCTCAAATTCGGGTAGCACGGTGGCGAAACCGGGTAGGATTTGCGCCGATACCCGCACGCTTCAATAGTCGTATTCTAAAAGGGTAGCTTGAGATGCGGGTAACCCGAGTCCAGCCACCCGCCAAAATTCGCGACAAAACCTGGAAATCTGCCATGTCTCTTGATCACGATGGATTACCCGCTCGCGCTCAATCAGAGTCTGCGCCCAGCCCCAGCCTCGCCGAGGAAACCGCCGCCCATGTCCTGGAACTGCTGCGGGCACTGCTGCGGGAACTCCACCCGTCGGAGCGGGGTGCGATAACCCTGACCCTGGACAGCCATGTGGATCGGGATTTGGCGCTGGACAGTCTGGCCCGCACCGAACTGCTGCGCCGGATTGAGGCGCAGTTTCAGGTGCAACTGGGTGAACAGATTCTACTGGCCGAAACGCCGCGTGATCTGGTCGATCTGATCCTGCAAGCCAGCGGTGAACCGGAACCGGCGGTGCTGGCGGCCGACTGGCAGGCGCCGGCACTGGAACCGCTGGCGACGGGAACCCCGGATCGCGCCGAAACCCTGCTCGAAGCGCTCGACTGGCATGTTGCAGCCCACCCCGACCGGCTGGCGATCCAGATCTACGGCAATGACGACCGCATTGATACCACGTTCAGCTATGCCGGGCTGCGCCAGGGTGCCCAGGCGGTGGCGGCCGGGCTGCAACAACGCGGGCTGCAACCCGGCCAGATGGTGGCGATCATGCTACCGACCGGCAGCGATTACTTTCTCAGCTTTTTTGGCATTTTGCTGGCCGGCGGTGTTCCGGTGCCGATCTATCCGCCGGTACGGCCCTCTCAACTCGAAGAGCATCTGCGCCGCCACGCCCGACTGTTGAGCAACGCCCAAACCGTGGCGCTGATCACCGTACCCGAAGCCAAGCTGGTCGCCCGGCTCCTGCAAGCCCAGGTTGAAGACCTGCGTCATGTGGTTACGGTGACGGAATTGCAGCAAACGCCCGCCACCTGGAGCAAGGTTCCCGTTCACCCCCGCGATCTCGCGTTCCTGCAATACACCTCCGGCAGCACCGGCGATCCTAAAGGGGTGATGCTCAGCCATGCCAACCTGCTGGCCAACTTGCGGGCGATGGGGCCACGGGTCGCGGCCAATTCTCAGGATGTGTTCGTCAGTTGGTTGCCGTTGTATCACGACATGGGCCTGATCGGCGCCTGCCTGGGCAGCCTGTACCACGCTTTCCCGCTGGTGGTGATGTCGCCATTAAGCTTCCTGGCGCGGCCCGCTCGCTGGCTGTGGGCGATTCATCGCCATCGCGGCACCTTGTCAGCGGCACCCAACTTTGCCTACGAACTGTGCGCCCGGGTCATCCAGGATCATGAAATCGAGGGGCTGGACCTCCGTTGCTGGCGGATGAGTTTCAATGGCGCCGAGCCGGTCAGTCCAGCAACCCTGGAACGATTCAGCGCCCGGTTCAGCCGTTATGGCTTCCACGCTGAGGCCATGGCGCCGGTCTACGGACTGGCCGAATGCTCGGTTGGGCTGGCCTTGCCACCACCCGGACGGGGACCGGTCATTGATCGAGTGCAGCGCGAGCGGTTCATTGCCACCGGTCAGGCCGAACCGACCACTCCCGGTGATAGCGCCGCCCTGTTGTTCCCCGCCTGCGGCCAGCCGCTTCCCGATCACCAGATTCGTGTTGTAGACGAGCAGGGTCGCGAACTGCCGGATCGCCAGGAAGGGCGGGTGGAGTTCAAGGGGCCGTCGGCCACCACCGGCTACTACCGCAACCCGGAAGCGACCCGTCGGCTGTTCCCCCATGGCGATGACTGGCTGGATTCCGGGGATCGCGGCTATCTGGCCGGTGGCGATATTTATCTCACCGGGCGGGTCAAGGATTTGATCATTCGCGGCGGGCGCAATCTCTATCCCTACGAACTGGAACAGGCGGTTGGGGAAATTCCAGGCATCCGCAAAGGTTGCGTCGCCGTGTTCGCCAGCCCTGATCCCGCGACCGGCAGTGAGCGGCTGGTGGTCGTTGCTGAAACCCGAACCACGCAACCGGAGTCGCTGGTCAGCCTGCGCCAGCAGATTCAGAGCGTCGGGGTGGATTTGCTGGGAACGCCACCGGATGAAGTGGTGCTGGCGCCGCCGCGCACGGTACTAAAAACCTCCAGCGGCAAGATTCGCCGTGGGGCGGTGCGAGAGTTGTATCAACGCAACGCCATTGGCCAGGGCGGGCGAGCGCTGTGGCTGCAACTGACCCGGATCGCCCTGGCCAGCGGCTGGGCACAGGCGCGGCGGCTGGGGCGCACGGTGACGGAATGGCTGTATGCCGCTTATGGGTGGAGCGTATTCGGGGTGCTGGCGCCGGTGGTATGGCTGGGAATCATGACCTTGCCGAAACTGGAATGGCGCTGGGCGCTGGCTCGAACCGGGCCTTGGTTGCTGGCACAACTGACCGCTACCCCGCTGACGGTGCGCGGCCAGCAACATCTGCCGGTCGGTTCCTGTGTATTGGTCGCCAACCATTCCAGCTTTCTGGACGCCTATGTGCTGATGGCCGCCATTCCGCGCCATTTCCACTACGTTGCCAAACGGGAATTACTGGACAATCATTGGATAGCCCGACCCCTGCTGCGCCTGGGGACGCTGTTCGTCGAGCGCTTCGACGTGCAGCGCAGCGTAGACGAGGCGGGCAGATTGATCGATGCGGCACACGCCGGCCAGTCGCTGGGCTTCTTCCCGGAAGGCACCTTCACCCGGATGCCGGGCCTGCTGGAATTTCGGATGGGAGCGTTCCTGGCGGCGGCGCAGGCAGGAGTGCCGGTAGTGCCGGTCACAATCTGTGGCACCCGCTCGATACTGCGGGCGGGTTCGTGGTTCCCGCGCCGAGGCCAGTTGGAGGTGATTATCGAGTCGCCAATAACCCCGGACGGTGACGACTGGTCGGCGGCGGTTCGGCTCCGCGATGCGGCGCGGGCGGCGATTTTGCGTCATTGTGGCGAGCCGGATTTGAGTTCTTGACGTGATAAGGAGCGATCAACCGGGCACCGCAAAATATTCATAGCGATTGCGACCCTTGGCCTTGGCCCGGTACATGGCGATATCGGCATTCTTGAGCAACGCATCCAGCGTGGTGCCATCGTCGGGATAGCAGCCAATACCAATGGAAACGCCCACCTGCGCCACCTCATCCTGTTCCAGCGCAAAAGGTTGGTTGATCGTCTTCAGCACCGTTTCCGCCACCCGCGCCGCATCTTCCCAGCGCCCCAGCTCGCCCAGCAGCAGCACGAACTCATCGCCGCCCTGGCGACACACCGTGTCGGTTTTGCGGACGCATTGCAGCAGACGCTCCGCCACTTGTTGCAACAGCAGATCGCCGCGATGGTGCCCCAGCACGTCGTTCACCACCTTGAAACCGTCCAAATCCAGCATCAGCACCGCGAACCGTTGCCGTTCGCGCTCGGCCCGATGCAGCGTTTGTCGGTAGCGATCCTGGAGCAAATTGCGGTTCGGCAGACCGGTCAGCACATCATGCTGCGCCATGTGCTTGATCTGCTGCTCCAGATGCTTGCTTTCGGTAATGTCCTGAAAAGTGCCGAACAGGCGCACGATCTGACCTTCCTGGATTTCAGCGTCGCCCTGAACGTGGACCCATAAATCATGGCCTTTAGCGGTCACAAAGGGTAATTCGAGATCGTAGGTCTGCCCCTGATCGCGCAGTTGGCGCATGGCATTCGCGATTCGCTCCCGCGCTTCCAGCGGATAGAAGTTCAACGCCTCCTCGAAGGTGGGCCGATACTCCGGGGCGACTTCGTGAATCCGGCGAACTTCCGCCGACCAGCGCGGCATATTGTCGCAGACGAATAATTCCCAGCCGCCCACCTTCGCCAACCGGCCGGTACGGCGCAGCAGTTCCTCGCTGCGGCGGAGTTTTTCCTCGGCCTGCTTACGCTCGGTGATGTCACGGCCAGTGCCGCGATAGCCGATGAAAGCCCCGGTTTCGTCGAACATCGCTTGGCCATTGACGCTGTACCAGTGCGCCTCACCGGCGTCAGTGCGAATGCAATACTCGAATTCCCGAAACGGCTGATGCGCCTCCAGCACCGCCCGATGAGCCGCCCATTGTTCAGGGGTCAGCTCGATAGGCAGTTCCCAGCGGGTCTTGCCGAGCGACACCGCCGGGGGAATATAGGTCGGAGCCAAGGTGCTGGAAAAGTAGCTGAACCGGAATTGCGCATCCTGTTCCCAGAACCAGTCTGAAGCCATCGCCGACAGATCGCGGAAACGCGCCTCGCTGTCGCGCAAGGTGGCAATGGCCCGTAGCCGCTGATCATGATTGTTGGCGATCATCCACGACACCAACGCCAGCAGACCGAGACCACCCATGATCACGGTTAATAGCACGAGTAACGTGGGCTGGGTTCGCGCCCGCAAAATCTCCGGGGCGACCCGGGATACGATTTTCCAGGGGTACTGACGAGCAGCGACAATCGTCGCGTCGTCGGATGCAGCGAGCGACTGGCTAAGTACGCGGGGAAACACCGTCGTAAAAGTGAACAGCCCTTGCGCTGAATGGAACTGACCGCTATCGGTCACGATGATGCGTTGCCATACCTCCGGGAAGGCATTGGCGAAGCTCAGATCGTGGCGGTCAGGGTACATGAAGCCCCATTCCTGGTCGGGATTAGCACCAATCAGCCAATAGCCTTCATCGTTGAGCAGCAACGATTCGCCCAGCAATCCTTCGCCAATCTGCTTTAGCTCGGCGATCAAGACCTTCGCCAGATAATTCAGCACGACGATGCCCTGTTTTTGCCCATCCTGATCGAAAATCGGCGTTCCAAAGCGGATCATCGGCTTGAAGGGTTGCTCAATAACATTGTTTTCGACATTGAGATCGAGAGGAGAGACATAAAGTTGTCCTGGCCCGAGGCGGAGCGTCTCGATGAAGTAGTAACGGTTGGCCTTGGACTGCAACCGCTGCTGCGGGACCACGGTAGGGCGACCATCTGCGTCATTGATCCGCACAATTTCCATGCCATCGCTATCCAGAATTCGCACTTGGTCGTAGTGTTGCTTATGGAGCGCGAAATTCAGAAATTCAACCTCGATATCGCGCAGCACCGCAGTATCCCGATCCCGCAAATAGTTACGAGTTTTCGCTTGGCCTGCCAAGATGCGCAAATCAGACACAATATCGTTCAGTGCGATCCCGATGGCCTGGGCCTGCAATGCGACGGTACGGGCTTCGGCGGCTTCCACGATAAGTTGCTGGCTGTGGACGGCGGCATTGTTAACATAGCCGACCACCCCCAGAAACAGCACCGTTAATGACAAAAAGAGCGCAAGGAAATTTTTAATCATCGCCGCGATTCCTTTGATCATAAAAGATTTTTTTCTTTGGCTTGCTGATCCTTGGTGCTTACACGTTAAAGCGGAAGTGAATAACATCACCTTCCTGGACCAGGTACTCCTTACCTTCCAGCCGCCATTTGCCCGCCTCACGGGCACCGGCCTCGCCGCCGTAAGCCATATAATCGGCATAAGCGATCACCTCGGCGCGGATGAAACCCCGCTCGAAATCACTGTGAATCACTCCCGCCGCCTGGGGCGCGGTGGAGCCGGCCCGCACTGTCCAGGCCCGCACCTCCTTGGGGCCGGCAGTGAAATAGGTCTGCAATCCCAGCAGCTTATAAGCAGCGTGGATCACCCGATCCAGCCCCGGCTCGGACAAGCCGTAATCGGCCAGAAATTCAGCACGGTCGGCGTCCTCCAGTTCCGCCAATTCGGCTTCAATGGCGGCGCAGACTGGCGCGACCTCGGCGTTTTCCTGACCGGCAATTTCCTGCACCTGATCCAGCAGCGGGTTAGCGCTAAAACCGTCCTCGGCGACATTGGCGATGTACAGCACCGGCTTGCCGGTTAACAGAAACAGATCCCGCAGCGCCTCGCGCTCTACGTCCGTCAACAACAGCGTCCGCAACGGGGCACCGGTGTCCAGATGCGCCTGCACCCGCTCCAGGGCCGCCTTGCGCTCCAGCGCCTCCCTGCCCCCGGTCTTGGCGGCCTTTTCGGCGCGCTGCAACGCCTTCTCCACCGTCGCCAGATCAGCCAGCGCCAGCTCGGTGCTGATGGTTTCGATGTCGGAACGCGGATCGACGCGGTTGCAAACGTGAATGACATCATCATTCACGAAGCAGCGCACCACATGGGCGATGGCATCGGTTTCGCGGATGTGGGCCAGAAACTGATTGCCCAAGCCCTCGCCTTTGGAAGCGCCCGCCACCAGCCCGGCGATATCCACAAACTCGACCGTGGCCGGCATGATCTGCTTGGGCTTGACGATAGCCGCCAGCGCCGCCAGCCGGGGATCGGGCACCAGCACCACTCCAACATTGGGGTCGATGGTGCAAAAGGGGTAATTCTCGGCCTGAATGCCCGCTTTGGTGAGGGCGTTGAACAGGGTGGATTTGCCGACGTTCGGCAGGCCGACGATGCCGCATCTGAGAGTCATGGAAACCTTTATGTAGTGAGGATGTAACTGGTTCAGACACACCAACGCTTCGAGAACGCCATGCATCCGCTGGGGATGACGGGCGCAAGCGACGGCGCAAGTGGCGATGATGGAGAATGCAAGCGATCAGGGGAGCCACTACTATGCACACTAACCAAAACGATAGAGTAGACCAGCATGGATCCAGCGGTTCGTCAATGTATCGTCCCGGTACTGGCCGGCGGCGGTACCCGATTACCCGCTCATGTCGGGGTACTCCAGGCTATCGGGGAATTGGGTTATAGCTACCAGCACATCGTGGGGGTATCAGGCGGCAGCATCATTGCCGCCCTGGCCGCAGCAGGAACCGATTGCGAGACGATGAGAACCCTGTTTCTGGATGTTGATTTCAGCGTCTTTCTCGGTCATTCGCTGGTCAATCTGCTGTTGCGCGGCGGGCTTTCCAGTGGCGTCAAGTTTGAGCAGTGGATGAACGAGCAGTTGCAGGGCAAACGTTTCGCTGATCTCGAAACCCATCTTTCCATCGTCGCCACCGATGTGCGTTCTAGTCAGCCCGTCGTCTTCAGCCGCGACACCACGCCGGATTTGCGGGTAGCGCAGGCGGTCCTTTATTCGATTTCCATTCCTCTCCTGTTCCCGTTTCACCATTATGACGATCATGTGCTGGTGGACGGCAGCATCCTGTCTGAAGACAGCTTGATTCGCGATTGGGCCGGGGATCGCACCCCCGTGGTCTGTTTCCGCCTACGGGACAAACAGGCGCCCGATCCCCATGCCCACCGCAACATACTCCCGCTGGCCGACTACCTGTTGATGCTGATCCGCACCTTTATGAGTACGCTGTCACGCGAGTTTTTGAGCGAGGCGCTCTGGGTCAACACGGTGCTGATTGAGTGCGAAGGCTTGTCGCCGCTGGAGTTCCACATGACGCCGGAACAGAAAAGCCACCTGTTTGAACTGGGTTACCGCACCACGCTCGACATTTTGCCGCTGAAGCTGGCGCACGGACGGATCACCGCTCCTTGATCCGGGGTCGGAATTTAGGACGTTGCGGGAGAATCTGAAGTCGGGTTGTCCGTTGCGACGCGCCGGCGGTGCAACGTCTGCATGGCTTGATCCCACTGTCCGGCGATGATGTGCGGCAACTCGCGGAGCGCGTCGGTTATGGCCTGCTCGATCAGCCCCTGTTCCGACTGTGGCGCCCGGCCCAATACATAATCCAGCACCGCACGGCTGTCACCGGGATGGCCGATGCCGAGCCGCAAGCGGAAAAAATCATTGCCGCCCAATTGCGTCATCAGATCGCGCAAACCGTTGTGACCGCCATGCCCACCCGCCCGTTTCAGCCGCACCGCGCCGGGCGGTAAATCCAGATCATCATGGACGATCAGGATTTCCGGCAGCGGAATTCGATGGAACCGCGCCAGCGTCGCGACCGCCAGACCGCTACGATTCATAAAGGTCATCGGCTTCAGCAACCAGAGTACCTGCCCAGCGACGATGATCCGGCATAGATCGCCATGAACCTTGCCGTCCGGGCGGAACGTACCCCCCTGCTGACGCGCCAGTTCATCGGCCAGCCAGAAACCGGCATTGTGGCGGGTCTGGGCGTATTGAGGGCCGGGATTGCCCAGCCCTACGATCAGCCGCAGGGAGGATACTGGAGCCGACATCACCACGATTTCGCCCAGTGAACCGGTCGGACTCAGGTCGTCGGCGCGACCACGCTCGGCCCTTCTTCGCCGCCGTGAGCGTGATGGATGCTGACCACAATGACATCGCTTTCGGAATCGGGAGCAACGTGGGTTGCCAGTTCCACCCCATCCGGCAGCTTGACCCCGGACAGATGAATCGCTTCGCCCAGGCTCAGACCATTCAGATCGACTGCGATAAATTCCGGCAAATCCTTGGGCAGGCAGGTAATTTCGATATCGATCAGCGCATGGCTGACCACCCCGCCCTGCTGCTTGACGCCGGGCGCAGTCTCCGCATTAACAAAATGCAGCGGCACATGCACCCGCAGCTTGCGGTCGGCGCTGACCCGCAGGAAGTCGAGATGCAAAATCGTTGGCTTAAAGGGATGGCGCTGCAAATCGCGCAACACCGCGCTTTCGACCCGGTCGCCTACTTTCAGGGTCAGCACATGAGAATAAACGGCGTCATTCTTCAACTGGTTAAGGACATCCAGATGATTCAGCACCAGCGGCTGCGGCTCCTGGCCGCCCCCGTACAGAATGGCCGGTACCTGACCGGCGCGGCGCAGGCGGCGGCTCGCACCCTTGCCCAAATCGCTACGCGGCTCAGCTTTTAATTCAAAAGTTATGCTCATGACTTCCACTCCAAACGGTGACAACAAAAATGCGATGCGCCCGCGACCAGGCGAATCGCTCGGTGAAGCGGCCTGCCCGCTAAGCGGGCGGGCTTCAATCAAATAAACAGCGTGCTGACGGATTCTTCGATATGAATGCGGCGCATGGTCTCGGCCAGCAGCCCAGCCACGCCGATTTGACGAATCGTCGGACAGGCGGCGGCTTCGGGTTGCAGCGGGATCGAGTCGGTAACCACCAGTTCGTCCAGCGCCGAGCCCTGGATATTTTTGACCGCCGGACCGGACAACACCGCGTGGGTGCAGTAAGCACGCACTGAAGCGGCGCCCTGTTCCTTCAACGCCTTGGCCGCCAGACAGAGGGTGCCGGCGGTATCCACCATGTCGTCCACCACGATGCAATGCTGACCTTCCACGTCGCCAATGACGTGCATCACTTTGGCCTGATTGGGCGCGGGCCGCCGTTTATCAATAATCGCCAGATCGGAATCGTCCAGCCGCTTGGCCAGGGCACGGGCGCGGACTACACCGCCGACATCGGGCGACACCACCATCATTTCGCCAAAATTCTGGGTGCGGATGTCATTGAGCATGATCGCGGTGGCGTAGATGTTATCCACCGGAATATCGAAAAAGCCCTGAATCTGGTCGGCGTGCAAATCAACGGTCAACACTCGATCTACGCCAACGCTGGTGATCATGTTGGCCACTACTTTGGCGGAAATCGGCACCCGCGCCGAACGGGGGCGGCGATCCTGCCGTGAATAGCCAAAGTAGGGGATCACCGCCGTAACCCGCACCGCCGAAGAACGGCGCAGTGCGTCGGCGATCACCAGCAATTCCATGATGTTGTCGTTGGTGGGATAGCAGGTGGGCTGCACGATGAACACATCCCTGCCGCGCACGTTCTCCATCAGTTCAACCATGACCTCGCCATCGCTGAACCGACCGACGACGGCTTGGCCGAGGGGCAGTTGCAAGTGGCTGACGATCTCGCGGGCGAGTCGCGGATGGGCGTTACCCGCGAACACCATCATTCGACCTTCGTACACGCGCTGTTCCCCCACTATCGAAATATCCAACTGTGCTGCCTGGGTAAGATGGCTGGGCCGCCAGGGTTCGAACCTGGGAATGCCGGAATCAAAATCCGGTGCCTTACCACTTGGCTACGGCCCAAAAAATCGGAGATGCTTCAACAAACTACATCAGGTTGCCGCGCCAGATAGTCATGCAGCGGTGAGCGGTTGCAACCGCGAGCCATAAATCCCTTCCAGCCCGACGGCAACTCCGCTAACACTTGCTTGGCGCTGGCTTCGTCCTTGAATGCGGCAAATACACAAGCTCCAGTACCGGTCAATCGCGCTGCGCCGAACTGCGCCAACCAGGTCGCTGCTGCGGCTACTTCCGGGTAGCGGCGGTAGACTACATCTTCGCAATCATTACCGCCTGCACCTGTTACGAAGTCGGCCATTGTGATGATCGGTGAATTTCTTGTCAATTCCGGGTCGTTAAACACTGCGCCAGTAGCGACCTGACAAGCCGGAGTCAACACTACAAACCAGGCTTCGTCGAGCTGCACCGGGGTTAATTTTTCACCCACTCCCTCGGCCCAGGCGGCTTGGCCGTGGACAAACACCGGTACATCAGCGCCCAGGGCCAAACCGAGCGCGGCCAGTTCCGTCAGCGTCAGTCCGGTTTGCCACCGGTGATTCAGGGCGATGAGGGTAGTCGCCGCATCGGAACTGCCGCCGCCCAAACCGCTGCCGAGCGGCAATTGCTTGATGATACGAATCGTCGCGCCTTGGGAGATGCCAGTGGTCTGTTGCAGCAGTCGGGCAGCTCGCAGCGTCAGATCGTTGTCCATCGGTATACCGGGAATCGCGCTGGCCCGGATGATCGCGCCATCAGGACGCGGCTCGAACCACAGCCAATCGCCGCAATCCAGAAACTGGAACACGGTCTGTAACCGATGGTAGCCGTCCGCTCGCCGGCCAACGATGCGGAGCATGAGATTGAGCTTGGCCGGCGCCGGCCAGGCCGCAGGATCAGGACGACTTACAAATTCCATTGCTCGATCACCAGTTTGACGCTGAGATCCGACCGGCGGGCGACAATGCGGGCGGGCAGATCAAGCGCGGTTGTGGGCGTATAAGCTGGGTAATCGATGATCCAGCCGTTCTGTTCCAAACGAATCAGCCGACCCTCAGCATCTATTTCAAGCACCGGTGTTGCCCCCGGTTCCGGCAACCCGCGCACCCAGTAGCGTAATCCCTTCACCGGCAATCGCACCCCCAGACTTTGTTCCAGCAGGGTATCGGCATCCGCCGCCGTCCAGTTCTGGCCGTCCTGAGTCTGAATGCTGACCCTCTCTGCATCGCCCTGCACCACTACCCGACCCTGACCCAGCGGCCCGATCAAATCAATCCGATAGGTCGGACCCTGCTGATCCCACTGGAAGTTGGCGTGCCAGCCGTCCTGCTCATTGATTACGCCAATGCGCCCGACGGCCCGCCAGTGGCTCAGTTTCGCCAACATCGGCTGGCGAGCGGCCCAGGCGCTTTGAGCGGCAGGCGAGGAAACGGGTGGAGTCGCGCAACCGGACAATAGAGCAAGGGCAAGTACGGTTCCACAAACAGTTTTTTGCTGGCATCTCGCAACGGGTGATGTCAAACCTCCCGATCCCGCTTTCAACCTTCCATCTCCTCCATTTCCGTATCGTCCTCTTCCGGCATGGCAACCGCAATCGCTTGCTTGCCAATCGCCTTCTCGATCAGTATCAACAGATTCTGCTTACGAGCTTGGTAGAAAGCGGCGAAATCATCGGAGCGCAAATGGTCAGCGGGGATGCAGTGGCTGCCTAAAATGGTATTCATATCTGCATCGCCGATCTGCACTTGTGAATGCTTCTGAATTTTTTGTAGGTATTGCGAGGGTGCCGAGCCGCCAATCATTCGATTGGCCTTGTAGGAAATCGGTGTCTTGTTGACGACGGTGTTGTACAGCTTGCGAGGGATACTACCGTTTTTCTCGCACCAGTCCTGGGGAAAGATGTGGTGGATGTCCAGCGCAACGTCTTCAGCGTCCAATTCCCGAATGTTGGCTTTCCAAAAGAAATCCTTGGCGCCTTCGCGTAGCACCAGAACATTGAGACCTTTGTAAGCGGCACTGAGCCGGGAGGTCAGGCGGTCTAGCCGGTCTGGCTGGAAGGCGGCATCGGTGATGGTGCGTGGCGGTTCGGCGTCCCTTTCGATCCAGCCGAGTAGTTCCTCTACGTCGTTGGCAATGCGGGTTTCCACCGCGCCACCGTACAGTTCGCCCAACACACCGCACCAGTACCACTGTGCAAGCTTGTCGTGAATACGCGGCTCCAGCCAGCGGTCGCCTAATAGCCCTAATACTGAGGCCAGCGGTGCAAGTTGGGTTCGGTAAGGCAGGTCACGGAGGTTGATCAGACACTCCTTGCGCAGAAACTTGGCTGCCAGCAGAAAGCCGACCTCGACCCGATCCGCCCATTTCTGGTAGGCCACCAGCGGCAGCAAAAGAATTGTGGCGCGTTTTGCGCTCACCGGAGTGACCTGCTTACCGGTTTTTCCGTCCTTAATATCTTCCCGACGGCGATCCAAGGTGTGCAGCATGGCGATAGCCTGCAAGAAATCCGTGGTTTCGACGCTATTCAGCAAAGGTTCATGGGACAAGCGCTTCTGGCGCGATTCCACATGACGCAGGCTGCTACCAAACCAATCGTCACGCAGGTTGTAGCCATCAGCAGCATAGGTGGCTGTCATCAACTCGAAGACAGAAAGGGCTACCCCGCCGGTATTTACCTTTTCAAACACGAGGCAGACTGCCTCTTTAGAAGTCTCCTTCTTTAGCGCGATGATGGGGAGTTGGTAGCTGTTGAAAGCATTTAAAACCATTCTTTGAAAATCGAGAAATACGGGAAGTTTGGAAGGATTATGCTTGTTCAATCCCTGAAGCCAATCAGACCAGTTAAATATCTGACTGCAAGGGAAATAGAGATTGGCGTATTCCGCTTCAGCAGTACTCAAATCGAGTTTCACATCTCGGCCGAAGTTGGTTTTTTGTTTACGGTCCGGTTCCAGTGTCAGCAACGCATCCTCTAGCCGTTCAGTGCTTTCCAGGGCGGTGGGTATATGGAAATAGTAATAGCGTTCAATATGCTTGCCCTTGTCGTTGTAGGTTTTTACCGCGCCTTTCAGGGCCAACACCTGCGTCAGTGTGGTCAGCCGCTGTTGGCCGTCGAGAATCAACATGTCCGCTTTGGGTGGCAAATCATCGAATGACACGTTTTCCACCGGACGCACCTGGAAGTTCGCTTCGCCACCCGCTTCCAGTAGCATCACCGCACCCACGGGGAACGACCGCGCCACGCTAATCAGCAGGCTGCGGACATGATCGTCGTCCCACACCCAACCGCGCTGGAAGTCGGGTAGTTGAATCTTGCCCTTGACGATATCGGCGAGAATTTCGGGGAGTAGGCGCTTGGTGCTATCGAACGTACTCATAAGAAAGGATTAACTCATGGGCTAAGCAGAAGCCAAGGGAAAGGGTTTTGGGTCGCTGATCCATCGCCTACCCACCAAACCGTTGTTGCAGTTTGCGCAAATGAGTGCTGGTTGGATTCTTGGTTTGCGCTTCCCGCCAGATGCGCTTGGCTTCTTCGCGCTGGCCGCTGACCCACAGCACTTCACTCAGGTGTGCGGCGATCTCGGCATCGGGATTGGCCTGATAGGCGCGGCGCAGATACTCCAGCGCCTTGGCGTTATTACCCAGCCGGTACTGCACCCAGCCCATGCTGTCGAGCACGGCGGCGTCGTCAGGCAATAGCGCCAGCGCCTGCTCGATATACCCCAGCGCTTCCTGATAGCGGTCGGTGCGGTCGGCCAGGGTGTAGCCCAGCGCATTCAGCGCCTGCCCATTCTTGGGATCGGCGGCGATAATGAGGCGTAAATCCCGCTCCAGCACATCCAGTCGATTCAGCTTCTCCGCAATCAACGAGCGGGCGTACAGCAAATCCTTGTCGTTGGGATGCAGCGCCAACCCTCGGTCCAGCGTATCAAACGCCTCCTGATAGCGTTCAGCCTCGCGCAGCGCCTCGGCTTCAGCCTGATAGAGGGTGATGCTGTTCTGCGGCTGATTGCGGCGCAGCGTTTCAAAATGCTGGGTCAAGATGGTAGTTTCACCGGCTTTCGCCAACACCACTCCCTTACGTAACTGGGCGACCAAATAACGATCTTCACCGGACACCCGCCCATACCAGTCATTGGCCTTGGCGTAACTACCGCGCTGCTCCTCAATTCGCCCCAGTTCGAAATAGGCGTCCTCCAGCCGGGTCTTGCGCTTGATCAAATCCAGAAAATAGCCCTCGGCCAAATCGAACTGACGGGTTTCAGCCGCTAATAAACCCAGCGCATACAGCGAGTCGGTGTCCTTGGGATTCTGATTGAGCAGCGTAGCAAACTCACGGCGGGCCTTGCCCAGTTGACCCGCATCAATCAGCAACCGGGCGTAACTCATCCGCAGATTGCGGTCGCGTGGCAGCGCGGCGACCGCTTTGGTTAATCCCGCCAAAGCGGTATCGCGGTCACCCCGATCCATCAAGATCCGGGTACGCAACAGGTACGCTGAAACCAGCTTGGGATCCTGATCCAACGCCTGATCCAGACTGGCCAACGCCAGGTCGCGGTCGCCCGCCGCCGCCGCCAGCATCGCCTGATAATACTGGGCAAATGCTGAGCGCGGCGGTCGGTCGCTGAGCCGTTGCATCACCCGCAGCGCCATCTGCTTGTCGTCCACCTGCCCTAATAGCGAGGCTACGGTGGCAAAACCCTGCTGCTTGTCCTTGCTGCTGGCCGCTTTTCGCACCGCCTCCAGATGATTGATAGCTTCGTCAATCCGACCGTTGCGCAACAGCGCCAAAGCCAGCGCCTGCCGGGACTGGTCACTGGCGGGAGCCAAGGCGTGCCAGCGCTGCGCCAGTTCCAGCGCAGCGGCATTGTCCTTCATCAGCAGCGCCAACAGCGCCGCCCGTTCAGCTACTTGTGGATCATTGCTGACAGCGGCCACCTTGCGGTAATGCTCCAGCGCCACATTCAATTGATCGCGCTTGCCCGCTACTTCCGCTACCAGCACCTGATAGATCAACTCGGAGCGGGAGCTGGGCTGGATAGCGGGACGAATCGGGAATTCCGATTCAACCGGCGCTTGTGCGTCCACCACCGTAGCGCAACCGCTCAACAGCAGCCCACTGAAACCCAATGCTTTTAGAAGTCTGTTCATGGTTTAACGTCTTATTTGGTACCGGTATGACCTTGCCATTCGCCTATTCTATCCCGCATTCTATTCAGCAGAATCCCATCATTTTTCGGCCTCATCCAACCGCAATCCATGTCTCTTCTGGCTCTTGGCCTCAATCACCGAACCGCCCCGGTCAGCGTTCGTGAACGAGTGGCGTTCGCGCCTGACCGGGTGAGCAACGCCTTGCAGGATCTGCTTGACCATGGCGGCGCCCATGAAGCGGCCATCCTATCGACCTGCAATCGCACCGAACTGTATTGTGGTCTAAAAGGCGAGGACGGTCAGCGGGTGGTGGAATGGCTGGGCGATTATCACACGCTACGGACCGTTGATCTGCAACCCTATCTCTATCAGCACACCGAACAGCGGGCGGTACGCCACATTTTACGGGTTGCCGCCGGGCTGGATTCACTGGTGTTGGGTGAACCACAAATCCTTGGTCAGGTCAAGGCGGCCTATCAGACCGCCAACAGCGCCGGCACCCTCGGATCCCGGCTGGAGCGGCTGTTTCAGCATACCTTCGCCGTCGCCAAGCAGGTACGCACCGACACCCGCATCGGCGCCAGTCCGGTATCGGTGGCGTTCGCTGCGGTCGGGCTGGCCAAACAGATTTTCGCCGACCTGCCCAAGCGCACCGCGCTGCTGATCGGCGCCGGCGACACCATTGAACTGGTCACTCGCCACCTGCATGAAAATGGCGTCGGTCGGCTAATCGTGGCCAACCGTACTTTGGAACGGGCACACGCTCTGGTCGCTCCATTCGACGGCTATGCCATCGCTCTGGATGAAATTCCCGCCCATCTGGGCGAGGCCGATATGGTGATTTCGTCCACCACCAGTCCCGGCTTGATGCTGGGGTTAGCCCAAGTGCGCGATTGTCTGAAACAGCGGCGACACCGACCGATGTTGATGGTGGATTTGGCGGTGCCACGGGATATTGACCCGGCAGTGGCTGATTTCGATGACGTGTATCTGTACACGGTGGACGACCTCAAGGACATCATTCAGGACAATTTGCGCTCGCGCCGAGCCGCTGCCGATCAAGCCGAAGAAATTATTGACAGCCAGGTTGAACACTTCATGGCCTGGTTGCGGACCCAGGACAGCGTCGCCAGTATTCGTGCCTTGCGCCAGCAGGCCGAAACCATCCGTGATGAGGCGCTGGCGCGTGCCCGACGGCAACTGGCTCACGGCAAAGATCCCGCCGCAGTGCTGGACATTCTTGCCAACATCCTGACCAACAAGCTCATTCACCCACCCTGCGCCGGTCTGCGTGAAGCCGCCGCTCAAGGCGATGCCGAGATGCTGAATCTGATTAAAACCCTGTATCAGTTGGACCGCGCCGGAAATCCCTGCCGATGAATCCTTCGATGCTCGCCAAGCTGGAACAACTGGCAGCCCGGCATGAAGAAGTCAGCGCATTGCTGGCTACGCCTGAAATCATCAATGATAACGACCGCTTCCGCACCCTGTCGGTGGAATACGCCCAACTGGAACCGGTGGCCGCCGGGTTTTGGGGTTATCGCCGCACTCTGGACGATTTGGATGCGGCCCGCGATATGGCCGTTGACACTGATTCTGATCTGCGCGCCTTGGCTCAGGACGAATTGCAGGACGCCGAAGCCCGCCGTGCCGAACAGGAACGGGTGCTGCAACTGCTGCTGCTGCCACGCGATCCACACGATGCCGGCAACCTGTTTCTGGAAATCCGCGCCGGCACCGGCGGCGATGAGGCGGCGCTGTTCGCCGGCGATTTGCTGCGGATGTACGGGCGCTATGCCGAGTTGCGCGGCTGGACGCTGGAAATCCTCAGCGAAAGTCTCGGCGAACACGGCGGCTATAAGGAAGTCATCACCCGCGTCATCGGCCAGGGCGCGTATTCGCGGCTGAAATTCGAGTCCGGCGCGCACCGGGTGCAACGGGTGCCGGTGACCGAAGCGCAGGGCCGCATTCACACCTCTGCCGCGACCGTCGCGGTGTTGCCGGAACTGGCGGAAATCGAACAGATCGACATCAATCCTGGCGATTTGCGCGTGGACACCTATCGCGCCTCCGGAGCCGGCGGTCAGCACATCAACAAGACCGATTCGGCAATCCGCATTACCCATTTGCCCAGCGGCATTGTGGTGGAATGTCAGGACGAGCGCTCCCAGCACAAAAACCGGTCACGGGCGATGTCGCTGCTGCAAGCCAAATTACTGGCCGGGGAGCGGGAGAAGCAGCAGTCTGCCCAAGCCCAGAGTCGCCGATTGCAGGTGGGCAGCGGCGACCGCTCCGAGCGCATCCGCACCTACAACTTTCCCCAGGGGCGGATCACCGATCACCGGATCAATCTCACCCTGTACAAACTCGGCGATGTGCTGGCCGGAAATCTCGATGCTATCGTCGAACCGCTGATTAACGAATATCAGGCGGATCTGCTGGCGGCGCTGGCGGAGTGAGTGCCGCTACTCTCCGCGAATTACTGGCCGATGCCGTCCGGCGATTGGCCGAAATCAGCGCTACCCCCAGACTGGATGCCGAAGTGCTGCTGGCGGCGGCGCTGGATCGTCCGCGCAGCTATCTGTTCACCTGGCCGGAACGGCAACCGGAACAGGAACCGTCTGACCGCTTCGGTGCCTGGCTGGAACGCCGGCTGACCGGCGAACCGGTGGCTTATATCCTGGGTCGGCGCGAGTTCTGGTCACTGGAACTGGAAGTTAACCCGGACACCCTGATTCCCCGTCCGGAAACCGAACGGCTGGTGGAACTGGCACTGGAGCAGTTGCCCGTAGATCGGCTTGCTGCGTTAGCCGATCTCGGCACCGGCAGCGGCGCAATCGCGCTGGCGCTGGCGGTGGAACGGCCAAGGGCGCGAATCGTCGCCACCGACCGCAGTCCGGCAGTGTTGACCGTCGCCCGCCGTAATGCCCGGCAGTTAGGGATTCGCAATGTGGAATTTCGAGAAGGCGACTGGTACGAACCGCTGGCCGGCGAACATTTCGATCTGATTGCGTCCAATCCGCCCTATATCGCCGCCACCGATCCACACTGGCAACGCGGCGAACTGCGGTTTGAACCGCCAGCGGCGCTGGTGGCCGGCCTGGATGGACTGGATGCGCTGCGGGTCATCGTTGCTCAAGCGCCGGATCATTTGAAACCCAATGGCTGGCTGCTGCTGGAGCATGGTTACGACCAAGGCGAGGCAGTATCGAAGTTGTTGTGGGAACGGGGTTTCGTCGCCGTGAGCGATCATCGGGATGCTGCTGGGATTAGCCGGATCAGTTGTGGGCGCTGGCGGGCTTGAACGATGGGCTGCTGCTGACCCCGCCTGCGGTGAACATGGTCAAAAAGAAATCGAAACCGGTCTTGGTCTATAGTTTTATAGTCTACGGACCCTACGCGCCCCACATCATCCGCAGCGATCCGAAAAACCATGGCAAATTTCTGGAGTAAAAAGACGAATTCCCCGACCCCACCGGAAAATCCGGTAGTGCGTGCGGACGGTGAACCTGAACCGGTGGCGTCGGAACTGGAAAAAATGGCACTGGATAACTTGGGCGCGGTATTGCGCGTCTGGGGCAAGTACGCTTTCGACCTGGATGGACTCAATGCCAAGAGCATCCGTCAGCAGTGCGAGCAATGGGCGCGGCATGTTTTAGTAGTCGCTCCGCCCCCGGATAGTATGGAACCGGTCGCCGACGCTGGAGTAGTGCCAGCCGATCCGCAACTGCGCGACTGGCACGGTCTGCGGCAGTTTGCCGCTGACCTGCGCCGCAAGGAAAGCGCTTACGTTACCCATCAATTCAAAGACACGCGCCAGGTCATCGGTGATTTCGTGCAAACCCTGGGCGCAGTTCTTGCCGAGGATCAGGAAGAGCAGTCACGGATCGCTGTGGTTATCAATCAGCTTAGAACTACCATTGAAACCAATGCGCCGCTGGATATTCTGTCGCGGGAAGCCATGCGTGCTGTCGATCTGATTAGCCGGATTGCCGAAGAGCGCAACCAGCGGCACCAGCAGGCATTCCAGGAGATGACCACCCGGCTTCAGACCCTGCGCGGTGAACTGGACGCAGCGCGGCACGAAATGGAGCTGGATCCGCTGACCCGGCTTTATAATCGCAAGGCTTTCGATGAACAATTAGCCCGTGTTTGCGAACTGCACCGACTGTCTGGGCAGCCAGCTTGTCTGCTGATGCTGGATGTCGATCATTTCAAAGCCGTCAACGATAGTTTTGGCCATCCGGTAGGCGATCTGGTACTCAAGCAACTGTCAGGTTGCTGCCTGTACACTTTCCCGCGCAAGTCCGATTTTGTCGCCCGCTACGGCGGCGAGGAATTCGCCATCATCTTGCAGGAAACTCCCCTAAAGACAGCGCTCGCGCTCGGCGAACGGTTGTTGAAAGCCATACGCTCGCTGCGCATTACTCACGATCAAACGATCCTGAGCATCACCGCATCCATCGGATTGGCCGAGTTCGATCCCCGCACCAGCACCAGTCAATGGCTGCGCGAGGCTGATGACGCGCTATACCGAGCCAAACGGAGCGGCCGCGACCGGCTCGAATGCCAACCGGTTGCATTCCCGCTGGCGCAGGAATGAGTGGATTGGAACAAGCATCTGGTTGGTTGAGGCTCTAATCATTGATCGCTCCAGGATTGACTCCCGTAACTTAGCCGATATGAGCTGAATACCCCCGTCGAGTCCCAAGAAAAGCTTTATAAAAGACGGGACTTTCGCTATCTGCCATTCCTGCGTCAGCAGAAATCCAGTAACCTATTGAAAAAAATAGATACCTGTTTTCACCGATATGACGACATAAGGTTCATTAGCGAAAATTCTGAAAAGGAATGTTTTAATGAATTGGATGAAGAATACTACAGTTTCTGAGGTAATGATTTGAAAAGAAACTGAGCCTATAACCAGCATGGATGGAAGGTATTAGCTCGGAAGAGATTGAAGAATCACAGGCTATTGTCGTACCAACCCGCGATGATAAAGTGGAAAGAGATGGCTTTTACACCAGCGCCTGATTGCTGGCGAATACCGGGTTTCGCAACTAAACCGCTGCTGGACAGTCTCTACTAGCGATTAGGCAGAATCCCGCTAACAATTTCAGCCAAAAAGGTTATGGTTATGTATCTGTGCATCTGCAAATCGGTTTCCGACCAACAAATCCGCCATGCGGTCGAGCAGGGAGCGCGTACCGTGGGCGATTTGAATGTTCAGTTGGGCATCGGTCGCGATTGCGGTAGATGCCTGGATAGCATTAACGAGTGGCTCGACCTCTGTTTGACTACGCAGCCGCCAGTTCCCATAAACTCCGCGTCACTGCCACCCCCCGTGAACGCCTCCTCACCGCCAGTCTCCGTAGCCCCTGCTCCAGCGCAGGCGGCCTGGTTCACTCTCGATCCGTAACTCTACCAGGAGTACTCTCCGATGAAAGGCGATACCAAGATAATCGAGTACCTGAATAAGGCACTCAAGAACGAACTGACCTCGATCAGTCAATATTTCCTTCATGCCCGCCTGCTGGAAAACTGGGGGTTCGCTAAACTCGGTCAGCACGAGTACGAGGAATCCATTGATGAGATGAAACACGCTGACCGGCTGGTTCAGCGGGTTCTGGCACTGGAGGGTTTGCCCAATCTGCAAGATCTCGGCAAGCTGTATATCGGCGAGAACGTCGAAGAAATCCTGCGCGGAGATCTTAAACTCGAACTGCTGGCACACCCGCTCTACCGGGAAGCAGTCGGTTATTGCGAAAGTTGTGGTGACTACGTTACTCGCGACCTGCTAGCGGCCATTCTCGCCAGCGAAGAAGAACACATCGGCTGGCTGGAAACCCAGTTGGGATTGATCAACCGCCTTGGCCTGCCCGCTTACCTGCCCACCCAGTTGTAACGATCCACCCGTCGGCACCGCCCGCCCGCTGGGCGGTGAACTACCCGGCGGTTTCGTGTTACGATCCTCGCTAGTGAATGCCGTACTTCAAAATTAACCGGCTTAACCGACCGGTCGCTCCTTCGTGACCGAGGTTTCAGCACGAAAAACTCAGAGAGTCGTCGATGATCATCTATAACCTTTTTCCTTTGCTGGCCGGCCCTTTCGGGAAGTGGGAACCGCACTTTAAGCGGGCGGCTGATATGGGCTTCGACTGGATCTTCATCAATCCCGTCCAGAAGCCCGGTTATTCCGGCAGCCTTTATTCGATTGTTGATTACTTTCAACTCAATCCACTGCTGGTCGATCCGGACTCCAAACTCTCCCCTGACCAGCAGATCAAGGCGGCGCTCGCCACCGCCGACAAGCTGGGGCTTAAAGTGATGGTTGATCTGGTGATCAACCACTGCGCCTTCGATTCCGAACTGACCCGTCAACACCCAGCATGGTTCGTCCAGGAAAACGGCAGCGCCGCCCATCCGTTCTGCATGGAAGACGGTCATAAAGTGGTGTGGGGTGATCTGGCGTTGTTCAACCACCAGCACAGTTCCGATCAGGAAGGGCTTTACCGATATTGCTACCAGATCGTCGAATATCTGCTGGAACTGGGTTTTAAGGGTTTTCGCTGCGATGCGGCTTACCAGATTCCCGGCCACATCTGGGGCCGGCTGATTCGCGAAATCCGGCAAAAATACCCCGATACCGCGTTCCTGGCCGAAACCTTGGGCTGCACCGCCGACCAGACCAAACAAACCGCCCAAGCCGGCTTCGATTATGTGTTCAACAGTTCCAAGTGGTGGGACTTCAACGGCGCCTGGCTAATGGAGCAATATCAGTTGGTGCGCGAAATCGCGCCGTCGGTCAGCTTCCCGGAAAGCCACGATACCGAGCGGTTGTTCCAGGAGGTCAACGGCAACGAGGCGGCGATGAAGCAGCACTACCTGTTTTCCGCCCTGTTTTCCGCCGGGGTGATGATCCCGGTGGGCTTCGAATATGGCTTCCGCCATCGGCTGCATGTGGTTAACACCCGGCCCAGTGACTGGGAACAGCCCAATGCCGACCTGTGCGAGTTCATTACCACCGTTAACGCGATCAAGCGCCAGTACACGGTGTTTCAGGAAGAGTGTCCCACTACGGTGCTGCCCTACCAGAACCCGAATATCCTGGTCATGTGGAAAGCCTCGGCCAAGACCCACGACGAAGCGCTGATCATTCTCAACAAAGACCCTCATAATCATCAGTATTTTTACGCCGAAAACCTGGGAACCTACATTCAGGCTGGCGCACCGCTGATGGATGTGTCGCCGGAATACGCTATGGAATACATTCCGCGGCCGTTTTCCTACGATTTACGTCCGGGTCAGGCCTTCGTGATGGTCACCAGCCGCGATCATCTGCCGCACTAGACGAGGGTTTCAGTTGCGGTTCAAGCCGTTTTACCGGTGGTGAGGGTAGTGGTTTGGGTCGCAAGGCCCGCGCCCAGAATACGAAAAAAGGATGAAAGCTTATGTACATTGTGCAGATTGCTCCCGAATGTGCCCCCGTGGCAAAAGTCGGCGGGTTGGCGGATGTCATCTTTGGCCTGAGCCGGGAACTGGAAATCCGTGGCAATGAGGTTCATATCATCCTGCCGAAGTATGACTGCATGCGCTATGACCAGATCTGGGGCCTGCAAGTCAGCATGAGAGATTTGTGGGTGCCTTGGTATAACAGTGCCATCCACTGCACGGTCTGGTTCGGTTTTGTCCAGGGTCGCAAGTGCTTCTTCATTGAGCCGCATTCCCCGGAAAATTTCTTCAATCGGGGTCATTTTTATGGCTTTCAGGACGATGTCAGCCGCTTCGCCTTTTTCAGCAAGGCGGCGCTGGAATTCATGCTGAAAGACAATCGTCGGCCCGATATCATTCATTGCCACGACTGGCAGACCGGACTGGTGCCGGTACTGCTGTTCGAGCAGTACGCCCACGCCGGAATGGGGGGATCGCGGGCCTGCTATACCATCCACAACTTCAAACATCAGGGGTTGACCGGTGAATACGCGCTGTGGGCCACCGGCCTGACCAATATCGCCCACTATTTCAATTACGACCGGCTGCGTGACAACTTTAATCACACTGCTGTCAACCTGATGAAGGGCGGCGTCGTCTACTCCAACTTTGTGACCACGGTGTCGCCGACCCACTCCCACGAGGCTCGCTTCACCGATCAGAGCAGCGGCTTGGGTCCGGTTCTGAACACGCATCAGGGCAAGTTTGGCGGGGTACTCAATGGCATTGATTACGATATCTGGAACCCAGAGATCGACCCGCATATTCCCGAACGCTATGGCATCGAAACGCTGGATAGCAAATACGTCAACAAGGAGGCACTGCGCGACCGGCTGTGGCTAAAAAAGGATTACAAGCCGATCATTGCTTACGTCGGTCGGCTGGATAGTCAAAAAGGCGTCAACCTGATTAGCCACGCTATCTTTTACGCCTTGCGCAACAATGCCCAGTTTGTGCTGCTCGGCTCCAGCCCGGATCCGCATATCAATCAGCACTTCTGGAATCTCAAGCGCCACCTCAACGACAGCCCGGACTGCCATCTGGAATTGGGCTTTGACGAAGAGTTGTCGCACCTGATCTATGCCGGATCCGACATGATCATCATGCCCAGCCTGTTCGAGCCGTGCGGGCTGACCCAGATGATCGCCCTGAAATATGGCACAGTGCCGATTGTGCGCGAAGTGGGCGGTCTCAAGGACACCGTGTTTGATAAAGACTATTCCCACAAGCCGTGGGAAGAACGCAATGGCTATGTCTTTCAAGGGGCGGATAATGCAGGGGTCGAGTCGGCGATGCATCGTGCCATTGCGCTGTGGTACACCTATCCCGATGACTTCCGCCAGTTGGTCACCCACGGGATGAGCTGCGACTATTCGTGGTGTCGGCCCGGTCAGGATTACTTGAACATCTACGAACATATCCGCTGTAAATAAGGGCGGCTGCGATCTCACGAGCCAGCGCCCTGATGTCAGCGTCAGTACCCGCAGGAACGGTTTTGGCCGCGATCTTGCGGCCAAGGCCATTTCTGCTCATCCAGCAAGCCCAGCCAGTAGAGGAGAGTGACACGCATGAGCCAGCTTCCAGAGTATGTTGACGGTTTGCCGAATATCTGCGGTTCGGAGCCGCTCGTGGAAGAGACCCTGCGCGCCGGTCGCGCCAAGCCCGCGTACCTGCCGGAAAGCCGCATTGATTTCGATCATATTCGCGCCGCCTGCGCCATCGCCTTGCACATGCACCAGCCGCTGATTCCCGCCGGTGGTGGCGATCTGTCCACAGCGGCGGTGATCAGCAATCTCAAGTACATGTGGGATAACCAGCACATCGGCGATAACTACAATGCGCCCGCCTTTCACTGGTGCTACAAACGGATCGGCGAATTCGTCCCACAACTGATCAATGAAGGCAAGGAACCTCGGGTGATGCTGGAGTATTCCGGCACCCTGTTCCACGGGATGCGCGCCATGGGTTTGAACGACGTGTTCGATGCGCTGAAGAACGCCAGTTGCAATCCCGACTATCGGCGCGGCATTGAATGGCTGGGCTGTCCATGGGGTCACGCGGTGGCGCCCTCAACCCCGGCGCAGGATTTCCGGCTGCACGTCAAGGCTTGGCAACACCATTTTGCTGCAATCTTCGGTTTGGAAGCGCTGGCGCGGGTACGCGGGTTTTCACCCTCGGAAATGGCGTTGCCGAATCATCCCGACACCGCCTACGCCTATATCAAGACCCTGGTGGACTGCGGCTACCAGTGGTTGCTGGTGCAGGAACACACCGTAGAGCAACCGGAAAACGGCCACGGTCTGGAGAAAAAGCACCTGCCGCACCGGCTGGTCTGCACCAACTCCAAGGGCGAAACCGTCAGCATCATCGCCATTATCAAGACCCAGGGCAGCGACACCAAGCTGGTGGCGCAGATGCAGCCCTATTACGAAGCCAAGAGTCTGTCACGCTGGGAACTGGCCGGGAAATCGGTGCCGCCGCTGGTCACCCAAATCGCTGACGGGGAGAACGGCGGGGTAATGATGAATGAATTCCCCGGCAAGTTCATGGATTCGGTGCGAGAGTCGTCCGGCTCGGATGTGTCGTTCATGAATGGTTCCGAATATCTGGAACACCTGTTCGCGATGGGGATCAAGGAATCCGATTTGCCTACGATCCAGCCCTCGTTCCAGAAACGGATCTGGGAGCGATTTACCCCGGGCGCCGGGCCGGAAAAGTTGGAGCAGGTGATTGCCGAACTGAAGAAGGAAGATGGGCGCTTCCACATGGAAGGCGGCAGTTGGACCAATGACATTTCCTGGGTACGCGGCTACGACAATGTCCTCGGACCGATGGAGAAAGCCAGTTCGGTATTCCACGAAAAAGTGTTGAAGCCGGGGGTGTCGTCCAACGATCCACGCTATCGCAACGCCCTGTTCAATCTGATGAGTTCGCAGACCAGTTGCTACCGCTATTGGGGACAGGGCTTGTGGACCGACTATGGGCGTGAGCTCTGCCGACGAGCCAGCGCCATTGTCGAAACCGACTTTTAAGGTTCGGATTACCTGGCCGCGTCCGCGTTGGCTTGTCATTAAAAAATCTAGCTTGTCATTAAAAAATCATGGTAGTGGCAAGCGGTGGCAAGGGTTCCGCCCGCTGCTGCCACTACCGACCACAAAGGAGGCTGAATTATGGCGGACAACGCTCTTTATCATGCGCTCGTGCTGAGCCTGCACCAGCCGGCTGGCAACCTGGATCACCTGCTGGCCTATAACAAGCCGGAGGCCAGGGAGATTCTGTTTACGATTGACCGTATTCCTCGCTCATTGTGGGAGCATCAGGATGTCGGGCGAGTGCATCTGGCGCTGTCTGGAACCCTGTTGGAGACTCTGTCAGACCCGGATTTTCAAGACCGGGCCCGTGGGATGGTGGACTGTGCGGCACTGCTGGGAAACCTAACAAATACTTCAATTATTAATAACTTAGCTACAGGTTACTATCATCCGGTGTTCCCGCTGATTCCCCCAGCCGATTGGGATGCACACATCGACCGCTGGCGTGGTATCGCCCACCGTTGGTTCGTTAACAGCGATTTTCAGGGGTTTTGGCCACCGGAAATGGGGTTTTGCATGGAGATGATCCCGTTGTTGCGGCGGCGTGGTTATCGCTTTGTGCTGGTAGATAGCGAGCATGTGCAACCGGTGACACCGATGCGCTGGGACGAAGTGCGCTACCGGCCGCATATCGCCCGCTTTGGCGGCGAGGAAATCATTGTGATTGTGCGCGACCGTGAATTGTCCAATGCCCAGGAGTCAGGCATGGATCTGGAGTGGTTCACCCGGGAAGTCCGGGAGCGTACCCAGTTCTGCGATTTCCCAGCGCTGGTGACAACCTGTAGCGATGGCGAAAATGGCGGCTGGTTTCGTAACGCCGCACCCGGCAGCAATTTCTGGGATGCCTTCTATAAACCGCTGTTGGATCAGGCGCGAGCCAACGCAACCGCGATCCAGCCGACATTCATCCATGACTATCTCAATCGCTTTGGCACCCATGGCGAGGTCACGGTCGGGCCGGGCGCATGGAATACCGGCTGGCACGATGGTCGTGATTTCGTGCAATGGTCGGGTACGTCGGCGCAGAAAGACGCCCTGATCCGGTTGGACGAGATCAGCCAGGCGGTGCTGGCGGCGCTGGGCAATGCCACCCCTATCGGCTCACAAAACCGGGAGCTACTTAATTTGCTGGAGGAAGCACACTGGCGGGTATTGCGGGCGGAAACCAGTTGCAATTTCTTCTGGGGCGATGCGTGGGTCATGCGCTGTCATGCCGATCTCGATCAGGCGTGCGAGTGTCTGGATCGAGCCAATGCCTGTTTCATTTAATCCGGGCAGGTGTGAAATACACCCAGGTCGCGTTGCGTCATCCACTTTAGCCGATGATCCCAGCCGGCCAGCGACCTGACCGCCCATCGGTGTTCCGCAGCTACAACATCTCTCGAATGGTTTCGCGCAGTTTCGGCATATTCAGTAATCCGAGCTGGTAATGCACGATCCGGCCTTCCGGCGAAATCAGCACTGTGGTCGGGGTCAGCCGCACATTGTCGTAGGCTTGGGCGATACGCTCTTGGCTGTCCATCACGATGGGATAAGGGATTTGCCGCTGCATCGCCATGGCCCGCACCTGATCCGGCGGATCGTAGGCCATCGCCACCCCGATGATTTCCAGTCCCTGCGGATGGAGTTCCCGGTAAAGACTGATTAGATGCGGCACTTCTTCGATGCAGGATGGACAAGTCGTCGCCCAAAAGGTCACCAATACCGGTTTACCACGCAATTGTTCCAGCGTCAGAGTACGACCGTCGAGGGTCTGGCCGACCAGTGGCGGCGCCTGGCGCAGTCCGGCGGGCATCAGCCAGACGGCGGCAACAGCCAGAACGACGATCAACGCGATGCTGGCAATCACAGTTTCTTTATTCAACTTCACAACTTAGATCTCCTAAGGGCTGATGTTAGCGGCGGACAATCCTGCATCACCCTCAGACCGCAGCGACCGCTGAAAGTGGCCAGGGGTGATTATGCCAGAGCCGTCCTGGTTTGCGCGGCAGGGCGAACGCCTTATGATTCACGTTTTCCCATAACGGCTTCAAGGTAGATTGAACGCATGATTAAAACAGGCATTGTCGGAGGAACCGGCTACACCGGAGTTGAATTGTTGCGGCTGCTGGCGGCGCACCCAGCGGCGGATCTGGCGGTCATCACTTCGCGGGGCGAAAAGGGTCTCCCGGTCAGCCAACTGTTTCCCAATCTGCGCGGTCGGGTGGATTTAGCGTTCGTTGAACCAGACGATGCCGTGCTGAAAACCTGCGATGTGGTGTTTTTCGCCACACCCAATGGCACCGCGATGAAAAGTGTGCCGATGCTACTGGAGGCAGGCGTCAAAGTCATTGACTTGGCGGCTGATTTCCGGTTGCGACGGGTTGAGGACTGGGAACAGTGGTATGGGATGCCGCACACCTGCCCGGAGTTGCTGGCGGAAGCGGTCTACGGCCTGCCCGAAGTCAACCGCGAAGCGATCCGCACTGCCCGGCTGGTGGCGAATCCCGGCTGCTACCCGACAGCGGTGCAACTCGGTTTTCTGCCGCTGCTGCAAGCGGGTGTGGTTGATCCCTGCTCGTTGATCGCCGATGTCAAGTCGGGAGTCAGTGGTGCCGGCCGCAAGGCCGAGGTTGGTATTCTGCTGTGCGAGGCCGGCGACAACTTCAAGGCGTATGGCGTTCCAGGACACCGCCATTTGCCGGAGATCCGCCAAGGTCTAGCAGCAATAGCGGACTCAGCAGTCAATCTAGTGTTCGTGCCGCACCTGACCCCGATGATTCGCGGCATTCACGCTACGCTGTACGCCACTTTGACCCATCCCGATGCTGATTTGCAGACGCTGTTTGAGCACCGTTACGCGACTGAGCCATTCGTGGATGTACTGCCACCAAAATCGCATCCCGAAACTCGCAGTGTGCGCGGGGCCAACCAGTGCCGGATGGCGGTGCATCGTCCGCAAAACGGCAAAACGGTGGTGGTGTTGTCGGTGATCGATAATCTGGTCAAGGGTGCCGCAGGACAGGCGGTACAGAACATGAACCTGATGTTCGACCTGCCGGAAATGACCGGACTGGGACAAATCGCCCTGCTACCCTGATTTGAGGGTACACAGTTAATTTCCGTACCCTTTTCGAGAACGCCATGACCACCGACACCCTCGATCTTGCCCGCCAACACTTGCTGTCTCCTGCCGGTCTTGGCGAGGACGATTTACACCGCGCCCTGTCTTGCCTGCTGGGCCATGCTGTTGATTATGGCGATCTGTATTTTCAGGCCCGCCGCGCCGAATCCTGGGGCTTGGAAGACGGTCAGGTTAAAAACGCCAGCCACGCAATTCAGCAGGGCGTCGGAGTGCGGGCGGTGAGCGGTGAAAAGACCGGCTTTGCCTATTCCGACGAGATGGTGCTGCCAGCGTTGCTGGAAGCTGCCACCGCCGCCCGTGCCATTGCCCAGCACGACGGTGGCAGGGCCATTCAAGTTTGGCATGCCGTCCCGCATCCTGTTTTGTACGAATCGCTCGATCCGTTGGAGACCTTGACCGCCGAAGCCAAGGTCCACCTGCTGGAAGCGGTGGACGCCGAAGCCCGCCGCCAAGACCCACGGGTGACTCAGGTCATGGTCGGTCTGGCCGCGACCCAGGACACCCTGCTGATTGTAGGCAGCAACGGCACTCTGGCTGGTGATGTGCGCCCACTGGTGCGATTGAATGTGAGCGTGATTGTCGAGCATGACGGTCGCCGCGAACAGGGCAGCTCCGGTGGCGGTGGCCGGGTCGGTTATGGCTATTTCCTCGACCAAGATCGCGCCCTGGGCTATGCGCGGGAAGCAGTGCGGCAGGCGCTGGTCAATCTCGAAGCGACCGCCGCGCCGGCAGGGACGATGACGGTGGTGCTGGGGCCAGGCTGGCCGGGTATTTTGCTGCACGAAGCCATCGGCCACGGCCTGGAAGGCGATTTCAACCGCAAGGGTACGTCAGCTTTCAGCGGGCGGATGGGCGAACGGGTGGCATCGCCGCTGTGTACGGTAGTGGACGATGGCACACTGTCCCGTCGGCGCGGTTCATTGAACATTGACGACGAGGGAACACCCACCCAGTACACCACGCTGATCGAGCGCGGCATCCTCAAAGGCTACCTGCAAGACAAACTAAACGCCCGGCTGATGAAAACGGCGCCCACCGGCAACGGCCGCCGCGAGTCCTACGCGCATCTGCCGCTGCCACGGATGACCAACACCTATATGCTGCCCGGTGAACACGATCCGGCGGAAATCATCGCCTCGGTGGAACGGGGACTCTACGCGGTAAACTTCGGTGGCGGCCAAGTAGACATTACCTCCGGCAAGTTCGTGTTCTCCGCCAGCGAGGCGTATCTGATCGAAAACGGTCGCGTCACCCGCCCGGTTAAGGGCGCGACCCTGATCGGCAACGGCCCGGAAGTGCTGACCCAGGTTTCCATGGTCGGCAACGACCTGAAACTGGATGCCGGCGTTGGCACCTGCGGCAAGGAGGGACAGAGTGTGCCGGTGGGCGTCGGCCAGCCAACCTTGCGGATCGAGGCACTGACCGTGGGCGGGACTCAGGCGTGAAGGCGGATAGCGACTCACAACTTATGCTGAAGCACCACCGGTCAGCGGAGGGGCCTAAACCCGATGCGCCTGTTTTCCCCTTCCCGTTCACTCCCATCGAAACATCCAGGCGCCTACGGCCATAAAGCCAATACTCATCGCGGTCAGCGCCAACAGATGCCCGGATATTGCCGCCAGGCCGGCGCCGTCAATCATAATCGCCCGCGCCGCATCAATAATGTGAGTCAGCGGCGCAAACTGTGCGCACTGTTGCAGAACGGGATGGACGCCCTCCAGCGAGAACCAGACTCCTGACAAAAACGTCATCGGCCAACTGAGCGCGTTGAGCAAACCGGCAGCCACTTCTTCACTGGTGGTGCGGGCAGCGACGATTAAGCCCAGGCTGATCAGGCTAATGGCCCCGACCACGAACACAATGAACAGATTGAGATAAGAGCCGTGCATGGGAAACCCAAGGAATAGATCAGCGCCAATAAATACCAGCACCGTAGTTGCCAGAATCAGCCATAACCGCGAAACGACTTGAGCGGATAGAAATTCCAGCGGCGTCAGCGGCGTGGCTTTCAAGCGTTTCAGCATTCCATTTTTTCGATAACGAACAATGACATAGCCGACTCCAAACAGGCAACTGAACATCATGTTCATCGCCATGATTCCCGGCACTACCCAATCCACATAGCGGATGACTGGCCCGGATACGGTTTGTTTGTTAAAGCTCGTCTTGGCATCCGCGCCGCGCAGCACCCGTTCCAACACATAACCCTTCGGCGATTCCTCGTTGATCCAGTAACGTCGCCCGGCGGGATCCACCAGCATGTCGAGTTGATGGCGCTCAATCTTGGACAAGGTCGCGGCCAGGTCGGCGACCGGGATGAACTGGACGTAGCGGGTTTGGAAAAAATCGCTATTGCCCCCGCCATCGGTAGCGCCCAGCACCCCCACTTTATAGAGATTCAGCCCCGGCCCGGAGAAAGCGACGGCGAAACCGGCAATCAGCGCGATCGGGAACAGCAGGTTCCAGGTCAATGTGGATCGGTCGCGTAGAAATTCCCAGTTGCGGCAGAGAAAGACCGCCCAGAAACGCTTAAAATTCAAGTCCGCAACTCCCGTCCAGTCAGTTCCAGAAACAGATCTTCCAGCGTGCGCGGGCGGATCAGCAACCGCGCCAGCGGGATATTGCACGCCAGCAGTTCCTGAACGGTGGCGCCGACATCCTGGGTAAGAATATCCACGGTATCCTGACCGTACACCACGGGATGCGCCAATGACGGGGCGGGGTCGGGAAAATCGGCCAACGGCAGTTGTAGCACCACGTCATCAAAATGTGCGGCCAGCAGTTGGCGTGGCGTCCCTTGGGCGATGATTCGTCCATGATCCATAATGGCAATCTCGTCGCACAGGTGGTAAGCCTCTTCCATGTAATGCGTGGTCAGCAGGATGGTTTTGCCACGCGCCTTGATCCGGTGGATCAGTTCCCAGAAATTGCGGCGGGCTTGCGGATCAAGGCCGGTGGTCGGTTCATCGAGGAAGATCAACTCCGGATCGTTCACCAAGGCAATCGCCAGCAACAGCCGCTGGCGCTGCCCGCCGGACAGCTTGCGGGTGTCGCGGTCGAGAAATTCGCCCAGTGCGCAGGCTTCGACCAGTGCATCTAACGGCAGGCTACGCGGGTAAAAGCTGGCGAACATCTGCAAGTTTTCGCGCCCGGTCACATGATCTTGCAGCGCGGTGGATTGAAACATGATGCCGATGTCCTGGCGGAAGCGCGAACCGAGCGCTTCGCCCCGGTAGCGAATGGTTCCGCTGGTCGGTTGCTGAATCCCCTCCAGGATCTCGACCGTAGTCGTTTTGCCGGCTCCATTGGGACCGAGCAGACCAAAACAGCGGCCCGCTGGGAGATCGAGGTCAATGCCGTTCACGGCCTTTACCCCGCGAAAATGTTTGATGAGATGGCGGGTTTCGAGCAGGGTAGTCATGGAATAGGCGCATTGAAAGGGCGGATGAGGATTATGACGACATTATCGGGGCTGAATATGAAAAAGGCGGGTTACGCCATGCGTCCCCCGCCTTTCTTTCAACCATCATCGGCTACGAATTCAAGCATTCATTCCTTGGCAACCAGTTCCTCGCTGTCATCACTCTTATCCTCGGTTATGGTTTTGGCCTCGGATTCGCTGCTCTCGAACAAATGCCCGGCGCCGCTGGTCGGGCGGCTGGGAACCCAGTTGTGTCGCCGCTGCAGGTGATAAGCCAACCCGGTGCCGGCAGGAATGAGCCGACCAACAATAACGTTTTCCTTCAACCCGCGTAGATCATCGCGCAAGCCGCGCACCGCCGCTTCGGTCAGCACTCGGGTGGTTTCCTGGAACGAGGCCGCAGAAATAAACGATTCAGTCGCCAACGAAGCTTTGGTGATGCCGAGCAGGATCGGCTGCCACAACGCCGGCATCCGGTTCTCAGCCTGCGCCCGTTCGTTTTCCTCCAGCACCCGGGTCCGCTCGACCTGTTCACCTCGGATGAAGGCAGTCTCGCCGGGGTCGAGGATATCCACCTTGCGCAGCATCTGGCGGATGATGACCTCGATATGCTTATCGTTGATCTTGACGCCCTGTACCCGATAGACATCCTGGATTTCCTTGACCAGGTAGGCGGCCAATTCCTGCACCCCAAGCAGGCGTAGAATGTCGTGCGGGTTCGGTTCGCCATCGGCGATGATTTCACCCTGTTCGACATACTCACCGTCGAATACGCCAACGTGACGCCATTTCGGGATCAACTCTTCGTACAGGATATCGCCGCTCTTATCGCGGATCACCAGCCGCTGTTTGCCCTTGGTTTCCTTGCCGAATTCGATGATGCCGGATTTCTCGGCCAGGATGGCCTGTTCCTTGGGCTTGCGCGCCTCGAACATATCCGCCACTCGCGGCAGACCGCCGGTAATATCGCGGGTCTTGGAGGATTCCTGCGGGATACGGGCTACGACATCACCGACTGCGACCTCCACGCCATCGGCCAGATTGACAATGGCGCCGGATGGCAATGGATATTGCGCCAGCGTACTGGTTCCGGGAATAAACAGGTCGTTGTTGTACTCGTCCACCAGTCGCACCAAGGGGCGCTTGTCCTTGCCCAGGGCGCCACGCTGCTTGGGATCCATCACCACCAGGCTGGACAGGCCGGTGATCTCGTCGGCGTGTCGCTGTACGGTGATGCCTTCCTCGAACTCAGCCAAGCGTACAAAGCCGGCCACCTCGGTGATAATCGGGTGGGTATACGGATCCCAGCGGGCAATCACTTGTCCGGCTTCGACCCGGTCGCCGTCGTTCGCCGACAGTTCCGCACCATAGGGCACTTTGTAGCGTTCGCGCTCACGACCCTGTTCATCCAGCAGGGTGATCTCACCCGAACGCGATACCGCCACCAGATGACCGTCCCGGCGTTGTACCACTTTCATCTTGTGCAGCCGCAGAATGCCTCTGGATTTGATTTGTACACTGTTGACTACGGTGGTCCGGGAGGCCGCGCCACCAATATGGAAGGTGCGCATGGTCAACTGGGTGCCCGGCTCGCCAATGGACTGAGCGGCGATCACGCCGACCGCTTCGCCGCTATTGACCATGTGACCGCGTGCCAGGTCACGGCCGTAGCAAGCGGCGCACACCCCGTAGCGGGTCCGGCAGGTGATCGCCGAACGCACCAAAATCCGGTCAATGTTCAGCGCATCCAGCGTCGCCACCCACTGCTCATCCAGCAGGGTGCCAGCGGGAATGGCAACCCCATCGGCACCTGGCGCAAACACGTCGCGGGCTACCACCCGGCCCAGCACCCGGTCGCGCAACGGTTCCTTGATGTCGCCTTCCTCAACCACCGGCGTCATCCATACTCCGTCCTGGGAACCGCAGTCGGGTTCGGTGACCACCATATCCTGCGCTACATCCACCAATCGCCGGGTCAGATAACCGGAGTTGGCGGTTTTGAGGGCGGTGTCGGCCAGCCCCTTGCGGGCACCGTGAGTGGAAATGAAATACTCCAGTACGCTTAACCCTTCGCGGAAATTGGCCTTGATCGGTGTTTCAATGATCGAGCCGTCCGGCTTGGCCATTAACCCGCGCATCCCCGCCAACTGGCGAATTTGCGCCGCCGAGCCACGAGCACCGGAGTCCGCCATCATGAACACGGCATTGAACGAGTCCTGCTCTGCCATTTCACCTTCGCGGTTGATCACCTTCTCGACCTTCAGATTCTTCATCATCGCTTTGGCGACGTCGTCGTTGGTGCGCGACCAGATGTCCACTACCTTGTTATAGCGCTCGCCTTTGGTCACCAAACCTTGGGTGTACTGATCATCAATTTCCTTCACGTCCCGCTCGGCTTTTTCCAGCAGTTCGACTTTCTTGGCCGGAATCTTGAAATCTTCGAAGCCAATCGAGGTGCCAGAACGGGTGGCGTAATGGAAACCGGTGTACATCAACTGGTCAGCAAAGATGACGGTATCTTTCAACCCCAATCGCCGGTAACACTCATTGATGAGTTGAGAGACGGTCTTCTTTTTCAACACCTGATTGACCAGATTGAAGGGCAGATCCCGGGGTAAAATATCGTACAGCAGCGCCCGACCGACGGTGGTGCTGACTCGATATTGGATGGGTGCCCGCTTCAGATTGGCGACACGCAGGCGGTTGAGCCGATCGGGATCCACGCAGTCGCCAGCCATGCCGATGCGCCGACCGCCGGCGTCGAGGACCTCCTGGGTGAGTACCGGAGGGCTGAGCTGCTCAGCCTCAGCCGAGCGCATGAGATCTTCAACGCTGGACAGGATTTCTTCACGCGATAGGCGGACTTTGATCCGGGCGTGCAGTTCCACCTGCCGATTTTCGTAGGCGCGGTGGACTTCCCGGACATCGGCGAAGATCATGCCCTCACCCTTGGCGTTGATCCGCTCGCGGGTCAGGTAATACAGACCGAGCACCACATCCTGCGACGGTACAATAATCGGCTCGCCATTGGCCGGGCTGAGGATGTTGTTGGTGGACATCATCAGCGCCCGCGCTTCCAGTTGCGCCTCAATGGACAGCGGCACATGCACCGCCATCTGGTCACCGTCGAAGTCAGCGTTGAACGCGGTGCAGACCAGTGGATGAAGCTGAATCGCCTTGCCTTCGATCAGTACCGGCTCGAAGGCCTGAATGCCGAGGCGATGCAAGGTCGGGGCGCGATTGAGCATCACCGGGTGTTCGCGGATCACCTCTTCGAGGATGTCCCACACCACCGGCTCCTCACGCTCGACCATTTTCTTGGCCGCCTTAATGGTGGTGGCCATGTCCTTATATTGCAGCTTGCTGAAAATAAACGGCTTGAACAGTTCCAGCGCCATCTTCTTGGGCAGACCGCACTGGTGCAGGCGCAAGGTGGGGCCGACTACGATCACCGAACGTCCGGAGTAATCCACCCGCTTGCCGAGCAAATTCTGGCGGAAGCGGCCCTGTTTACCCTTGATCATGTCGGCCAGTGACTTGAGCGGGCGCTTATTGCTACCGGTGATGGCCCGGCCGCGCCGACCGTTATCCAGCAACGAGTCCACCGCCTCCTGCAACATCCGCTTCTCATTACGGACGATGATGTCCGGCGCACTCAGCTCCAGCAGCCGCTTGAGCCGGTTATTACGGTTGATCACCCGCCGGTACAGATCGTTGAGATCGGAGGTCGCGAAGCGGCCACCGTCCAGTGGCACCAGCGGCCGCAAGTCCGGCGGTAGCACCGGTAGCACGGTCAGCACCATCCACTCTGGCTTGTTGCCGGAGTTCAGGAACGATTCGGCCAGCTTGAGTCGCTTGGACAGCCGCTTGAGCTTGGTCTCGGAGCTGCACTCCAGAATTTCCTGGCGCAACTGGACAATCAGTTGCTTCAGATCCAGACCGTGCAGTAGTTCACGGATCGCTTCAGCTCCCATCCGGGCGTCGAAGTCATCGCCATGCTGCTCGACCGTGTCCAAGTAGGCTTCATCGGTCAGCATCTGGTTTTTTTCCAGCGGCGTCATCCCCGAGTCAATGACCACGAAGGATTCAAAGTACAGCACCCGCTCGATGTCGCGCAGAGTCATATCCAGCAGCAGGCCGATTCGTGACGGTAGCGACTTCAGGAACCAGATGTGCGCCACCGGTGAGGCCAGTTCGATATGGCCCATCCGCTCGCGCCGCACCTTGGCCAAGGTCACCTCGACTCCACATTTCTCGCACACCACCCCGCGATGCTTAAGCCGCTTATACTTACCGCAAAGACACTCGTAATCCTTAATCGGGCCGAATATCTTGGCGCAAAACAATCCATCGCGCTCCGGTTTGAAGGTCCGGTAATTGATGGTTTCGGGTTTTTTCACCTCGCCGCAGCTCCAGGACCGGATCATCTCCGGCGAAGCCAGACCAATGCGGATAGCGTCAAAATCCTCGACTTCGTCGAACAGCTTGAACGGGTTCAGCAGCTCTCTCATCATCTCTCACCCAGGGTTTCAATCCATACCCGCTTTTTTAATAAGCGGGTGAAATACACGCAGGTCTTATTCACTGCGCGTCGGGGGCGCCGCATCGTTTTCCAGTTCCATATTGATCCCCAGTGAACGGATTTCCTTAACCAGTACGTTGAACGATTCAGGCATACCCGCTTCCATCCGGTGGATACCGTCCACGATGTTTTTGTAGACCTTGGTGCGACCATTTACATCGTCGGATTTGACCGTCAGCATTTCCTGCAAGGTATAGGAGGCGCCATAGGCTTCCAGCGCCCACACCTCCATCTCGCCGAACCGCTGACCGCCGAACTGCGCCTTACCGCCCAGCGGCTGCTGGGTGACCAAGCTGTATGGGCCGGTGGAACGGGCGTGCATCTTGTCGTCCACCAGGTGATTCAGCTTCAGCATGTACATGTAGCCGACCGTCACCAACCGGTCGAACGGCTCACCAGTGCGGCCATCAAACAGAGTGGTTTGACCGCTTTCCGGCAAATCCGCCAGCCGTAGCAATTCGCGCAGTTCCTCTTCGGTGGCGCCATCAAACACTGGGGTAGCAATCGGTACCCCACCGCGCAGGTTTCGACTCAACGCCATGATTTCCTTATCATTAAATTTCGAAAAGTCCACTTTCTGTCCACCACTGCCGTTGTAGATCTGATCCAGCAGGGCGCGCAACTCAGCAAGTTGCGCGTTGGCCTCCAGCAAGCGACCGATTTTCAGGCCCAGCCCTTTAGCAGCCCAACCGAGATGCGTCTCCAATACCTGACCGACGTTCATTCGCGAAGGGACACCCAGCGGGTTTAGCACGATATCCACCGGGGTACCATCATCCAGATAGGGCATGTCTTCCTGCGGCACGATCATTGAAACCACGCCCTTATTACCATGGCGTCCAGCCATCTTGTCACCCGGCTGCACCCGGCGCTTGACCGCCAGGTAGACCTTGACCATTTTCAGCACCCCCGGCGCCAGATCGTCACCCTGCACCAGCTTGCGTTTCTGCTCCTCAAACTTCTTGTCGAAATCATCGCGCTGCTGCTTAATCTGGCGAGCGGTCTTCTCAATCTGGTCATTGAGTTCGTCGGTACGCATCCGGATTTCGAACCAGCGATCACGCGGCAGCCGGTTCAGGTATTCGACCGTGACGGCTTCGCCACCGCGCAGACCATTGGGTCCGCCGTCGGCCGAATGACCGGCCAGCATCTGCTCCATGCGCTGGTACAGGTCGTCATCGAGGATGCGCAACTGATCGTTCAGATCCTTACGAATCCGCTTTAATTCGGTTTCCTCGATTTGCCGGGCGCGTGAATCCTTATCCACGCCGTCGCGGGTGAATACCCGCACGTCGATGACTGTACCGTCCATGCCGGAAGGCACCCGCAGCGAGGTGTCTTTCACGTCGGAGGCTTTCTCGCCGAAAATCGCTCGTAGCAGTTTCTCCTCCGGCGTTAACTGGGTTTCGCCTTTGGGCGTGACTTTGCCCACCAGAATGTCACCGGCCTTCACCTCGGCGCCAATGTAGACAATGCCGGCTTCATCCAGCCGCGCTAGCGCACTTTCGCCGACGTTGGGGATATCAGCGGTGATTTCTTCCGGGCCGAGCTTGGTGTCGCGGGCCACACAGGACAGTTCCTCAATGTGGATGGTGGTGAAGCGGTCCTCCTGCACCACCCGCTCGGAAATCAGGATCGAGTCTTCAAAGTTGTAGCCGTTCCACGGCATGAAGGCGACCAGCAGGTTCTGCCCCAGCGCCAATTCCCCCATATCGGTGGAGGGGCCGTCAGCCAGCACATCCTTACTGGCCACCACCTCACCAACTTGCACCAGCGGGCGCTGATTGATGCAGGTATTCTGGTTGGAGCGGGTGTATTTGGTCAGATTGTAGATATCCACGCCAGGCGCGCCCGCCTCGGTTTCATCATCATTGACCCGCACCACGATGCGGGCGGCGTCCACTGAATCCACGACACCACCACGCTGGGCGATCACGCACACTCCGGAATCACGCGCTACGATCCGTTCCATGCCGGTTCCGACCAGTGGCTTGTCCGCACGCAGGGTGGGCACCGCCTGACGCTGCATGTTGGATCCCATCAGCGCCCGGTTGGCGTCGTCGTGTTCCAGAAACGGGATCAACGCTGCCGCCACTGAGACGATCTGCTTGGGCGATACATCCATGTATTGCACTTTATCCGGTGCGGACAGGGTGAATTCATTCTGATGACGACAGGACACCAGTTCGTCGGCCAGCCGTCCACTTTCGTCGAGCGTGGTATTTGCCTGGGCAATAATGTACTGGCCTTCCTCAATTGCTGATAGATAATCGATCTTATCAACCACTTGGCCGCTCTCGACCCGTCGGTATGGGGTCTCCAGGAAACCGTAGGAGTTGGTGCGAGCGTAGACCGCCAGCGAGTTGATCAGGCCGATATTCGGACCTTCCGGGGTCTCAATCGGGCAGACCCGACCGTAATGAGTGGCATGGACATCGCGCACCTCAAAGCCGGCGCGCTCGCGGGTCAGACCCCCCGGCCCCAGCGCCGAGATGCGGCGCTTGTGGGTGACCTCGGACAACGGATTGTTCTGATCCATGAACTGCGAGAGTTGCGAAGACCCGAAAAACTCCTTGATCGCAGCAGCAACCGGTTTGGCGTTGATCAAGTCCTGCGGGGTCAGGCCTTCAGCCTCAGCCAGGCTTAATCGTTCCTTGACCGCACGCTCGACCCGCACCAGGCCAATCCGGAAGACGTTTTCGGTCATCTCGCCGACGCAACGGATGCGGCGGTTGCCAAGGTGGTCAATATCGTCCACTACGCCGTTACCATTGCGGATATCAATGAGTACCTTGAGTACCGCGAGAATGTCTTCCATGGACAGCACCCCGGGTGGATGCTCCTTGACCGGCATCCCAGGCAACGGGGTTCGGCGGTGACCAACCCGGCTGTCGAATTTCATCCGCCCCACATCGGACAGATCGTAGCGATCCGGCGAGAAAAATAGATCCTGCAACAGGCGTTGGGCAGCGTCCTTGGTCGGCGGCTCACCGGGTCGCATCATCCGGTAGATTTCCACCTGAGCGTCCCACTGACTGCGCGTGGAATCGGCGCGCAAGGTGTTAGAAAGGTGAGGGCCGCGATTGACCTCATTAATATACAGAGTCTGAAATTCGGTGATGCCGCTGGCCTGGATTTTTTCTAATTTATCGGCGGTCAGTTCGTCGTTCGCCAGCGCCAGCACTTCGCCGGTTTCGGGGGCACGCAGGTCGTGAGCCAAGATCTTGCCGATCAGGTACTCGCCCGGAACCGGCAGGCTTTTTACCTCAGCCTTGGTCAGATCGCGGACGTGCTTGGGCTTAATCCGCTGGCCTGCTTCCAGCAGCACCCGGTCGCCGATACGAATATCGAAGCTGGCGATTTCACCCTGCAACCGCTCAGGCACCAAGTCCATGGTGAATTGTTCACTGCTGACATGGACGGTGTTGGTATCAAAAAAGATTTCAAGAATCCGCTCGTTGACACTACGCGCATGAGGATCGTTGGGATTGGGTTCCTCGAACAGTGCTCGCAACAGGATGGTTACCGGCAGCTTGCGGCGACGGTCAATGCGGGCGTACACAATGTCCTTAACATCGAATTCAAAATCCAGCCAGGACCCGCGATAAGGGATAACCCGTGCCGAAAACAGCAGCTTGCCGGAGGAATGGGTTTTGCCCTTGTCGTGATCGAAAAATACGCCTGGTGAACGGTGCAACTGCGAGACGATGACCCGCTCGGTACCGTTGATGACGAAGGTGCCATTATCCGTCATCAGTGGCAGCTCGCCCATGTAGACTTCGTTTTCCTTGATGTCCTTGATTTTGTGAGCGCCGGCCTCGGCCTCCTTGTCCATCAGCACCAGCCGCAGCCGCACCCGCAACGGCGCAGCGTAGGTCAGCCCTCGCAACTGGCACTCCCGGACATCAAACACCGGATCGCCTAGCCGATAGCTCACATATTCCAGCCGAGCGTTGCCTGAATAACTGATGATCGGGAACACCGAGCGGAACGCAGCATGTAACCCAATCTCGCGGCGTTCTCCCGGCGACACCTCGGCTTGCAGATATTCACGATACGAATCCAGCTGGATCGCCAGCAAATAGGGCACATCCAGGATGCTGGATCGCTTGCCGAAGTCTTTACGGATGCGTCTCTTTTCAGTAAAAGTATAGGCCATCGGAATTCCTCTCACGGGAGTACCAGCCAGGGGCGGGAGCCAACTGCACCCACCCTGTAAGATGACAGGCGGGGTGGATTGAACCCCCTGACGGGTTCAAACGAAAACAGGCCGGCGACCCAAGGCCGCCAGCCGTTCCAGTCCGTCCAAGCTAGACAATGTCGCGCAGCACGATCCCACGGGAGGGTGGGTACACAACGCTTACTTGACGTCGACTTTGGCGCCAGCTTCTTCCAGCTTCTTCTTGATGTCCTCAGCCTCGGCTTTGGGAATCGCTTCCTTGATCATGGAAGGCACACCTTCCACCAGATCCTTGGCTTCCTTCAGTCCCAAACCAGTCAGAGCGCGCACCACTTTAATCACCTCGACCTTTTTCTCGCCGAAGCTGCTCATCACCACATCGAACTCGGTTTTCTCCTCAACCGGCGCCGCTGCGGCAGCGGCCGGAGCCGCCGCCATAGCCACAGCAGCAGTGACGCCAAACTTCTCTTCCATCGCGGAAATCAAATCCACGATTTCCATCACGGTCATGCCAGCGATGGTTTCCAGAATGTCTTCTTTCGAAACGGCCATTACCCATTTACTCCTGATAGGGACGCTATCATTCAATCAGTGTTAATCGACCAGTCTTGATCAATACATTTTGATCATGAGACTGTTTTGCCGAGATAATCAGGCAGCTTCTTCTCGTTGCTGGCGAACCGCATCGAGAGTACGCACCAGTTTGCCTGGAATTTCGTTGAGGGTCTGCGCGAGTTTGTCGAGCGGCGCCCGCAGGGTAGCCATCAGCAGACTGATCGCTTCATTGCGCGTCGGCAGGCTGGCCAGACGATCCAGCTCACTGGCTGGAAAAGACTGTCCACCGACCGCTAATGCTTTGACGATCAGCTTGTCATGGGCTTTTTCCTTGAGAAATTCCTTGAATAGCCGCGCTGCCGCACCTGGATCTTCCTGGGAGAACGCCAGAATCAGCGGTCCCACCAGGCTGGCTCGCAGGCACTCGAACTCGGTTCCCTGCAACGCACGCCGCGCCAAGGTATTCTTGACAACGCGCAGATAGACGCCGGTTTCCCGCGCTTTTACGCGCAGGTTCGTGATCTGAGTCACACTCAGCCCACGGTATTCGGCGGCAATCGCGGAGTGCGCACGGGCAGCCACCTTGGCGACTTCGGCTACTACAGCCTGTTTTTCCGCCAGATTGAGACTCATTAAGTTACCTCGTGATTTTTCCTCCACCGGGGTGGAGAACGGAAACGGCGGCTTCACCAATTATTCGGACGAGCCTTACCGTCTGCGCGGGCTACCCCGGATGTTGACCGGGAGCGATTAAGTCTTGCGACACCTGCGGTCTTTGACACTGGCCGGAAACTCCGGTCGGCTCAAAGTCGGTTGAGCATCCCCTACTCGACGTTCGAGCGGAGATGCCAGAGTTCAGAACGACAGCGTGGCCTGATCCACAGCCAAACCTGGCCCCATCGTGGTAGACACGGTGACCCTACGGACATACACACCCTTGGATGTGGCAGGCTTGATCTTTTGCAAGTCATGCAATAACGCCTGTAAATTTTCCCGCAACTGATCGGGGGCAAAGTCCACCTTGCCGATGGTGCAGTGGATAATGCCGGCCTTGTCAGTGCGGTAGCGAACCTGACCGGCCTTGGCGTTGCGGATCGCGCCGACCACATCCGGGGTCACGGTGCCCACCTTGGGGTTCGGCATCAGACCGCGCGGGCCGAGAATTTTGCCGAGTTGACCGACCACCCGCATCGCGTCGGGTGAGGCAATTACCACGTCGAAATCAAGATTACCGGCCTTGACCGATTCAGCCAGATCCTCAAACCCGACCACATCGGCGCCGGCAGCCAAGGCGGCCTCTGCATTGGCGCCTTGAGCAAACACCGCTACCCTTACGGTCTTGCCGGTGCCATGAGGCAGCACTGTGGCACTACGTACAACCTGGTCAGATTTACGGGGGTCGACACCCAGATTCACCGCCACATCCACTGCTTCCCGAAACTTGACGCCGGATAACTCCTTGAGCAGGCCAAGGGCTTCCTCGACCGGATAGAACTTGCCAGGTGTTAGCTTGACGCTGATCGCCTGCATGCGCTTGGAGAGTTTAGCCATGGCTCAAACACCCTCCACGTTAAGGCCCATGGATCGGGCGCTACCTGCGATAGTCCGCACTGCAGCATCGAGACTGGCGGCGGTCAAATCGGGCATCTTGGCCTTAGCCACATCTTCCAGTTGGGCGAGAGTCACGGTGCCGATCTTGTTGGTGTTGGGATTAGCGCTACCCTTGGCGAGACCCAGCATCTTGCGCAGTAGCACCGAAGCAGGCGGAGTTTTCATGATGAAGGTGAAACTGCGGTCGCTGTAGACCGTAATCACCACCGGAATTGGCAGTCCGGGCTCCAGATGCTGGGTCTGAGCGTTGAAGGTCTTGCAGAATTCCATGATGTTGACGCCGTGCTGACCTAGCGCAGGACCCACCGGAGGACTGGGGTTAGCCTTGGCGGCCGCGACCTGCAACTTGACGTATGCAGTAACTTTCTTTGCCATTGTTACTCCTGTCGGGTGCGAACGCCTTGCGGCTCCCCGGATGATCTATCGAAATAATCGGATAGTAGAACAGTAACCCGCAGAACCGGTCACCGGGATACTTTTTCGACCTGACTGAATTCCAGTTCCACCGGAGTGGTGCGACCGAAGATCATTACACCCACCCGCAGCCGGCTTTTCTCGTAGTTGACTTCCTCAACCACACCCTCGAAGTCATTGAAGGGACCTTCAGTGACCCGCACCATCTCGCCGGGTTCGTAGAGTACTTTAGGCCGGGGCTTGTCAACGCCTTCCTGAACTCGTTGCAGGATAGTCTGGGCTTCCTTTTCCGAAATCGGTGCCGGTTTGTCGCTGGTACCGCCGATGAAACCCAGCACCTTGGGAGTATTGCGAACCAGGTGCCAGGTTTCGTTATCCATTGCCATCTGCACCAACACGTAGCCGGGGAAGAATTTACGGTCACTCTTGCGCTTTTGCCCATCGCGCATCTCCACCACTTCCTCAGTGGGCACTAGAACCTGACCGAAGCGATCAGTCAGGTTCTCACGGTTGATCCGCTCTAGCAATGCCCGCTTAACCTGCTGCTCGAAACCGGAATAAGCCTGTACCACATACCAGCGCATCGTCATGCCGTAGCTCCAATTAGCCGGTGGTGATCAAGCGAACCAGCCAGAACAACAGCACGTCCAGCAACCAAAGTAACAGGCCCATAATCACCACCATAGCGACCACAATCAGGGTAGTCTGAGTCGTTTCGGCACGTGTAGGCCAAACTACCTTGCGTAATTCAGCACGAGAACCCTGCATGAAATCAAGAGTTTCCGCGCCGAACTCAGTCTTTGTCACGATCCATACGGCTACACCGGTCGCTGCCAACAACCCCAAGACACGCACCAACAGTGAATGGTTCGCGAAGACGTAGAAAGCTACTAATGCACTCAGGATGATAAGACCGGCAGCCAACAGCTTATAAGTGTCGGCACGCTCGGTGGCTTGCATTTCGGGTTTGGTTGAATTCATGCGGACTCTAGCTTTGCGCACTCCGGCGTGGGTTCGCACCACCGGGACGGGTAGACGCGATCAGGACATGCCATCAGGAAGATGGCAGGCCAGGAGGGAATCGAACCCCCAACCTGCGGTTTTGGAGACCGCTGCTCTGCCAATTGAGCTACTGGCCTGTAACAAGGGCAGGGTGGATTCATGTAATGAGGTTCCACCCACGGTTGAACTATGAATTTACTCAATAATTTTAGCGACGACGCCGGCGCCGACGGTACGACCGCCCTCGCGGATGGCGAAGCGCAGACC
>NZ_CBTK010000269.1 GCF_000531125.1 Candidatus Contendobacter odensis Run_B_J11 | reverse complement strand
TATAAATTTTTCAGAAGGGTGTGTTGAAAAATTCCACAACCTGTAAATGATTGCTATACCAATAAGCAAGAGCCGATCTAGTATCAGGATATTTTTCTGCGAGCTCATTAAGTCGTTTTCGAGTGATAATATGCATTTCATAAACTCCTTACATATCTTCTATGCGATGTTTAATTAATGCTGTGCAACCAAAGGAAAGCGATCAGGATAACGGATAGAGTCGACATGCAAATCAATATCCAAATCAGGCCAATAGAGATGATGAGATTGTGGCCGCTCGGCGCTAAATAATTGCTCGATGGATGCTGAACGAAACCATGGAAACTCTGAAAAAGAAACAAATAGCTCCTCTTGCTCATCGAGAAGTAACCAAAAGCCATGCTTAGTAACTCCTGAAATTTCAACTTGAGAAATGTCTGCGCCAAGCATTTTTGATCTCCTGTTCGCGCAACCGCACTAAGCTTTCTATCTCGTGCAATTCCTGAGCAGATAATCCATAATTTTGAGCGAGTTCAATAGCAGGCTCCAACCAGAATTTGGCTTCGCCGTTTGAGTGATACACATGAACGTGTATTCTTGGCTCTTCCCGCGAAAAGAAATAAAACCGATAACCTCGCTCGCGAAATACAGTTGGACTCATAAGCATCACTCATAATTACTATCCCTACTCTCTACGAAGAAAATCGCAGACATAAGGCAGATTAGGATGCGAGTCCATGACCCGCCGATTGTAGAGCCGTCTAATTTCGGCAGGTTACGCTGTGCTAACTCGCACTACGTACTACCCAATTCGAAAACTGTTACCCTAGCCTTTTAGTCGTGATCTGATGCTCAATTACTGAAGAATCATTCCCTAACAGTATGGAGTGATATAATCCTAAAGCTCCCATTAGATTTATTGCTGCTTTATGATTAGACTGCACTATCTCTGTATCCCTACAATCTTCAACTAATTCAAATGCCCTCATATATACGTCATACACTGACAAGTAGGCATTATAAGCCTTATTAAAGTTTCTTTCAGTCTTTCTGGCTTTTTGAACCATTTCTAAGAAGCCTAATTGCAGTGCTTTAAAAGCGTTCGCGTAAAAAAATATTAATCTCTCTTCCCACTCAACCAACTCAATACGTGATTTTATAGCTTCTATCAAAATGCGAAATGCAATTTCCGCATTATCTATAGCAGATATTGATGCATTGACGGCATTGACGAAACCCACATCCGTATAACTTTTCATTATCTACTCCATAAAAAATTAGGACTTTCGCTTAGAAGGCTTCTAATCACTTATATGGTAGATAATTTGGCATTACTACCTATATGTGGTTTTAGAGTTAGGTAGGGTGGGCATTTGCCCACACTGCTATTACTAACCACTGGTGCTAATTTTATTCAGTAACATATTGATTTTACTAGGAGTAAGTTCCCTAGTGCTGGCAACTATGAACCGTAAGCTGTTGATTTTGTTCAACGGAAATGAACTAGCACCAAAGGTTACTACCGTTTCTTACCGTATCACACCGCCAATCCGCTGCGTAGCAACCGGAATCCCCATTTCAAGCATGATCATATGTCAGTCCACTCTCAGCCACTCGGAACGACTGACCTAAAGGCTGAAACTCTGAGACCTCTTGTCGTTGCAGTTTGGTGCGGATTTGCTCAAAACGCCTGACGATATCCTGAGAATACAAGCGTTCCCCACAATGCAAACAAACTTCGGCTGGAACACAGATCATGGCTGTATGACAACCACCTCGTAATAATTTTTCGACCTGCTTCTCGGCCAGTTCGCCACTGCAAACAGGACACTGAGTAAAAGGCATCATGATTTTGACTTCCTTTGGCGTCCATCAGTTCAACGCTGCGGATCAGGACGGTAAACTGTTATCAAAACGGCCCAGCGATTAGCCGGATTATAGGCCCAAACGCTATGGACGGATTCGCCGGAGAATGTTTCGCCATATATCAAACAACTTGGGAAAGGCTTGTCGTTTGGATTGTCTTCAATAATTTCGCCATGTAATACACTAAAGTAAATCTCTGAGAATCCAAGGGAGTCAGCTTGCGCTTCCTCGTCAGCATGATCAGTAATGCGGACTCGATTATTGAGAATGGCTTCGATAACATCATCAAGTTGCACGGGTCACGCACTCTCAGTCCAATTGAAAAGCATCAATAGGGTGGACATTGCCCACCCTACCGTTTCTTACCGCATCACGCCGCCAGCCGCTCGTTCAACTCCGCGATCACCTTCTGCGCGGCGACCGGAATCACCGTGCCGGGGCCAAAGATCGCCGCTGCGCCATTGGCCTTGAGGTACTCGTAGTCCTGGGCGGGAATGACGCCGCCGATGACCACCATGATGTCCTCGCGGTCCAGCTTCTTCAGTTCCGCGATCAGTTGCGGCAACAGGGTTTTATGCCCGGCGGCCAGCGAACTCATCCCGACCACATGCACGTCGTTTTCCACCGCCTGACGGGCGACTTCTTCCGGGGTCTGGAACAGCGCGCCGATGTCCACGTCGAAGCCAAGATCGGCGAACGCTGTCGCGATGACTTTAGCACCCCGGTCATGGCCGTCCTGACCGAGCTTGGCGACCAGAATACGCGGGCGGCGGCCTTCGCGCTGCTCGAACTCGTCGGCCATCTCCCGCACCTTGACGATTTCGTCGCCCTCGCCGAACTCGCTGCTGTACACCCCGGAAATGGCGCGAATGACCGCCTTGTGGCGACCAAACACCTTCTCCATCGCGTCGGAGATTTCACCCAGCGACGCCCGGACGCGAGCCGCTTCCACCGCTTTTTCCAGCAGATTGCCGGAACCATTTTGAGCGGCTTCGGTAATCGCGCTCAATGCGGCTTTGACCTTGCTTTCCTCGCGGTCGGCGCGCAGCTTCTGCAAGCGTTGCACCTGCGATTCGCGCACGGCGGTATTGTCAATGCTGAGGATGTCCAGCTTGTCTTCCTTAGCCATCCGGTACTTGTTGACGCCGACGATGGTTTCCTTGCCGGAGTCAATGTGGGCCTGACGCCGGGCCGACGCTTCCTCAATCCGCATCTTGGGCAGGCCGGTTTCAATCGCTTTCGCCATGCCGCCCAGGCTTTCCACTTCCTGAATGTGGCCCCAAGCCCGCTTGATCAACTCATTGGTCAGGGCTTCGACGTAATACGAACCGCCCCACGGGTCCAGCACCTTGCAGATCGCGGTTTCATCTTGCAGATAAAGCTGGGTGTTGCGGGCGATGCGGGCCGAAAAATCAGTCGGCAGCGCAATCGCTTCATCCAGCGCGTTGGTGTGCAACGACTGGGTATGGCCCAGCGCCGCCGCCAAGGCTTCGATGCAGGTGCGGGCGACATTGTTGAACGGGTCCTGCTCGGTCAGGCTCCAGCCCGAAGTCTGGCTATGCGTGCGCAACGCCATTGATTTCTCATTCTTCGGGTTGAACTGCTTGATGATCTTGGCCCACAGCAATCGCCCGGCGCGCATCTTGGCGACTTCCATGAAGTAGTTCATCCCAATCGCCCAGAAGAACGACAGCCGGGGCGCAAAGGTGTCAATGTCCATCCCGGCTCTAATCCCGGTACGGATATATTCCAGCCCATCGGCCAGGGTATAGCCGAGTTCCAAATCAGCGGTCGCGCCGGCTTCCTGCATGTGATAGCCAGAGATGGAAATGCTGTTGAACTTCGGCATTTCCTTAGAGGTGTAGGAGAAGATGTCGCCAATAATCCGAATGGACGGATCGGGCGGATAAATATAGGTGTTGCGCACCATGTACTCTTTCAGAATGTCGTTCTGAATGGTGCCGGTGAGCTTATCGTGCGGAACGCCCTGTTCTTCAGCAGAAACAATGTAGAAGGCCAATACCGGCAATACCGCGCCGTTCATGGTCATCGACACCGACATCTGATCCAGCGGAATGCGATCAAACAGAATCCGCATATCCAGAATCGAGTCAATCGCCACGCCCGCTTTGCCGACATCGCCGACTACACGCTGATGATCGGAGTCATAACCGCGATGGGTGGCCAAATCAAAGGCAATGGACAAGCCTTTCTGCCCGGCGGCCAGATTGCGGCGATAGAACGCATTACTCTCTTCAGCAGTAGAAAAACCAGCGTATTGCCGCACCGTCCACGGCTGAGTCACATACATCGCCGGATAAGGGCCGCGCAGAAACGGCGCGACGCCAGCGACATAACCCAAATGCTGCAAATCCTTGGTGTCGTCCGGGGTGTACAGCGGCTTAACATCAATTTGCTCCATCGTCGCGGAGACCAGTTGATCCAGCGTCTTGCCGGTGGCTTTCTCCACCGCTGCCTGCCATTCGGCAAAGCTCGGCTTGGGAAACTCCACCCCATAATCCATCGTGGTGAAATCGGGTGAGTTACTCATCAGGCGACTCCCATCTTCTTCTGCAAGGTTGACAATAGGCTCTGGCAATTGGCGTTCAGATGAATGAAATCATCTACGCCCGCCGCTTTGAACGCTTCGACGTGATCGGCGGGATAGCCAGCCAGTAGCACAATCAGACCGGGATTGGCATGCTTGAGTTTCTGCGCCAGCGGCGGGACCAGTTCGGGATAAGTGGGGTCGGTGGAACAAATCACCACCGCTTTGGCCCCAGAAGCCAGCGCTGCATCCGCCGCTTCATCTGGAGTAGTGAAACCCGCCGGATAGATCGTCTCGATGCCGCCCACCGCCAGGAACGCGGTAGCGAAATCAGCGCGGCCTTTGTGCTGGGTCAGCGGTCCCATGGTGGCGAGAAACACTTGCGGGCGTTGACCGACGCGAGCGACGTAGGCTTCGGCGGCTTCCCGCAGCGCCTCGAACGCCTGAGCGCCACGATGAGCGCAAATCGGGGTAATCGTCGGGCCGGTTTTCGCATCAGCGCGGGCGGCGTGGGCAATCTCGCCGAGGGTCGCGCCCGCCAGCGCGGCCTGAATCGCGGCCTCAACCTTATTACCGCCTTGCGAAAGCGTATCCAGCGCCGCCTGTTTCTGACCGGCGTTGGCGCTGGCCCGATACTGACTCAACGCGGCTGCCCGTTCGGCCTGCCGGGCGGCAAAATCCACCGCCTCCGGCTCGATCCGGGTTTCCTTCAGGTTTGGATACATGTTGCTGCCAATAAAAATATCCTTGCGCTTGGCGATGTTCGCGGCGCGTTTGGTGGCGGTGTCAGCGACCTGTTTTTGCGGCCAACCGGCTTCCAGCGCCTTGACCATGCCGCCCTGCTTTTCGATCTCCTGGAACAGCGCCCACGCCTTGCGCCCGACCGAATCGGTAAGATTTTCGACGTACCAGGAGCCGCCAGCCGGATCAACGGTGCGGGTGATGTGGCTTTCTTCGCGCAGCACGGTATGGGTGTTGCGGGCGATGCGGCGGGAGAACTCGTCGGGAGTACGGAGCAACTCGTCAAACGGCGAGATGTGCAGGCTGTCGCAGCCGCCGACCGCGCTGGAAAACGCCTCGGTGGTGGCGCGTAGTAAGTTGACGTGCGGATCATAGACGGTCTGGTTCCAGGCCGAGGTGCGGGCGTGCAGACTCATTTTCTGAGCCTGTTCGCTACCGCCAAAGGCTTTGACAATTTTGGCCCATAACAACCGCGCTGCCCGCAGCCGAGCGATTTCCATGAAAAAGTTGGTGCCGACCGACAGCGAAAAACGAATGCGTGGCGCGATGTCGTCAATGCTCAGCCCACGGTTTTGCATGGCGCGGATGTATTCAACCGCCGTCGCCAGCGCAAAAGCCAGTTCCTGCGTGGTGCTGGCGCCGCCATTGTGATACGGGTGGCCCTGCACGGTAATGGTCTGCACCTGTGGCGCGTTGGCAGCGGCCCAAGTGGTCAGTTGCGCCATCACGCCGTAAATGCCATCCAGATCGCGGGACAAATGACCGTCGCGGGCCAGTTGGCTGAGCGGGTCCATGCCGACAGCGCCGCGCACCTTGGCGAGGGACTTGCCCTGCTGCTTGACCAGCGCCGCCAGCAACGCAGTGAAGGTCAGGGCGCTGGCGCTGGCCTGGATGTAAATCGGGGTGGTTTCCAGATCAATGCCGTCCAGCGCCTGCGCCAGATCGGTCACGCTGGAAATGGACAGACCGCCTTTACCGACTTCACCCGCATGGGCCTGATCGGCGTCTACGCCGGACAGAGTGGGGTGATCCAGCACCAGATTGACCGCGTTCTGGCCCCGGCTCATATCGGCGCGCAAGGCGGCGTTGAATTCCGCTGGCGTAGCGCAAGGCAATTCCTGAGCGACATCCCAACTCTGAGTGACATAACCGAGCGGGCTGGTCCCACGCAGATAGGGGGCGAAACCGGGTAGGCTGTCGAGATGTGGGAGTCCCGCGACATCTTCCCGTCGATACATCGGCTGGAGGTCGATTTCCTCATACGTCTTGGTGATCAGCCGTTTTTCAAACGGTGCGCCCTTGAGGAACTTGTCGACGACCTTGCGCCATTCCTCGTAGGGGGTCGGTGGAAATTCGCTGAACGTCGGGGTGGCCGCGTCCGCTAGTTGCTGGTCTGACATGCGTATCCTCCAAGTGGAACCAAGATGCGATGAGCGGGCAATACCAAAAAAGTATAACTGAAGAATGGCTCAAATCACGGTCAGGGATCGGGCTGACTGTGAACTGACCGTAGTGAGGCTATGGTTGCAATCGTGAAGTGGAATGACATACTAAAAAGGTCTGTTACTTTTTCCAACCCCGCAACCCCCACTCATGAGGAGATACCTGTGTCCGATAGACCTTTTAAAGTGCTGGGCATCCAGCAGATTGCGATTGGCGGACTGGACAAAACCAAACTCAGCAAGCTGTGGATTGACACGCTGGGCCTGACCCTGACCGGCAACTTCCGCAGTGAGCGCGAGAATGTGGATGAGGATATCGCTGCCATCGGCTCCGGCCCGTTCAAGGTCGAAGTGGACTTGATGCAGCCCATTGATCCCACCAAAGCGCCCAAGGTTCACGAGCCACAGCTTAACCACATTGGGCTGTGGATCAGTGATCTAGCGGCAGCGGTGGAATGGCTGACCGCCAAGGGCATGCGTTTCACGCCGGGCGGTATCCGTAAGGGCGCGGCGGGTTACGATGTTTGCTTCCTGCATCCCAAGGGCAACGACGCAACCCCGCTATGCGGTGAAGGCGTGTTGATTGAGCTGATTCAGGCTCCGCCAGAGGTGATCGAAGCATTCGCTAAGGTCGCTTGATCCCGACGTGGGCAGCCGCGCCTCTGTTTCCGCAGTCAAGGCTCGAAAACAGAGGCGTGGGCGGTTTGACCCACTGAGGGTGCCGGGCCCCCCGGCTGGCAGCGATTTTTTGGGGCAGTGCCAAGAAATTTTACACCTTAATATATCTTATATAGTATATATTTAACAGCATGAACGGCACATAGTCATCAAAATCCTGGAGCGCCACGGCTGGACGCAAACTCGCGTCAATGGCAGTCACCACATGCTGAAAAAAGATAGCATTACCATTCCGGTTCCCGTCCACGGCTCCCAGGATCTGGGTATCGGGCTGCTTAAGAAAATCGAGACACAAACCGGAGTCAAACTCACATGAATGCAGCTTACCCCTACACTGTTGATTCGCAGGAAGGCGATGGCTATCTGGTCCAATTTCTTGATTTTGCAGAAGCCTTTACCGAAGGCGCAACCCTGGAAGAAGCGGCGTTCAATGCGGTTGAAGTGCTGTCACTGGTGATCGAACAGCGCCTCGCAGATGGACGGGCAATCCCGCCGCCTTCGGCTGACGAAGGCCACCCGTTGGCGTACCCCCAAGCCAGCGCCCAGGCCGCGCTGCTCATGCGCCAGGCGCGCGAAGCTCAAGGCAAAACACTGGCGGATATGGCTCGCGCCCTGCAAACGTCCTGGCCGTCCGCGCAACGGCTGGAACACGCCGGGAGCAATCCTACATTGAAACAACTGGAACGGGCGGCAGCGGCGCTAGGCAAGCGCCTCACCATCGGTTTGGCTTAGTTCCGCTTAATGAGCACTCGCGCTCATCAGTGGGTACGCTTCGCCAGGGGCACAATTGGTTTCCCTCCTGAACAACCGCCTTTTGCTTCTCGATAACCCACACCATGTTGCCTTTTATTCCTCTGATCGTGTTGTTAGCAGCCATGCTGCCGCCTTTGGCTGAGCGCTACGATGGTCGTAACGCCGGCGCGTGGACTACCGCGCTGGTAACAGCGCTGGCGCTGGCGGCGCTGTTATTCCTGTCACCCGCCGTTTTCAGCGGCGGTGTTCAGCGAGCCGGCTGGGAATGGCTGCCGGAACTGGGGCTGAACCTGAGCTTTCGCTTGGACGGTCTGGCGCTGCTATTCGGGTTATTGATCACCGGGATCGGGCTGCTGGTCATCCTTTATGCCCGCTACTATTTATCCGAACACGATAATCTGGGGCGCTTCTACTCGTTGCTGCTGCTGTTCATGGGGGCAATGCTTGGCATCGTGCTGGCCGACAATCTGCTGCTCCTGCTGATGTTCTGGGAATTGACCAGTCTTGGTTCCTTTCTGCTGATCGGGTACTGGCATCCACGCGCTGATGCCCGGCGCGGCGCACGGCTGGCATTGACCGTCACTGCCGGCGGCGGGCTGGCGTTGCTGGGTGGATTCCTGCTGTTGGGCCATATCGTCGGCAGCTTTGAATTGTCGGCAGTGCTGGCAGCGGGCGAGACGGTCAAGCAGCATCCCGGCTATCTCGCTACCCTGCTGCTGATCCTGCTGGGTGTATTCACCAAATCAGCGCAATTTCCCCTGCATTTCTGGCTGCCGCAGGCCATGGCCGCGCCCACCCCGGTCAGCGCCTACCTGCATTCGGCCACCATGGTCAAGGCGGGCGTGTTTCTGCTGGCCCGACTGTTTCCGGTGCTGGCCGATACCGATCCGTGGTTTTTTCTGGTGGGAGGCGTTGGCTTGCTGACCCTGCTGTTCGCCGCTTATGCCGCCCTGTTTCAGCACGACATCAAGGGCCTGCTGGCGTACTCGACGATTAGCCACCTCGGGCTGATTACCCTGCTGTTCGGCTTGGGAACGCCGCTTACGGCAGTGGCCGGGGTGTTTCACATCATCAACCACGCTATTTTCAAGGCATCGCTGTTCATGGCGGCGGGGATCATCGATCACGAAACCGGTTGTCGGGATATGCGCCAGTTGAACGGATTATTCAAATTCATGCCGCAGACCGCAGTGCTGGCGATCCTTGCGGCGGCGGCAATGGCTGGGGTGCCGTTGCTGAACGGTTTTCTGAGCAAGGAAATGTTCTTTGCCCAGACCATCCACTCAGCGGCGCTGGGCGGGGCCGGTGTGTTGCTACCGGTGTTGGCGACGGTGGCGGGGGTGTTTTCGGTGGCGTACTCAGCTCGATTCATCCATGACGTCTTTTTTAACGGCGAACCGATTAATTTACCGCGTATACCGCATGAACCGCCGCGCTACCTGCGAGTGCCAGTGGAAATTCTGGTGGTGGTCTGTTTGCTGGTGGGCATTGTGCCCGCGTACACGGTCGGGCCGATGCTGGCGGTTGCTGCCGTCAGTGTGGTTGGGGGACCGTTGCCGCCTTACAGCCTGGCTATCTGGCACGGGTTCAACCTGCCCTTGTTGATGAGCGCTTTAGCCTTAGCCGGCGGTGCTTGCATGTATGGGCAGCGGCAATGGCTATTCCGTCTGCGCGACCGCTATCCGCTGCCGGTCGGCAAGATACTGTTTGGGCGCAGTCAGCGGGCGGTGATCAGTGCTACCCGCCAGATCACCGGCTGGCTGGAAAACGGTTCACTACAATGTTATCTAGCCTGGCTGTTGGGCACTGCCGTACTGGCTGGTGGGTGGGGTCTGGCGAGTGGTGGGAAGTTGACCGGTGAAGTACCGTTGCAGCCGCTGGATGGCCTGAGCCTGCTCTTGGCATTGTTGCTGGCGGTAGCAGCGCTGCTGACCGTGTTTTGGCAACGCCAGCGATTGACCGCGCTGATCGTGCTGGGCGTGGTGGGGCTGGTCGTCGTGCTGGCATTCGTGCGTTTCTCTGCACCGGATCTGGCCTTGACCCAACTGACCGTAGAGGTGGTGACAACGATATTGCTATTGCTGGCGCTGCGGTTTTTGCCGGCGGAAGCCATGGTGGAATCGGCGTTGAGCCGCCGTCTCCGCGACGCAGGTTTGGCAATCATGGTGGGCTTGGGCGTAGCGATTTTAGCCTGGGGCGTATTGACCCGAGCGCCGCATACCGCGCTGGTGGATTATCTGCTGGCGACCAGCTTGCCGGGTGGCGGCGGCGCCAATGTAGTTAACGTGATCCTGGTGGATTTCCGAGGCTTCGATACATTGGGGGAGACCACCGTGCTTGCCATTGCCGCTTTGGGCATCGTGGCGCTGCTGGCGGGCGGTTTGCCGACGCCGACCGCGCCACCGGTAGCGGCAAGGGATGCGGATCGTCATCCGCTACTGCTGCGAATGGGTGTTCGCCCGATATTGGCCGTGACCCTGCTCCTGGCAGCCTACGTTTTTTTGCGCGGGCACAATTTGCCCGGCGGCGGTTTTGTTGCCGGGCTGGTGACGGCGCTGGGTCTGGTAACTCAATATCTGGCCGGTGATTTTCGTTGGACGGCTGAGAAGTTGGGCTTCGATCACCAGCGGTTGATTGCGGTGGGTTTATTGCTGATCGCGCTGACTGGCCTGATGAGTACAGCGTTTGATCACCCCTTCCTGACTTCAACCTTCGCCCATCTCCATTTTCCGTTGACAGGCGAGTTTGAAATCGCCAGCGCCATGATTTTTGATCTCGGCGTCTACCTGATTGTGGTTGGTGTGGTCATGCTGATCCTGCTGGAATTGGGTCAATCTGAAACGGCGGAGGGAGCATGGAACTGCTGATTGTTGGCGTCATTGGGCTGTTGACGGCCTGTGGGGTCTATCTGCTGCTGCGGGCGCGCAGTTTCACCGTCGTGCTGGGGCTGGCGCTGCTGTCCTATGCCGTTAATCTCTTTCTGCTGGCCATGGGCCGACTGGCGATGCACCGGCCACCGATTCTGGAGCCGGGGCGCTGGGATTACAGCGATCCCGTGCCACAGGCGCTGGTGCTGACCGCGATTGTCATCGGTTTCGGGATGACCGCCTTCTTGACCGTATTAGCCTTGCGCGCCCGGAAAGACTTGGGTAGCGATCAGGTGGATGGGAGTCGCACCCATCCCTGAACCGCTTTTGCCGCACTGCAACATAAGTCATGCTACAATAGCGCTGTTTTAGTTTCAGGGTACGGGGCGTTTATGTCGAAACAGCATCCCATCATTGCCATTACCGGATCATCCGGTGCCGGGACCTCAACGGTTCGGGTGGCGATGGAACATATTTTTCGGCGGGACGGCTTCGAGGCCGCCATCGTTGAGGGTGACAGCTTCCACCGCTATGATCGGTTGGAAATGCAGCAGCAGGTCGAACGCGCCCAGCAGGGGGGGCGCAATCTCAGCCACTTCGGCCCTGAAGGCAATCTGTTCGACCGGCTGGAGGCACTATTTATGGAATATGGCGAACGCGGCGCGGGTCTGCGGCGCAGCTATTTGCACGACCATGAAGAAGCGGAACGCTACGGCCGGAAGCCCGGCACCTTCACCCCTTGGGAGCCGGTGCCACCCGATACCGATCTCCTCTTCTACGAAGGGCTGCATGGCGGGGTAGTCACTGACCAAGTTAATGTTGCCCGTTATGTGGATTTGCTCATCGGGGTCGTGCCGATTGTTAATCTGGAATGGATTCAGAAGATTCACCGTGACACCGCTGAGCGTGGTTACAGCGCCGAAGCAGTCACTGACGCTATTCTGCGGCGGATGTACGACTACACCCATTACATTGCGCCGCAATTCTCGCTGACCGACATCAATTTTCAGCGGGTGCCCACAGTGGATACTTCCAATCCATTTGCTGCTCGCGACATTCCGACCCTGGACGAAAGTTTCGTGGTGATCCGGTTCAAGAATTCCAAGAAGATTCAGCCGGACTTTCACTACCTGACCAGCATGATTCACGACTCCTTTATGTCGCGACGCAACACCATCGTGGTGCCGGGGGGCAAGATGGGGCTGGCCATGGAAATCATTCTGCAACCGCTAATCGAGCAACTGGTTCGCCGGGAATTCTGAATCCAGAATGCAGAGGTGTACCGATTTACTATCCCGGCACCGCGCGGGGCGGCGGCACGGTGATGACAGCAATGCCCACCAGGGTCATGACGCCCCCCAGGATCAATTTCCAGGTTAGGACATCGCCCCACAGCAGTACGCCGAAAATCACCGCCAGCACCGGAGCCAGCAGCAGCAGTGGGGTGATCAGGCTGACCGGATAACGGGTCAGCAGATGGTAGACGATGCCATGACCGACCAGCGAAGCTCCGATAGCTGAGTAGAAGGGTGTAGCGAAATTCAGCCAGCTCGCCGAGTGCAGCGCCGCCATTTGTCCCTGTTCCAGCAGCAGCGACAGGATCAGCAGACAAGGAGTGGCCACCGCACCGATCCATGCCTGCAACGCAAACACGCTCACGCCGACTAAACGGCGCATCAGAATAGTGGCGACCGCCATGACCAGCGCGGCGCTGGCAATCCACGCCAAGGCGTCGAGATGGGCAAGCACAGTCGGATCAAAACCGATCACCAGCACTCCGGCGAAGGCAGCGGCAATCCCCGCGCCCCGTCGGTGATCCAGTCGCTCACCCAGCCAAATCACCGCCAGAAGCGCTGAGAAGGGTACATACAACTGACTGGCGATGGCAACGGAGGCAATATCACCGCTGGCTTTAAGCCCGACGAAGATCATACCGAAGTGCAAGACTCCCAGCAGGAAGCTGATTTCCAGCACCTGCCGCATTTTTCCTGGCAGCCAACGTAGCCAGGGTAGCAGCACGAACAGCAGAATCGCGAAGCGCAGCGCTGTAAACAGCAGTGGGGGAAAATGTTCAACGCCCGCCTTGCCCGCCAGGAAGTTTAGCGACCAGGCGGCATTGGCCAGCAGGACCAGGGCCAGATCGCCGGGTTTCATCACAACGGGCGGCGCCTCACTGAGCGGGATCAGTCCTCCTCCCGTTGCCACCAGGCATCCAGAGTGCGCAGGAAGCGGGTGTCCAGTGCCGCCTCGTCTGCAGCGGGCAGCGCCCCGATGAGACACCACTGTTCGCGCAAGGCACGGGGATCAGGGATCGTATCCGTCTTAGCGGCAGCGCCGGTCAATGATGCGGATAGACGGGCGACCTGATACTCCATCCGCAACTGGGCACAATCCGGCGGCGATTCCATCCCGGTAATGATTTCCATCGAGACACAATGGATACGCTTGCGTTCCAGATTCTGCTCCAGGCGAATACGCAATTCTCGCATGGAATCGGCGTTATCGGCATCGCTCAGGGCCTGAACAACAGTGTCGAAGCGCTGCTGGATTGGTTCCAGTTGCGCCGCAGGTAATGCCGGCAACGCTGACCAGATTTCCCGTATCTCCGCGATCAGTGTGGCAATTTCGGCGGCGGGTACTGTGGCGAGCAACGCTTCCAACCCGGCGCATAACCGGGCGCGCCGGTGCAGATTCTCAAAGGTATCCCGGACTCGAGTTCGGCGCAGGGTGTGTTCCTGCTGGTCGAACTGGTAGAGGGCCGCCTCAAAGCGTTGGTCGAGACTGCGCTGCTCTGCTTTGGGTACCGGTCCAGTCGCTTCCCACTCCTGCTGGGCGATTTGCAATCGGGCGCGAGCCTGATCCCGTTGTTCAGGATCGGAGGTTGCAGCCAAGGTCTCAATTTCCGCGCATAGCTCCCGCTTGCGTTGGAGGTGACCTTGCCGCTCGGCATCAACGGCCTGCTGCTCAGCGTGACGGCGAGCAAACACTGCATCGCAAGCGGCGCGAAATTCTTTCCATAACACCTGTTCCTGCCGGGGCGAAGCCTGCACGGCGGGATGCCATTCCGCCTGCGCTTTCTTGGCGGTTTCGATGGCAGTGCGGAGGTCGGGGCTATCCACTAGCGCCTGAACTCGCTGGATGAGTTGCTGGCGTCGTTGCAGTTCGTGGTCGCGTTCGATACTCAGCCGTTCCTCGAGCCGTTGCAGAACCTGCTGGAAGCGGCGGTCCAGAGTCTTGCGGTCGGTGCGGTTGACCGGTCCGCTCTTATACCATTGCTCCTGCGCCCGGCGGCGCAAGCGGTCGGCCTCGCGCCAGTCCACCCGTTCCCAGTCAGTAGCGGTTTCGAACTGTTCCAACTGATCACAGATCGCTTGTTTCTTTTCAAGGTTCTGCCGGCGCTCACGGTTTTGCGCCTCAAAAAAGGCTTGACAGGGAGCGTAAGCCCGTTCGCAAGCGTGGTTAAAGCGCTTCCACAGCGCCTTGGGCGCGGCGCCTTCGTGGTGGTCCAAATCCTTCCACGCATCACGGGCCTGCTGAATGCGTTGGGCAATTTCGGTCGGCTCAGCTTCCAGGCCGATCAGGGTTTCAGCGGTGGCGCAAAGCTGTTCGCGAGCCTGATGAGCGCCCCACCGTCGCCAGTCGCGCAGTTCGCCGAGGCGACCGGCACAGGCTTGCAGGCGCTCCTCAATCGCCGCCATTTGCGCCCGGCTCAGGCCGATGTTGTGCTTGAGCCGGTGGCGGGCCTGCTCTTGAAACTCGGTGGCGTGCTGTAATTCACCTTCCTCGGCAGCGGCCTCAAGCTGGCGGACGCAATCCTGAAGCTCCTGCCATTCCTGATCCCGCTGCTGAACCTGTCGTTGCAGACGGCCGCGCAACTTGTCCAGCAGGCCGTCGAAACTGCTCTGGAATTGGCGGGCCAGCGGCTCAGATTCAGGACGCTCCAGACCCTCCCAGCGTTGCCGCAGTTGCTTGAGTTCGGCCTCGTGAACTTCGCTCGGTTGCTGGAGCAAGGTTTCTGCCTGTTGCAACAACTCGCGCAGCCGTTCGGCACGGGCATGACTGCGTTGCAGCATGCGTTCCCGCTCGTGAATATCTTGTACCTGTTGCTGAAACCGTTCTTCCAGTCGCCGAATCTCGGCATCCTGGGCGGGGCCAAATTGCGCCCAGGCTGCCGGCGCTTCACGGGTGGCGTACTGGATCGCCGCGTTAAGTTCGGCGCTGGGTTCGGTTTCATGGTGTAGCCGCTCCAGCAAGACTTCCAGCGAGGCGACCAGTTCCAGCCGTTGGCTCCGACGCCCGGCGCTGGCTTGACGATTAGCCAAAAAACCGGTACGCGCCTGGATGTAGCGTTCGCGCAGTTCGGGTGACGCTGCGGTCTCCTGATCGCGCCATTCCTGCTCCAGTTTGGGAAACCGGGCCGCGTTGATCCCGCTTTCGCCGTCCCAGTGCAGATGCTCCATTTCAGCGCACAGCCGTTCGCGGTGGGCGGTACTCGCCTGTTCGGCGTTCAGGGCATCCAGTCGCTCTCGTGCCCGCCGGTACAGACGTTTGTCGCGATTGCGACTCTGGCGGGCGATCTGGTCCAGCAGTTCCGGATCGTAAACCCGCTCCAGCGCCGCCAGCCGTACTTCCGGGTGAGCATCGCGTTGGGCGATCTCGGCCAGGGTAGGTTCGGCGTCAACCCGCGCCAAGGCGGCCAGCCGTAGTTCCGGCTCAACCGCATGGCGCAGCAGGTAGTCCACCAAATCGGCATCGAGGTTATGCTGCAACCGCTCCAACCGTTCGGCCAACGCCGAACCGTTGCCGGTCTGGCCGGCCAGAAGAGCGCGGTAACGCGCTGCGGCGGCGGCTTGAACGCTGACGTCGGTGTCCTCACGGGCGAGGCGTTGCAGCAGGTCGAGATCGCCAAGGCGTTCCAGCGCGGTGCGGCGGACCGAGGGATCGGGATCCAGCCGGGCGAGTTCGTGCAGCGTCGGGTCGGTATGCTCCAATCCTTGTACGGCTTGCTGGCGGGTTGCGGGGTCGGCGTGTTGCCACTTGGGCTTGAGGAAGCGGCTCAGGATCATGGGACGAATCGGTAGGGTTCTGGATAGGAGTCGGCCCTGCCAGCAGTGGCGGGTCGGCGGATCGGAAATACTATTTATTGATTGCTTATTACTTTATCACAGCGGCGGTTTGATGGACGGGTGCGCCGCGTTACCGGATAAAGAGCAACCGGGCCAACTGTGATGACGACGCACTGAAATCAGCAAGGGGCGCGAGAGGTTGGGGTGTTTGCACTAATTTTGGCAGCTAAAGTAGATACAATCATTAACGGGAACCCCGGCGACAGCCGAAAGGAGTGCGACGTGAGCAACAATACTAAAGAGCAGGCACCCGAATCCATGGTGAATCAGCTTAAAACTGCGGTGGATAAAGCGCAGGAAGAAGCCGGTAAAGTGGTGGATTCGCTGGTTAAAGAGGGCGGGAAACTGCGCGATCAGACCCTGAAGCTGGCCGAGGAGGCAGTGGGCGAGGTGAAAGAACGAGTGGACGAGGTTCGTGGCAGGGTCGAGGAGGCTAAAGTTAAGGCGACCGATACCTTGGACAATTTGGAGCAGTTGTTTGAGGAGCGGGTGGCGCGGGCTTTGAAGCGGCTGGGTGTGCCCACTCGCGATGATGTACAGGGCATCGCTAAGCGATTGGAAGAGATGAATGGGCTACTCAGGACTCTGGCTGACGAACGGTGCGCTGCCGAAGCGGCGGCTGTGCCGGAGGACGGGAAAGATGATCTAAAGCTGATCAACGGGATTGGCCCGGTATTGGAGGGTAAGCTGAATGGCGCTGGTATTTGCAGCTACCGGCAGATCGCGGCATTGACCGATACCGCTATTGAACACATCGAATCGGAGGTGATTCATTCCAGCGGGCGCATTCGCCGCGAAGACTGGATCGGGCAAGCGGGAATGCGCTATCTCGAGAAGTACGGCACTCCCCTCTAAAAAACCAGTGCAGTGAAGTTTGAAAATGGGGGGCGGGGCCACCACGCGCTGTAAGGCCGAGTGGCCCCGCTTTTTGGGCTAGTTCAGGCGTTGAGATCGGGAATGAGCTTGTTTTCCAGATGAGCGATCATGTCTTTGAGCATGAGCTTGCGCTTTTTCAAGCGCTTGAGCTGAAGCTCATCCACCAAAGGGTCTTCAGACAGGCGGACAATCACTTGATCCAGATCACGATGCTCGATCCGCAGTTCACCGAGCTGACGCTTGTAATTTTCGATTTCAGTCATCTCCATGGCCGGGTTCTCGGACGGATAGACACAAGCCTGCACGGTACGGGTACGGCCAGCAGAGACCGGGCAGGAACCCGACACACGGTATAAAACCGTGGTCATCGCTGGGGAGTCTAGCCCCCTGTCCGGCGTCCGGCAAGCCGCACCCTTGACGCAATCCGGCACGTTTCGGGTAAAGTCTCTCGCCACGCGAGGGGTTTTCAAGGGGATGACGATGACAGCGGCAATCCGCAAACAGCAGATCAATTTCAATAAGCTCCAGAAGCGGGTGCGGCGGAATGTGGGCCGCGCCATTCAGGAGTTCAATATGATCGAGGACGGCGACCGGGTGATGGTTTGCCTGTCCGGCGGCAAGGACTCCTTCGCTTTACTCGATATCCTGCGCAATTTGCAGGCGCGGGCGCCGGTGGCGTTCGAACTGGTGGCGGTCAATCTGGATCAGAAGCAGCCCGGCTTTCCCGAACAGGTGCTGCCGGATTATTTACGGAGCATCGGCGTCCCGTTCCATATTATCGAGCAGGATACCTATAGCGTGGTCAAGCGGGTCATTCCCGAAGGTAAAACCACCTGTGGGCTGTGTTCGCGGCTGCGGCGCGGGGTTCTCTACGCCTTCGCCGCCGAGCAGGGCATGACCAAGATCGCTTTGGGGCATCACCGTGACGATATTCTCGAAACGCTGTTCCTGAATCTGTTCTATGGCGGCAAACTCAAGGCGATGCCGCCGAAACTGCTCAGCGACGACGGCCAGCATGTGGTGATTCGACCTCTGGCGTATTGCAAGGAACATGACCTGACCACTTACGCTGCTGCCCGGCAATTCCCGATCATTCCCTGCAATCTGTGCGGCTCGCAGTCGAACCTGCAACGCCAGGCGATCAAGGGGATGTTACGGCAGTGGGAGAAGCAGTTTCCGGGACGGGTAGAAAGCATTTTCGCCGCGCTTCAGAACGTAGCGCCGTCGCATCTGGCTGATACCGCATTGTTTGATTTCGCCCGCTTGGGTGCGCGTAATAGCGGAGTCGCGCCGGAATGGCTGCCTGGTAGTGGTTGCGATGAAGTGGAAGAGGGCGATGAGGATGCGTTGCCGCTGGTGATGACGAATTTGCCGCCCGCCGAGGTTCGCGTGCCGTTGCCAAAGATGCGGCAGGTTTGACGCTTTTTGAAGTTCGCTGCTATTGTTCATTGCCATGAGTTTACCAATCAGACCGGCTTTCTTTGCGAACGATCCTTTTACGACTGCCGGTTTTAGCCACCAGGAGAGGATGGGATGAACAAAAAATTATTGATGGTGATCGCGGTAGGTCTGGCGCTGGGCGGCGGTGTGGCGCAGGCGGCGGATACCGTCAAGATTGGCCTGATGGCGCCACTGACCGGTTCCTGGGCCAGTGAAGGGCAGGGGATGAAAAAGATCGTCGAACTACTGGCCGAGCAGCAGAACGCCAAGGGTGGCGTTCTGGGCCAGAAAATCGAGGTCGTCACCGAAGATGACGGCGGTGATCCACGCACCGCTTCATTAGCGGCGCAACGGTTGACGACCCAAGGCGTCGCGGCGGTGGTCGGCACCTATGGCTCCTCAGTGACCGAAGCCAGTCAGGCGATTTACGATGAAGCCAGGATTCCGCAGATCGCCAACGGCTCTACCGCGATCCGCCTGACCGAGAAGGGTTTCAAGCTCTTCTTCCGCACCGCTCCCCGCGATGATGAGCAGGGTCGGATGGCGGCGCAGACTATCGAGAAACTGAGCTTCAAGAAAGTCGCCATCCTGCACGACAGTACTTCTTACGCCAAGGGTTTGGCTCAGGAGGCGAATGATCTGCTGAAAAAAAAAGGCGCGGAGGTGGTGTTCTTTGACGCGCTGACCCCCGGTGAGCGTGATTACAACGCCATTCTGACCAAGTTGAAAGGCGCCAAGCCCGAGGTGGTGCTGTTCACCGGCTATTACCCTGAAGCGGGCCTGTTGCTGCGGCAGAAGAAGGAAATGAACTGGAAGGTTCCGTTCATCGGCGGCGATGCGACCAATAACCCTGATTTGGTCAAGATCGCGGGTAAGGAAGCGGCTGAGGGCTTCTATTTCCTCAGCCCGCCGGTGCCGCAGGATTTGGATACGCCGGAAGCCAAGGCGTTTCTGGCGGATTACCAGAAAAAATACGGCGAAGCGCCGGCCTCGATTTGGGCAGTGCTGGCCGGTGATGGCTTCCGGGTGGCGGCAGCGGGTATTGCCGGCGCTAAATCCACCGAGGGCGGCAAAATCGCTGCATATCTGCATAAAGACCTCAAGAATTTCTCCGGTCTGAGCGGCCCGATCTCGTTTGATGCCAAGGGCGACCGTGAAGGGGATGTCTATCGGGTCTACCAAGTGGATGCCGAGGGGAAATTCGTGTTGCAGAAATAGTCAATGTCGGCGGTTCTCCGGTGGGTTAGGGGGAACCGCCTTAACTGCGCGGACGACCATGCTGACGTACCAAGCGATGTACAAGTTTCTCGATGCTGGAGTTCATGCCGAGGTGCTGGATTTTCCTGGTGTAATGACTTGCGCTAAGGATCTCCCGGAAGCGCGCCGGTTATTGGCGAGCGCGCTGGTGGATATGGCGGAAACCTGCCTGTTGCAAGGTGAATCGTTACCGCGCCCTGAACCGGCTTGCACTCACCCTGAAGCCGATTTGGAAGAACCGATTCACCTGCTGCTAACCGCAGCCTCTCATGTGCATATGATCCCGGAAATTACAGCCGCGTGAAACGGCGTGATGTATTGCGCCATTTGAGTCAGTATGGCTGCCGGCTATTACGGGAAGGTGGCGAGCATTCCATCCGGGAGAATCCAGCCAATAACCGCCGCGCTTCCATTCCTCGTCATCGTGAGATGGTGGATTTCACAGTAGCGAGTCTTTGCAGGCAACTCGGTGTTCCTTTTCCTTCAGCCTGAAGTTCGACAATCTCGTGGAAGAATTCCTCCAGCAACTCACCAATGGCCTGGCCGTCGGCGGTATTTATGCGCTGATCGCCTTGGGCTACACCATGGTTTACGGCGTACTCAAGCTGATCAATTTCGCCCACGGCGATCTGTTTACTTACGGCGCTTATCTCGGTTTGACCCTGCTGACTTCGCTGGCGCTGACCGACCGGCTGGGATTTGCGCTGGGCGTGTTGGTACTGGTGCTGATGGTGATGGGTCTGGTGGCGGTGCTGGGCGCGATTCTGGAACGAGCTGCTTACCGACCCTTGCGCGAATCGCCGCGACTGTCCGCCGTAGTGTCGGCGCTGGGCGCTTCGATCTTTCTGCAAAATACCCTGATGCTGATTTATGGTGCGCGCTTTCAGGTGTATCCCGATGATGTATTGCCTCATACCACGCTGGATCTGTTCGGTTTCTATATCCCACTGATGCGGGTGCTGATCGTGCTGGCTTCAGTGTTGATGATGATTGCGCTGTACCTGTTTATTCAAAAAACCCGGATCGGCGCTGCGATTAGGGCGGCGGCGATTGATCAGGGCGCCGCGCGACTGATGGGGATTGATGTCAATCGGGTGATCCTGCTGGTGTTTCTGCTGGGGCCGGCGCTGGGCGGGGTGGCGGGATTAATGGTCGGACTGTACTACGGCCAGATCAATTTCACCATGGGCTGGGTCTACGGCATGAAAGCGTTTACCGCCGCGATTCTTGGCGGTATCGGCAACATTCCTGGCGCAATGGTCGGCGGCTTATTACTGGGGGTGATTGAAGCCATGGGCGCGGCCTACCTCTCCATCGCCTGGAAGGATGCGATTGCGTTTTTTGTGCTGATTCTGATTCTGATCGTCCGACCCACCGGCCTGCTCGGTGAGCGGGTGGCGGATAAAATATGAACCGTATTGACGGATGGATTGCGGGTCTGTGCGCCGCATTGCTGCTGGTTGCGCCGCTACTGCTCAACGCCTACTGGGTAGACGTGCTCAATAGCGTGGGTTTGTATGCGCTGCTGGCGCTCGGCCTCAACCTGATTCTGGGCGAGGCGGGATTGTTCAATATGGGCCATGCCGCGTTCTACGCGATGGGCGCTTACACCGCTGCGATTCTTAACACTCGCTATCAGATTCCGATCCTGTGGACGCTGCCGTTGAGCGGTCTGGTCGCTGGATTGTTTGCGTTGGCGGTAGCGCGGCCTGTGGTGCATTTACGCGGTGATTATCTGCTGATCGTGACCATTGGCGTTGGTGAAATCGTCCGCATTGCCTTGGTCAATGATGTGTTCGGAATCACCGGCGGCGCTAACGGCATTTTTGGCATCAGCCGCCCGAATTTTTTTGGTTTCATTATTCGCCAGCCGCAACAGTTTTTTTATCTGATTTGGGGCTTCGTCGCGCTGACCATTTTTCTGTTGCTGCGGCTCAAGCAGTCGCGATTCGGGCGGGCGCTGAATTATTTGCGTGAGGACGCGGTGGCGGCAGAGGGCAGCGGCATCAATACCGCGTACTACAAATTGGCGGCCTTTGGCCTGGGCGCATTCTGGGCCGGCATGGCGGGCTGTCTGTTCGCCGCCAAGATGACCATCATTTCGCCGGAGTCGTTCAGCTTCTGGGAATCGGTGATGCTGTTCATGATCGTCATTCTCGGCGGCGCGGGCAGCATTCCCGGAGTGTTGCTGGCCGCGTTCTTGGTCATCGGGCTGCCGGAACTGTTCCGGGAGTTTTCCAGTGCGCGAATGCTGGTGTTCGGCTTGGTGATGATGGTGATGATGGTGGTCCGGCCACAGGGATTGCTGCCGGCAAGGGGACGGCGCTTTGGATAATGGTTTATTCACGGAGCGGTAGCAATGACTGATTCGCAATCCCAAAACCAGCGCCAACTTGCTCGTCAACAGTTATGCCAGGCGCTCGCGCAACCACTCGCTGATTTTCACCCCGGCCAGTGGGAAGCCATTGACGCTTTGGTCAACCGTCGAGAGAAATTGCTGGTGGTGCAGCGTACCGGTTGGGGCAAGAGCATGGTGTATTTCATCGCTGCGCGCCTGTTGCGGGACCGGGGGTCGGGGCCGACGCTGATCGTCTCGCCATTACTGGCCTTGATGCGCAATCAGATCGAAGCCGCCGAGCGACTCGGCATTCGGGCGCTGACTATTAATTCCGCCAACCGCAGCGACTGGTCGCGGCTCACTCGCGCCATTCTGAACGATGAAGCTGACGCGGTATTGATTTCCCCCGAGCGGCTGGCGAATGATGAATTCGTGCGTACTGTGCTGTTGCCGATTACTCAGCGGCTCGGCCTGCTGGTGGTGGACGAGGCCCATTGCATTTCCGACTGGGGCCATGATTTTCGCCCGGATTATCGCCGCTTGGTCAATATATTGCGGCGGATGCCGCCCAACATGCCGGTGCTGGGAACCACCGCGACCGCCAATAACCGGGTGTTGACCGATATTAGCCAGCAGTTAGGCGATATCAATATCCAGCGCGGCTCGCTGATGCGCGAAACCCTGGCCTTGCAAACCTTGCGGTTGCCCGATCAGGCGGCGCGATTGGCCTGGCTGGCGGAACATCTGCCGGAATTGCCTGGTACCGGCATTGTATATACCCTGACTCGCCGCGATGCCGAACAGGTGGCCGACTGGCTGAACCAGAACGGTATTTCAGCCCTGGCCTATCACAGCGATAGCGTGGCCGAGGGCTTCGCCGACGCCAACGCCTACCGGCAACATCTGGAAACCTTGTTGCTGACCAACCAGATTAAGGCGCTGGTGGCGACCACGGCGCTGGGCATGGGCTATGACAAGCCGGATTTGGGTTTCGTCGTTCACTATCAGGCGCCCGGTTCCATCATTGCCTACTACCAGCAGGTCGGTCGCGCTGGTCGCGCCATTGCCTATGCAGTGGGGATTTTGCTGGCAGGACGGGAAGACGCCGAAATTCACGATTTTTTCCGCGAGAGCGCCTTTCCCGATGAAATTCAGGTTAACGCAATTCTGCATGCGCTGGATCAATCTGATGGCCTGACGGTTATCGAGTTGGAAGCAGTAGTCAATCTCAGACGAAGCAAGCAGATCGAGCACGTTTTGAAATTTCTGAGCGTTGAAAATCCCGCGCCGGTGATCAAGGACGGTTCCCGCTGGCGGCGCACCCCGGTGGCCTATCGCCTGGATCACGAGCGCATCCGGCGTCTGACCTTGCAGCGCGAGCAGGAGTGGCGCGAAGTCCAGGCGTATATCGACAGCCCGGATTGCTTGATGCGATTTCTCGCCACGGCGCTGGATGATGAGAACCCGCAACCGTGCGGTCAGTGCGCCCGGTGTCTGAGGCAACCAGTGGTCGGGGAAAGCGCCTCGCCAATGCGGGTGGTGCAAGCGGCGCGATACCTGCGGCGCTCCGAATTAGCGCTGGAATGCAAAAAGCAAGTCGCGAACGGCGCGTTTACCGTTTACCCATTTCGCGGCAATCTGGCGGCCTGTTTGCGTGCCGAGACTGGGCGGGTACTGTCGTACTGGGGTGATGCGGGCTGGGGGCGGAGGGTGGCCGAGGACAAGAGGGCCGGCTATTTCTGCGATGAGTTGGTGGAAGCCTTGGCCGAGATGATTCAGCAACGCTGGTGCCCCCAACCCGCGCCGGTTTGGGTAACCTGCGTCCCATCCCGCCTGCATCCCAACCTGGTTCCGGATTTCGCCTGCCGCTTGGCCGCCCGACTACAGTTGCCGTTCGTATCTGCCGTTATCAAGGTACAGAACAATCAGCCCCAGAAATCTCAGCAGAATCGTTACCACCAATGCCGCAACCTCGATGGCGCGTTTGCGGTGGGTACTGCTCTCCCGACCGGGCCGGTGTTGCTGGTGGATGACATGGTGGATTCGACCTGGACCCTGACGGTCGTGGCGGCCCTGTTGCGACAGGCGGGGAGTGGGCCCGTATGGCCGGTGGCGCTGGCGACCACCGCTGGCGGTGGGGATTATTGACATGGATTTGCACGCTCAAGCCCAGGCGGTCTTATTGTTAACCGCCTATCTTGCCCGGCCCGCCCAAGGGGAACCGCGCCCCTTGTCGCCGACCGAATGGGGGCGCTTTGCTCGCTGGTTGAAGGAACGCGAGATCACTCCGGAAAGGTTGCTACGTGACGATCCCGCTCCGTTGCTTGACGGCTGGCTGGATCGCACCGTAACCCTGGAACGCATTCAAGCGCTGCTGAATCGCGCTGGAGCCTTGGGACTGGCGGTGGAAAAGTGGCAACGCGCCGGCCTGTGGATACTGATTCGGGCCGATGCCGACTATCCCGGACGGTTGAAAAGACAGCTTCAGGCCGAAGCGCCGCCGGTGCTGTTTGGGTGTGGCAACCGCCGATTGCTGGATCGGGGCGGGATTGCGGTGATCGGTTCGCGCCACGCCAGTCAGGACGATCTGGCGCTAACCTCCCGTTTTGGCGCAGCAGTGGCGGCACAGGGCTTATCGGTTATTTCCGGCGGAGCGCGGGGTGTGGATGAAACGGCGATGCTGGGCGCGCTGGCGCAGGAAGGCACGGTGGTCGGGGTTCTCGCCGACAGTCTATTGCGCGCCGCCACCTCGGCTAAATTCCGCCCAGGACTGATCAGCGGCAATCTGGCGTTGCTGTCACCCTTCAACCCGGAAGCGGGTTTCGAGGTGGGTAACGCCATGGCCCGCAATAAATACATCTACTGCCTGGCCGATGCCGCCATCGTTATTGCGGTGGACCGGGAGCGGGGTGGCACCTGGAACGGCGCGGTGGAAAATCTCAAGCACGGCTGGACGCCGCTGTGGGTCAAGCCGCATCCCAATCCCGCGTCCGGCAATGTCGAATTGATCCGGCGGGGAGGGCGCGAGTTGCCGGAAGATCCCGGTGATTTGGCAACTTTGTTGATTCGGGAAAGTGCGACGGCTAGTACTCGGGATGCAAGGCTTGGGGTTGAGTCGGCGCTGGACTTGATCGCCGAACCGGCGCCAGCCGTGTTGATATCGCCTGCAACGCTCTATCCCGTGGCGGATACTACGCTGGATAGCCTGAGCTTTTATCAATTGTTTCTGCGTCGGTTGCAAGCCTTGACTGCGAAGACCCCGGTCACCGATCAAGAACTTCTAACCCGTCTCGAAATTAGCAAGCCGCAATTGCACGCTTGGTTGAAACGCGCCATGGCGGAAGGACAGGCGATCAAGCTCAGCAAGCCGGTGCGCTATCAGTGGCAGGCGGTGCGGCCAAAGCAGGTCTCGCTCCTGACAACTCCTGACGCAGTATCCCATCCATGACCTTGCTCAGCCTGCAACAACTCACCAAAACCTTCGGCGGTCTGACGGCGGTTAACAATGTTTCCTTCAATGTGGACGAGGGCGCAGTAGTCGGTCTGATCGGGCCGAATGGCGCGGGAAAGACCACGGTATTCAATTTAATCACCGGCAACTATCAGCCTGATCGTGGACAAATCACGTTTGCCGAATGCGAATTGGTTGGATTGCGCACCCATCGCATTATCACTCTCGGTATTGCCCGTACTTTTCAGAACATTCGGCTGTTTCAGCAGTTGAGCGCGTTGGAAAACGTGCTGGCGGGTTGCCATTATCGGATGCGCGGCGGAATTTTATCCGCCATGTTGCGGTTGCCGGCGCAACAGCGCGAGGAAGCGGATGCGATTGCCCGCGCTCTGCGGGAGTTGGAATTTGTTGGCCTGAGTGAACAGGCGCTAACCGTCGCGAAGAATCTGGCTTATGGCGATCAGCGCCGGCTGGAAATCGCCCGGGCGCTGGCGACTCAACCCCGTTTATTAATCCTGGATGAGCCGGCGGGCGGGATGAACGAGCAGGAAACCGAGGCGCTGATTGGCTTGATCGGTCGAATCAAGGCGCGCGGGATCACCCTGTTACTGATTGAGCACGATATGCGGCTGGTGATGCGCGCTTGTGAGAAGCTGGTGGTATTGGAATATGGCGGCAAGATTGCCGAGGGATCGCCGGATCAGGTGCGCCGCGATCCGAGAGTGATTGAGGCGTATTTGGGGGCAGGGGATGATGAGTGACGCCAATCCTTTGGAGAAATTTTCGCCATGACCGCAACCGCGCACAAGTTCGCTACCTACGAAGATTTATTTGATCTGCCGGAAAACCTCATCGGCCAAATTATTCATGGTCAATTGATTACTCAACCTCGGCCTGCGCCTAAACATGCGCTGGCCAGTTCATCAATGGGCGATGAATTAGTGAGTCCGTTTCAGAAAGGGCGGGGTGGCCCCGGCGGCTGGTGGATTCTGGATGAACCCGAACTGCATCTCGGCCCGCATATCCTGGTGCCGGATTTGGCGGGCTGGCGGCGGGAACGCTTGCCGGAATTGCCGGAAACGGCTTATTTCACCGTGCCGCCCGACTGGATTTGCGAAGTATTGTCGCTGGGTACAGCGCGAGTGGATCGGGCCGACAAAATGCCGATCTATGCTGCGCAGGGCGTACCGTTTCTCTGGCTGATCGATCCCGCGCTGCGCACTCTGGAAGTCTTCGCACTGTGCGAGGGGCGTTGGTTGTTGGAACACATTTATCAGAATGACGAGGAGGTGCGCGTCGTGCCGTTTGATGCGATAGCCTTCGCGCTGGCGGGCTTATGGGGCTGAATTCCACTCGATCAGGACGCTGCTGACATGCTGCTCGAAGTCGAAAATCTGCACGTGGGCTATGGCAATGTCGAGGCGCTGCATGGCATTAACCTGAGTGTTCGCCAAGGTGAAATCGTGACTATTCTTGGCGCGAACGGCGCTGGCAAGACCACAGCTTTGCACGCCATCAGTGGTTTGCTGCGACCCGCGCAGGGCGAAATCCGCTTTGAATCCCGCCCGATTCACCAAATACCGGCGCATCAACGGGTGGAAATGGGTATCGCCCAGGCGCCGGAAGGTCGTCGCATCTTCGGCACCCTGACGGTGCGGGAAAATCTTAATCTGGGCGCTTTTACCCGCACCGATCAGGCCAAGGTCGCCAAGACTCTGCAATGGATTCACGAGCTGTTCCCGGTGCTGGCGCAGCGCCGCGAACAATTGGCGGGCACCCTGAGCGGCGGCGAACAGCAAATGCTGGCGATTGGCCGGGCGTTGATGGCGAATCCGCGCATTCTGCTGCTGGACGAACCCAGTCTCGGCTTAGCTCCATTGCTGGTTAAAGCCATTTTTCAGATCCTGTGGGAAATCAATGAAGCCGGCGTCACTATCGTTTTAGTCGAGCAGAACGCCCGCGCCGCTTTGAAGCTGGCCCATCGCGGTTATGTGATGGAAGTAGGTCGAATCGTGCTGGAAGATCGCGCCGATGCCTTGCTGATCAATCCCGAAGTCCGCAACGCTTATCTGGGCGGCGGCGGGTGAGCGCCGGTCATGCGGTGATCGCAGCCGATCCCGCTCATCGTCGTGCGGTGCTGATGCTGCTAGCGACGGCGATTTTGTGGAGCCTGGGCGGGCTGCTGATTAAAGGCGTGAACTGGCATCCGGTGGCGATTGCCGGGATGCGCAGCCTGATCGGTGGGTCGGTGATTGCGCTGATCTTCCGCAAGGAACTGAAATTCACTGGGTCATTCGAGCAGATCGGGGTGGCGGTCGCTTATGCCGGCACCGTGATTCTTTTTGTGGTCGCCAATAAGTTGACGACCGCTGCTAATGCCATTTTGCTGCAATACACCGCGCCGGTTTATGTCGCGCTGTTCAGCCCGTGGTTTCTGGGCGAACGGGCGCAACGCAACGACTGGTTGAGTCTGGCGGCGATTATGGTCGGGATGCTGCTGTTCTTCGGCGATGCGCTGAGCCTCAGCGGTTATCTGGGTAATGGGGTGGCGCTGCTCAGTGGATTCTGCTTTGCCTGGCTGACGCTGTTTCTGCGCCGCCACCGCGAGGAATCGGCGATTTCGGCGCTGGTGCTGGGTAATCTGCTGGCGGGTTTAATCGGATTGCCGTTCATGTTCCAGTCGATGCCGGACGCGATGAGTTGGGGCGGATTGCTGTTATTGGGCATAGTGCAACTGGGCCTGCCCTATGTCATGTATGCGCTGGCCTTGCGTCATGTCCGTGCGGTGGAAGGGATTCTGATTCCAATGATGGAACCGGTGCTTAATCCGCTGTGGGTGTTTTTGCTGCTGGGGGAAACGCCGGGATCGATGGCTTTGCTGGGTGGAGCGATTATTCTGGGTGCGGTGCTGTTTCGGGCGATGGATAAAAGGGCGTAACCGTTGACGAAATCATTGATCTGTCGGCGCTTCAACTGCAATCTCTGAATGATTAATTGGCGGTTGGAGGAATAAATTATGCGGATTATTTATTACGAAGAGGATGATATTCTGTTCATCAAGTTTAACGATGAACCGATCACTCGTGAAGTGTCTCAGGGCTGGAATGTCAATATCAGCTATACGGGGCAGGGTATTGGTGAAATCACCCTGTTGGAGGCCAAAGCGGCTGGATTTTGGCCGATTGTGATCGATAGCCCTACCGCCGCGCAAATTGCGAATGCGACGTGATAGCCATTTTGCTTACCTATTGCTTTATTTTGCCTTCCCGGACTCCCCATGGAACTTACCGCTCTTACCGCCATTGCTCCCATTGATGGCCGCTACGCTGACAAGACTGCTGATTTGCGCCCGATTTTCAGCGAATACGGCCTGATTCGCCATCGGGTTCAAGTCGAAGTCCGCTGGTTGCAGTCCTTGTCCCGCTATCCCGGCATTCTCGAAATCCCGCTGCTTAGCGAACAGGCGACCCACGTTTTAAGCGATTGGGTTAAAAATTTCAGCCTCAGCGATGCCCAGCGGATCAAGGACATCGAGCGCATCACTAATCATGATGTAAAGGCGGTGGAATATTGGCTCAAGGAGAAGATCGCCGGCAACGTCGAACTGGAGGCGGTCAGCGAATTCATCCATTTCGCCTGCACCTCCGAGGACATCAATAATCTGGCGTATGCGCTGATGCTGCGCGAAGCGCGCACCCACGTTTTATTGCCGCAACTGGACGCGCTGATCGACGCCATGACTCGGCTGGCGCATCAACACGCCGATCAGCCGATGCTGGCCCGCACCCACGGCCAGCCCGCCTCACCAACCACGCTGGGTAAGGAAATGGCGAATGTCGCTTACCGGCTGCAACGACAGCGGGCGCAACTGATCGCCGTGCCCCTGCTGGGCAAGATCAACGGCGCGGTGGGCAACTACAACGCCCATCTGGCGGCTTACCCGGAAGTGGACTGGGAGGGTTTCGCCCGTGGTTTCGTCACTGAAGATTTAGGATTGGACTGGAATCCCTACACCACCCAGATTGAGCCGCATGAGTACATGGCGGAGTTCTTTCACGCCGTGATGCGCGCCAATACCATCGTGCTGGATTTCTGCCGTGACCTGTGGAGCTATATCGCCATTGGCTATTTTCGGCAGAAAACCGTCGCGGGCGAGATCGGCTCCTCGACCATGCCGCACAAGGTCAACCCGATTGATTTCGAGAACGCCGAAGGCAATCTGGGCGTCGCCAATGCGCTGCTCGATCATTTGGCGGCCAAGTTGCCGGTGTCGCGCTGGCAACGCGATCTGACCGATTCAACCGTGCTGCGCACCCTCGGCGTTGGACTGGCGCATTCGCTGGTCGCCTATCAATCCTGCCTGAAAGGCATCAGTAAGCTAGAAGTCAACGTGGCGGCGCTGGACGCGGATTTGGACGCTAATTGGGAAGTGCTGGCCGAACCGATTCAAACCGTGATGCGTCGCTATGGCGTCGAGCAGCCTTACGAGCAACTGAAAGCCTTGACTCGTGGTCAGCGGGTGAACCGGGAGACCTTGCGCGCCTTTATCGCCGATCTGGCGATTCCCGATGAAGCCAAGCAGCGGCTGTTAGCAATGACTCCGGCCAGCTATACCGGCAATGCCGCTGCTCAAGCGCGCAAGGTGTGAGCCGGCCATGCCTTCGCGGATCTTGGGCGAATTGAGTCCGGCGCAATTTCTGGCGGAATACTGGCAGAAAAAGCCGCTGTGGGTGCGCGGCGCGTGGCCGGAATTCTGCGATCCGTTGACGCCGGAAGAACTGGCCGGACTGGCCTGCACCGAAGGGGTAGAGGCGTGGCTGGTGCCGGAACCGGAGGGTGAGGAAGCTGATCCGGTGCGCCACGGGCCGTTTACCGATCATGATTTTCTGAGTCTGCCGGAGAGCCATTGGACCTTGTGGGTGCGGGATGTCGAGAAACACGCGCCGAATCTAACGGCGTTGCTGGAGCCGTTCCGCTTTATCCCCGATTGGCGCGGTGATGGCCTGACCGCCCGTTATGCCATGCCGCAGGGAACAGTGGGGCCGCAGGTGAACGAGGATGACGTGTTTTTGTTGCAAGGCCAGGGGCGGCAGCGTTGGCAGATCGGGATACAGCAGGCGGAATCCGCTACGGTTTTGGCCGGGAGCGAATTGACGCCGCAGCAGGAGTGGATATTGGAACCGGGTGATGGGTTGTATCTGCCGGCGGGCGTTGTTTACCGTGGAGTCGCGCTGGAAGCCAGTTTGAGTTACGCGGTGGATTTTCACGCGCCCCGTCATCGGGAACTGCTCAGCAGGTTTCTGGAATTCCTGCTGGAAGACGTCGATCCCGAGGCGCGCTACGCCGATCCTGATTTGATGGTGCAGGAGAATCCCGGCGAAATCAGCGCTGCTGCGCTGGATCAGGTGCGAACGCTGCTGCGTCATGCCATTGCTTTGGATGATGAGACGATTGCAGTCTGGTTCGGGCGCTTTCTCAGTGAAACCCGGCCAGGATTTCGGGCTGAACCGGAATCCGATCCCTATGCTGAGGATGAGTTGCGGGAACATCTGCGCGGCGGCGGGACGCTGGAGCGCAATCCCGGTTCACGCTTTTATTATATCGCCGGGCTGGATGGCGAGAGGCTGCTGTTCGTGGACGGGCAGGAATTCGCGCTGGGGCCGAAAGTAGCCTTTATGGCCCCGCTGCTGTGTCGGCATCGGCGGTTGACTCTGGCGTTATTGCGCGAGGCGCTGAAACCGGCCGACGCCCGGCAATTGCTGCTGGATTTGTTGAATGAGGGCTATCTGGTCATCTACGAAGAAGATGGAGATGGGAGCGATTGATCGATAGGAGAGGTCTTCAGATTTGGGTCTATAACGAGATTACCCTTTACTGCCCAAAATTCGATTTAATACCGATAAAGTGTGTATCCAGCAAGACCAGGTTTCATCATTGACGTAATTAGGTGTATTCCAGGTTCCTTTCCCTTTATTAATCAACTGCTGATAAACATCACGCTCCTCAATGAGTTTAATATAAACAGCAGATTTATCTTTAATAGAGGCTGAAAGCAGGGAACTATAATCTATATAGGCTGTTTGTCCCGTCTTTTTAATCTCTGATCGATGCTTTGATTCTAATGGAGAAGTTAAACTGTCAGTACCTGAAATAGCTCTGGTGCTGGGTTCAATAGCAGAAAGTAATTTCTTGATGATGTTCATAAGTTTTAACCTTATCCTTAAATAAAACGGATTAAAGGGTTTGAAAAATTATCTTTTTTCCATCCTGCAACAGGCATTACGCTCAGGGTAGAAAGATCGAAGCGCCAATTTAATCTTAACAGACCTCACTTAGAAATCCAGTTATGCACCCGCGTGTCACTGCGCAGAGGGACGGTAGTGGATCATATTCTGAGCGATCATGCTCGCAAGCGAATTTTGAAGCGGAAGATTGGTACTGAATGGATCGAGATCACTTTAGCTCATCCGGCACGTACAGAAAACGACGATGTTGATCCGACTCTGGCTCATACGTTGCGGCCGATCCCAGAGAAGGGGTTCCAAATCCTTCCGGTCATCTACAACGAAACGGCTGATCCGGTCACGGTGGTGACCGCCTATTTCGATGATGAGGTGAGCGATCGATGAGGCTCGAATTCGATCCCCAAGCGGATGCGGTTTATTTGGAATTGACGGATGCCGAGGTAGAGGAGTCCAAGGAGATTCAACCCGGAATCATCATGGACTACGACGCCGAAGGCCGGGTCGTCGGTATCGAGGTACTTTATTTGAGCAAGCCGAAGTGCCGTTAAAGAAAGTGGCGTAGCCGTGCGGATAACCGGCTTGATCGCGCCGGTGTCGGACGAGTTGCGGGAGCATCTGCGCAGCCACGCATTGCCCTGACCGGAATTCAAGCGCCGCTCAGGCAGGCGCGCAGCGAACTCGACAATCCTTGCACTAACTGGAAATAGGCCTCGGGACCAGCGGTCAACTCCGCGCCCAGTGGATCGAGTACCCCGCGCCGGGCGGTGCTGCCGGCGATGACGGTTTCCACCAGCGCCGGCTGAAATTGCGGCTCGCTGAATACGCAACGGGCATGGAGATCGTGAATGCGGGCCTGAATGTCCGCCACCCGTTTCGCGCCGGGCCGCTGTTCCGGGCTGAGTACCACCGAACCGACCGCACTCAAGTCATAACGCCGCTCGAAGTATTGGTAGGCGTCGTGAAATACGAGGTAAGGCTGACTCTTGACCGGAGCCAATTCCGTAATGAGTTGCTGGTTCAACCGGTTCAGCCGCTCGATCAGCGCCGCGCCGTTGCGCTCGTAATCGGCTTTATGGGCCGCATCCGCCTCGCCAAGCTGGGCAACAATCTGGCGAACCATCGCGATGGCGTTAACCGGATCCAGCCAGATGTGGGTATCGTGATCCGCCGCATGTTCATGGTCATGCTCCGCAGGCGATTCTTTCTTCTGATCGTGATCCGGTTCTGCGTGACCGTGCTGGTGCGGTTCCCAAGCGCCGCCCTTGCGCAGCGGCAGAATCATCATCCCCGGCGCATCCAGCAACGCCACGGCACGGACTCTATCCTTGACGTTATTCAGCGGCTTGACCAGGAAACTCTCCAAATCCGGCCCGATCCAGAACACAAGCTGAGCTTCACTAAGGGCGCGGGTATCCGAAGGTTTGAGGCTGTATTCATGCGGCGAAGCGCCCCCCGAAACTAACAGGCGCGGTTCACCCACTCCTTGCATGACGCCCGCCGCCAGCGAATGCACCGGCTTGATGCTGGCCACAACCTTGGGTTCCATCGCGAACGCAGCCAGCGATCCGCCCAGCAGCAGCATCCCGCCCAGCAGTTTGGGCAGAAATTGAGGTATCGGATTAAACTGCATCGGTGGCTCCTAAAGTTATATTGTAACGGGGCTTTCACGGCGGATTGTGGCATATTTGCTATAAGATAACATTACCTCTTCTGGTCAATTTGAATCCCTATGACTCCATCCCCCATTTCTATTGATTCCTCGCCCTCCGATACAGGTCAAGCGCTGGCGCAGGCGGAAACGCTGTGTCAGGAACGCGGTGTTCGCTTGACCGATCTGCGGCGGCGGGTGCTGGAAATTATCTGGAGTCACTCTAAGCCGATGGGGGCTTACGCGATTCTGGATGTACTGCGCGACGATGGCCGGCAGGGTGCGCCGCCCACCGTCTACCGGGCGCTGGATTTCCTGCTGGAACAGGGTTTGATTCACCGGTTGGCTTCGCTGAATGTGTACGCCGGTTGCTGTCAGCCGGATAGCCGCCACGGCGGTCAGTTTCTGATCTGCCGGGATTGCGGCCAGGTCAATGAGATGAACAGTCCAGCCGTTGAGAATTTGCTGGGCGCCGAAGCCGCTGCCCGCCGCTTTGAGGTGTTGACGCAAATGGTCGAAGTGCTAGGCCGTTGCCCGGACTGCCAGCGTGGAACCTTGTCCGATGTCGGTTGAACCGCTGCTGACGGTGGAGAACGTCAACCTCACTATTCGAGGCAACCCGATCCTGCAACAGGTGAATCTCCGGGTTAGTCCCGGCGAAATCGTCGCGCTGATTGGCCCGAACGGTGCCGGTAAATCTACTTTGGTGCGCATCGTCCTCGGCCTGATGCGGGCCGATCATGGCCGGGTCTGGCTCAAACCCGGCATCCGGGTCGGTTACATGCCGCAACGGTTGACGGTAAGCGATACCTTGCCGCTGAGTGTGCAACGCTTCATCACCCTTGGCACCCCGGCGACGCGGGCGCGAGTCCGAACGGCGCTGGAGGAAGTGGGCGCACCGCAAGTGCTTGATTCACCAGTGCAGGCTATTTCCGGTGGCGAGATGCAGCGGGTGCTGCTGGCGCGGGCGCTGCTGCGCGAACCCGATTTGCTGGTGCTGGATGAGCCGATTCAGGGCGTGGATTTGAATGGTCAATATGAGTTGTACGATCTGATCAGCGGTCTGCGCCAGCGGCGGGGCTGCGGAATTTTGATGGTGTCGCACGAACTGCATCTGGTGATGGCGACCACCGATCAAGTGCTGTGCCTGAACCGGCATGTCTGCTGTTCCGGGCATCCCGATCATGTCGCCCGCGATCCGGCCTACCTGGAGCTGTTTGGCCGCGATGGCGCCCAGCGGTTGGCGATTTATCATCATCACCATAACCACCGCCATGATTTGCACGGCGCAGTGGTGGAAGCAGCGGAGCGCGGCGCCCATGGATGAGTTTCTGCAACGGGCGTTGCTGGGCGGTTTCGGCGTCGCGCTGGCGACGGGGCCGCTGGGTGCGTTCATTGTCTGGCGGCGGATGGCCTATTTCGGCGATACCCTGGCCCATTCCGGGTTGTTGGGCGTCGTCCTCGGCACAGTGCTGCATACCAACCCGCAACTGGGGGTGGTGGCGACCTGCCTGGGGGTGGCGCTGGCGCTGGTGCTGCTGCAACGGCAGCGCCGGCTGGCGACCGATACCCTGCTGGGGATTCTCGCTCACGCCACGCTGTCGCTGGGACTGGTGACGCTGGCGTTCATGGAAACGGTGCGGGTGGATCTGGTGAGCTATCTGTTCGGCGATATTCTGGCGATCAATACGGCTGATCTGTATTGGATTTGGGGCGGCGGCGCGCTGGCACTGGCGGCGCTGATCGGGCTGTGGCGACCGCTGCTGGCGATCACCGTCCATGAGGAACTGGCGCAAGTGGAGGGGGTGGCGGTGTTCCCGGTGCGGCTGGCTTTCATGCTGCTGATCGCCATAGTGATTGCAGTGGCGATGAAGGTGGTCGGCATCCTGCTGATCACGTCGCTGTTGATCATCCCCGCAGCGACGGCGCGCCGTTTCGCCCATTCACCGGAAAGCATGGCGGCACTGGCCAGCCTGTTGGGCGGTGCGGCGGTCGGATTGGGGTTGTGGGCGTCGCTGCGCTGGGATACGCCCGCTGGCCCTTCGGTGGTGGTGGCCGCTACCGCCCTGTTTGCATTGAGTTCGGTCGTTCCTGGTCGCGCCCGACGCTCATTTTAAGGGTGAGGAAGAACGAGAGGAGGACGAGATGACGACGCCTTATCAGCAAGATGTGGTCGCTTGGGCGAATGAGCAAGTCGCTTTTTTGCGAGCGGGTCGGTGGGCTGAGATCGATGTGGAGCATATCGCCGAAGAGATTGAAGACGTGGGCAAAAGCGAACAGCGCGAGTTGGTCAACCGGGTAGCGGTGTTGTTGGCGCACCTGCTCAAGTGGCAGTTTCAGCCCGAACGGCGGGGGGCCAGTGGGCAAATCACGATCCGCAATCAACGGCGTGGTATCGCCCGCCGACTGGAACGGACCCCCAGCCTCAAAGCGGAATGGGCTGATCCGGCGTGGTGGGAGGAGGTGTGGGACGAGGCCACCGCCCAAGCCGCCGAACCGACCGGGTTATCCAGTTTTCCCGAAGCCTGCCCGTGGACCACGACTCAAATCCTTGACCCTGAATGGCTGCCGTAAGCTTCGTAACTGCCTTTTCCATCCCCTTAGTGTGTTTATTCTAACGGTTGCCGCTATCGTGCTGGAACATGGCAGACAGGAGTAACGAACATGGCGTACCAACAATTGCAATACTGCCTGCGCGAAACACGCACGGTGGAAGACACGCTGCTGTTAGCCAGCCAGATTTGGCTGGCGGGGATCGGGGCATTGGTGCGGGCGCAGCAGGAGGGCCGCGACTTTTTCGATCAACTGGTGCAATGCGGCGCGGTGGTGGAAGCGGTCGAGGACGACCACGGTCTGCGGGAACTCAAGCAACTGGCGCGACGGGTGCTGACTCGATCCGGCCAAGGTCAGCAGGAAACTCCGACGCCCGAAGAAATCCGCAGTATTGCCGAGGCGATCCAGAATTTTGATCTGCATCTGGCTGATCTGGATCTGCACTGAGTTTTTTAGCAGTTGCAACGGCTTGATTCCCGATGAAGACTACGGCTATCACAACGGAGTCAAGCTGATGAGCACCACCAACGGCCATCCGCCGCCGGAACCGCAGTCACCACCCCCGCCCGACGCTTTCCCCATCGTAGGTATTGGCGCCTCTGCCGGCGGGTTGGAGGCGCTGGAGCTGTTTTTGAGTCCTATTCCTGGGGACTCGGCATGGCGTTTGTCATCGTCCAGCACCTCGATCCCACCCACAAGGGCGTGATGCCCGAACTGTTGCAGCGGATCACCAGGCTGGTGGTTAGGCAGGCGCGGGACGAGGTGAAGGTCGAACCGAACCACGTTTATGTGATTCCGCCCAATGCCGACCTGTCGATCCTGCATCGAACCCTGCACCTGTTAGAGCCGGCCTCGCCGCGTGGCTTGCGCCTGCCGATAGACTTCTTTTTACGCACTCTGGCCGAAGATCAGCAGGAACGGAGCGTGGGCGTCATCCTGTCGGGGATGGGCAGCGACGGGACGCTGGGCCTGCAGGCGATTAAGGAACGGGCGGGATTGGCGCTGGTGCAGGAGACCACCTCGGCCAAGTTCGACGCGATGCCGCGCAGCGCCATTGCCGCCGGGCTGGTCGACATCGTCGCCCCCGCCGATGTGCTGTACGACCGGTTGGTCACCTGCCTCGGACACACATCGCTCATCACGCCTGCCGATCCGATCCTGGACGACCGGAACCAGAGTGGCCTGGAACAGATCGTGATCCTGCTGCGGACCCACAACGGCCACGATTTTTCCCAGTATAAAAGCAGCACGCTGTACCGCCGGATCGAGCAGCGGATGGGCCTCCACCGCCTGAGTAAGCTGGCGCACTATGTTCGCTACTTGCAGGAGAATTCCCAGGAAATTGATCTGCTGTTTCAGGAGCTGCTGATCGGAGTGACCCGCTTTTTCCGCGACCCGGCGGCTTGGGAGCAAGTGCAGGAGCAGGTGATCCCGGCGCTGCTGACCGATCGGCCGCCGGGAGGCTCGTTGCGGGCGTGGGCGGCGGGCTGTTCCAGCGGCGAAGAAGCCTATTCCCTGGCGATCCTGTTCACAGAAGCGCTGGAAAAACTCAGTCCCTCGCCGGCGGGTTCCGTGCAAATCTTCGCCACTGACCTGGATCGAGACGCCATTGCTCAAGCCCGTCAAGGTCTCTATCTGGAGAACATTGCCAGCGATGTCTCGCCAGAGCGGCTACAGCGATTTTTCATCAAGGAGCAAGGTCGTTACCGAATCAGCCCCATGATCCGGGAGCGGGTCACCTTTGCCACCCAGAATTTGGTCATGGATCCGCCGTTTACCAAACTCGATCTGCTGGTGTGCCGCAACCTGCTGATCTATCTGACGACGGAGCTACAGACCAAGCTGATGTCGGTGTTTCATTACAGCTTGCGTCCCAGCGGCTTCCTGTTTTTGGGTTCCGCCGAAACCATTAGCAATTCACTCGATTTGTTTGAATCCTTGGGCGGGCCGTGGCGGCTGTACCGGCGCAAGACCTTTAGTGCCGTGCCGATGGACTTCCCCCCCGTCTTCGCGCCGGTTCCGGTCAGCAGGAGGGAGGCCGTCGCGGCAGCCCCGCCCGCCGTCGCTTCCCTCCAAACGCTGGTGGATCACGTCCTGCTCCAGCACTTTTCCCCAGCGGCGGTGCTGACCAACGCCCAGGGCGACATTCTTTATATCAGTGGCCGTACCGGCAAATATCTGGAACCGGCCGCCGGCCAGGTGAACTTGAATCTGTTCGCTATGGCCCGCGAGGGACTGAATCAGGAGTTGCCTGGCGTTTTCGAGCAGGCGCTCCGCCAAAAGTCGCCGGCAGCGATCACTCGGCGCGGGGTGCAGGTCAGGACCAATGGCGACTTTCAGACCGTGAATCTCACCGTTCAGGTGTTGGAGGAACCGGAAGCGCTAAGCGGGATGATCCTGGTGGTGTTCGCCGAGGCGGCCGCGCCGCGCCGCGCCAAAAAGCGTCGCAGTGCCGAGGGCGCGCCCCTGGAACCGGAGGTGCAGCAATTGCGCGAAACGTTGCAGGCGACCCGTGAGGAGATGCAAACCTCGCAGGAAGAACTGAAATCCGCCAACGAGGAACTCCAGTCCACCAACGAGGAACTCCAGTCCACCAACGAGGAACTCACCACCTCCAAGGAAGAAATGCAGTCGATGAATGAAGAGTTGCAGACGGTCAATTCCGAGCTTCAGTCCAAGTTAAAGGAGTTGATGGAGGCGAGCAATGACATGATCAATCTGCTGAACAGCACTGAAATCGCCACGGTGTTCCTCAACGACGCCCTGCAAGTGCGCCGCTTCACCCCTCAAATCGCCAAGCTGATCAAGCTGATTCCGAGCGATGTGGGCCGACCGATTACCGATATCGCCTCGGATCTGATCTATCCCGCGCTGGCGGCGGACGTGGCGGAGGTGTTGCGGACGCTGATCTTCGTCGAAAAGCCTATCACGACCCAGGACGGGCGCTGGTTCACGGTGCGGATCATGCCTTACCGGACTGTGGATAACCGGATTAACGGCGTGGTAGTGACGCTGATGGACATTACCGTGTCGAAACGATTAGAGATAGAGTTGCGTCGGGTGCGCGATGAGCGGGAGCAGTTGCTGACGCGGAACAAAGAGGAGCCGAATCCCCCCGCCGGTGATGACGCAGGTTCCCCCCTATCAATCAGCAGGCAGGAGTAGTGCTCTAGCAATCCTATTTGACTTGTAGAATTCGTCGTAGCACGGGCATCTTGCCCGTGTTCAGTTCACGGGCAAGATGCCCGCGCCCAACTCGTTTAGGAGCGCTCTATGCCAAATGAACAGGACATCCATTGGAATCTGAAAGCCGTTGAGAACGCGGTTGCTCAACAGTGGCTCGAAGGGCTTGAAGTTCCAGCCGATGTCATTGAAGACTTGAGACGAGCCGCCCGAGGTGAAATTGAAATCGAGGACGGTATCCGAAACGCCTACAAAAAGTTTGCACATGGCAAAGTACGAGGTCCAAGATCATTACCTTGAAGTGAGTCATGGATGACGAACGACCCCGCCGGTCGTAGAAGGGATTGCGTAGGGACTCA
>NZ_CBTK010000268.1 GCF_000531125.1 Candidatus Contendobacter odensis Run_B_J11 | reverse complement strand
TGAAATCATTAATCGACCTATTAAAAAGTGGGTCTAAATAAGGAGAGCGGGAATTGCTGGGTATCTACAATATTGAGCAGATGATCGGCATTCACAAAATCATCCGACGCCACCAAGTACAGATTCTTTCGCCCTTGGGGATACCGGGACTCATAGTTGTTTCTAAGCAGAGCCAATCCCATTTCCCCATCAATCACCACGGTAGTGCGCCGCTTCGGCACCTCCCAAACAAAGAAAGGTTTGGCGGTACTAATTGCTATGGCTAACTCCATGACAAACAAAGATTTTCCCACCCCACGCCACGCCGACACCAAGTTCAGTGAATCGGTCGTGATCAATTCTTGAACGACATACTCTAGGGGCGGCAAATCCACTTGAATCAGCTCGGTGAGCGACCGGCCACAGGTCTCAAAAAAATCCCGCTCTTCGGTAAGAGCCCTCTCCGATAATCGAGCCAGATTGAATAATTTCGGATACTCCAAAGAGTAATTAACCCCAAATACAGGTTTCCAGCCCTCGTTCAAAGCGGCCGCTGCATCCCAGCCTACCGGATGGTGTTCTGTAAACTGGAGGATTTGAATATCGTCCGCTTGGCCCCACAACAGAGAAATTACCGCATCTTTATAGCGCTCACCCGCCTCATTGTGGCGTGGCCAAATCACCACCTTTTTCTCCTTTAACGGTGTCCAATCCGTACGGTCGACACCGCGCAAACCATCAAAAGAAGTCGTCGCAACCCCACTAAACAACTGAGCGGCTGCATCTGCCGATTCTTCCCCTTGGGTCACGAGGATGGTCTCTCTTGCAGACAGTTGATCCCAATGATACAGAGGTAAAGGGGAGGGAGGTTGACGACGCCACTCATATTTAGATCTTGGAGTTATCCAGTAGGTCAAAGCATAATAGTTCGACCGATCCACTCGAACCACATAGAAAAGATTACGACCGTTAGGATCACGGTAAATCCAATACGGATATTGTTTGATCTGTTCGGGCAGGGAGGCCTCCTTAGGAATAGGGGTGATCAGTCTATCGTAAGAGTTTAAGGATTTTGGGCCCTCGGGCTTAGTTGAAAAATTGGGTTCTCTGACGACCCGTGGTTTGAAAGGACCGGTTTTGCTCTGGTATTCTTGTTTTAATTGCTGGATGCTCGCCTCCAGTGACCCATGGAAAAACAAGTGGGCATGGAGGCTGAGCAAATCGGGACCTTTGGCGTCTTTGTCAGCAGAATCGCTCCAACTTCCCTTTGCCCATTGGACCGCGATATTGCCTCGCCTTATATTGTTCAAATTTTTTGCACGATAATTACCGTGATCGAAATAACCATGGGGTAACCAATAGGGCAGCGCCTCTCGTGCATACTCCAACAAATGCTCATTCATCTGCCGCACTTCAGATTGGGTTGGGGTCATCATAGCCATACTCTACACCTGTTATACTGTAAGAAAATCGAAAGAAATCCGAAGGGAAGACACTCGTATACCCCCGTGCATAGCACGCTTCCCCATCAGGATTTGATCCGTCTGGAGTCGCTGTAATAAGACACTGTGGTAGGCTCGCTTTTCCTACCCATCGGTTTAGTATGGCCCTAAGGCGGCGAGTTTTCCCATTTTGGGAAAACCATTACCGAATCAGGCCTGTGCCAGTAAAAAATTGACCGAAAGGTCACTCCTACTGAGTCTTGATATTGATAAATCTCAGCCGTGGATTTTTGAGACTCACGACCCTCTTCTGCAAAGCCTGGTGGATGATTTCGCAATGTTCCAATGTAGCCAACAAGGCAATATTTTTTATAATATTTTTTATTGCCGCTTCAGGCTTTGACTGGGACGGGATCTTCTTTTTAATCAACCCATGATCTTCAATAATCTCCTTGATCATCTCAGCCGAAGGTAGTTTTCCCCCGGCCAACTTTTGGCCTTCCTCCCATACAAAAACGACATCCTCTTCACTATTGAGGTGTGTCAACAGTTCAAAAAAACTCCCGTTTTTTATGGAACCCACCTCGTAACCCAATATTTCCTCGATGACCGCCGCATCTTTTTCTCGATAAATTGTAGACTTGGCTTGTTTTCCAAATCCATGAATAATCCATTCATAAAAGGATTTGCGTCCCAATGCTCTAAATCCGCCACAAAACATCTCATAAATAAATCCCCTGGTTTTGCGTATATTATTCTGAATTCGCCTTTGAAAGAGGAGGGCCTGCTCTTTTGTCAATTCAACCGGCTTAAGTCCTTTACCACTCTTCAACTTCTGCTTGAAGGTCTTGGAAGAAGCCGCCATTGTTGATGGGTCGGTTTTCATAGTGTTCATCCGAGTTTGGGTTCAGGGCGTTGACCCTGACTCTTAATGGGTTACCGCTGTTCCTCACGACTCCGTTTGGGCTTACCTAGCTTCCGCCAAGTCGTTGCCCGTTTTGTGTGGGCATGAGCGAGATCTCAAAAGAATAAGGAGGGTGTTACCATGACAGCGCTGGGCCAATTTCAGGCGTGAGTGTCCCTTCCGGTGATCCGGGCGGAATGCTGGCAAACGGCTAGGGGGGAACTCAGAGCCTCCCGGGTGACATACCACCGGTGGCCCCTTTAATAGGGGGATAGATCGCCGGCTTTCAGGATGTGGTACCGCGTCGGGAGAGAGGGACGGATCGCCGTTGCGGCGATCCGGTACGGTCAGAACCGAGGAAATTCGGGTAGGGTCGGTAGACATAGAGTGCGGCTCCGTTACGACCAGCGAGGTTGCTGGCCTTCAATGGAGCTGAATCTAAAACAAACGGCTTAAAAATATTCGCTAGGCCGTCATAGCTGGTATAACCGTGAATTTTCACATTCATGACTACGGGGTGATCGTGTTACACTTTCGTAGACACCTCATTAATAAGAGACTCTCGGAGGTATGCAGTGAGCATGAAAAAGCCGTCATCCCGACAACGATATACGGCGGAGTTCAAAGAACCGGCAGTTAAACGAAGGCTGTCAAGCCATAGGGTAGCGGGGGCCAAAGGCGAGGCGGATCGGGGTAGCCAGTAGATCTCCAACCAAAAAGGTTACAAGATCAGGACTTGGTGGATTTAGAGATTGAAAGGGTTGCGCTTTTTTACGTTTGTCAGTCGATTTCGCATAGTTGACTTGTCGGTGCTACAGGGCTTATTCGCACCAATCCAATCTAACCTATCATCTGTGCTGTCAGCTACGGTTCCGGTATCGTCGCGGTGGATTAGGTAATCCCAGAATTCTGCAAAGTCTGGCTCACGCTTTAATTCCTTTCGCAATGTCCTCAGCGCCACATCTTCCGCCTTACCCAGAGCAGTTCTACGTGTCGCCCCCGCGCCCTTTTTGGTTTTTTTCGTCGGCTCACTAGGGGCGAGAGCAGGAACAGCAAACGCGGTAGGTTCAAGCAGGGTAGGAACAGCAGGCGCAGGCGTAGCCTGCTCAGGACAGGAGCAGTGCGCTGCCAGTTTTATAACTTCCGATTGGCGAAAAATGTGGTCGGTCAACGTCGGACTATTCACTATCAACTGGAGAGTGAACTCGCCCTTGTCCCCCTTGGACGCTTCTGTGAGAAGCGCCACCAAGTCACGCTCTGAAGTATCGGGTAAGCTATGCCGCAACTGGGCGATAACTTCCTCATAGTTCCAGTAATGATCATCCGGGTCAGGCTGAAATCGTTCAACATTTGCGGCGTGGAAGTTGCAGAATTGTATGGAAATCCACCAATCGTTTCTGCTTTTATCGCGCAGCCGACCAACCCTTTTCCAGTTATACCCTGTTTCCATTTCCGCTTCATATTCATTTTTTTTATAGACGTACAGTTTACTCTTTCCCGTTTTATCCTCAGGCCATGCCGTCCACTTAAACATATCGGTATCGCTCGCGTTCAATTTTGCTTTAGCTTCTGCATAGGAGAGCCAACACGCCGGCGGTGGTTTTTTAGCGGGCGTACTCAATTCCGGCTGCTCAGGAATGAGGGGTTTCGATTTCGCCGGAACAGGAATGAGGGGTTTCGATTTCGCCGGAATAGGAATGAGGAATTCCAGTTCCGCCGGAATAGAAATCTCTTTCTGTTTAGCCCATGCCAATAAGTCGGAGGGCTTGATCCCGGTAACGCGGAAGGAGTCAATTATAAAGTACTTTGACGGGATAGCTTTGGTATCTACAGCGTACTCAATCTGCTGATTTAAAGTAAGCCATCCATCAAGACTATCCCAAGAATACTTAGCGTCGCCGAAATCGTAATCGACCGGAGAGCCATCGTCCTGTAGAAGATAGGATAGGGGCGGCGGTTCTTTGCCCAATAGAATAAAAAATGCTTGAGAAACCGGCCATAATTCGACACAACTCCATTTCTCGAACTCACACGGTTTCAGATCAAACTGTGACATGGCATAGCTCTCCTTCTGCACCCTTGAAATAGGGGAGCCACACCAGACCGGGCAAGGGGAACCCGGCTTCTTCAATGATTCGCCTGGACGCGACCCCAAAGGAATGGTTCAAAGCTCCCAGTTTAGTGAGGCGGCTATCCATTTTAAGCTGATGGGTGTTGTTTTGCCAGCGCCCGCTGACATCGGGGGGTCCACATCAAGTACCCTTTCTACTCTAAAAAAGCCCCCTCTTGACATCATGATCTTCGTCCCGTGGAAAGGGATCGCACTTTTCTTTGAGGTCAGAAATAATGGGGGGTCTGGCAACGGCTTCCGCTTCTTCACCCAAGAGCCCAATAATTTCTTTGAGGCTGGCTTCGTGAAGCCGGACACGCTAATACTGTGTCCGATTTTGGTAAGAGAATCCGTTGTAGAGTACTGCCGCCGTGTATTGCTTGACGGGGTGCATAAAACATCGTCCAGTTTTGTAATGATGAGGACGGCTCAACTTTACGGGATCCAACCGCCATCCATTCGAGATCCAAGTTCCAAAAATTCGTGATCCAAGTTCCAAAAAATGGTGGTTTTTGATCCAAGTACCAAAAATTCGAGAACCAAGCGCCAAGTTTTTTTCTATCACTGAGACTGACGAATAAAAATATTTTTATAAAGCTTCTTGTGCTATACTTAAAGCAATTTTTTTAAAAAAATTTGGGCGGGAGCTGGGGGGGAGAGGGTGATGCTGGAGAAAATTTTTCAGATCGCTAAACTGTAGCCCTAAGTCAGCCCCACAGGCGGCTATCGATCTTCGCGAGTTTGGAGAAATTTTACCCGTGCCATAAAACAAAAACCCACCGTCCTCGGTGGGTCTCTGCTCAAAACTAGTTGCTGTGCGAAACAGCGGGATGATCTGGCAGTGAAGATTTTAGCTGGATGCTGAAGTTTTCGCAAATTCATTCCGCTGTTGGACTCGCATGGCTTGGAAAAATAACATGCGTGTCTTTTCTGTTTCTGCTGCCGATGTTGCCGATGTTGCAGGCAACTTTATCTCAGTTCCCACCGAACTCCGCACCCTGCCACAATGGGTGTGCTGGCACTACGAAGATCGGAACGGCAAGCCGACCAAGCCGCCCATCAGCGCCCAATCCAACGGCAAGTTGCTGTACGCCAAATCCAACGATCCGAGTACTTGGGCGGATTTCGATACCGCTGTTGCCGCCGTTTCCCGGCTCAACCTGGAAGGAATCGGGCTGTGTTTGTCGGCCGATGATGGCTTGACCGGACTCGATCTCGATCATGTGCTCGATCCTGAAACCCTCGACCTCGACCCGATGGCGGTTGAAGTGTTGGAACAATTTGCCGGTACTTACATTGAAATTTCCCCCAGCGGAACCGGGCTACGAATCTGGTGCTACGGCCAACCGCAACGGTCGGGAAAATGCAGCGGCAAAACCAAATGGTTGGAAGTTTATAGCCACCCGTCAAACCGCTATCTAACCCTCACCGGCAACCGCTACGGCGGCGCATTCGCTGTCACTGAGCAACAATCCGCGCTGGATTGGCTGCACCAGCAATTCATGGTGAAGGAAACCGCGTCCACAGGAAGAGAGCGCCCTCTTCCTGTGGAATCCGGTTTTGACCTGGACGATACCGCCCTGCTGACCCAAGCCCGCCAATCCAAAAATGGACGGGTCTTCGATGCGCTCTGGGCGGGCGACTTGTCCGGGCAGGGTGGTGATGCGAGTTCAGCGGATTTGGCCTTATGCAACGCGCTGGCGTTTTGGACGGATCACGACGCGGCGCGGATGGATCGGCTGTTTCGCCAGTCCGGTTTGATGCGTCCAAAGTGGGATGAAATTCATTACAGCGACGGGCGCACTTACGGTCAAGGGACCCTCGATAAGGCCATGGCCGATGGCCGGGAAGGGTACAGCGGGAAGCGACCGGGAAAGCCGACCCCAGAAAAAACCGCCTTCAAGGTCTGCGGCAAACTGGACGCATTGACCCGGCTGGTGTGCCTGGCCACCGATGAAGCGAGCGCCAAGAGCATTCATGAATGCACAGACCACCCCGTGGTCATTGCGGGAGTGGCCTCCCAACTGTGGAGTACGGCTAATAAACTGAGGGAAGCGTATCCCCAGCTGAAAATTTTGGTGTGCGGCGATTCCGCGCCAGAGGTGGAAGATAAGGCGCGGATTGTGGCGTTTTCTCTCATCGGCGGCTCCTATTGGTGCAACCCCCATTTCCTGAATCCGGGGAACGAGGAATTACGCCACGAGGCGATCCGCTTGATGAAGTTCCCGCCCCAACCGGGCGAACCCCTTGATGATCGTAATCTCAACTGGAAGCAGGCATTAGCGAACCTCAATACCCGCGATACCCAGCGGATTGCCGAGGAATCGCCCGCAACCTTCGCCGCCCTGGCGAACTGGTTTGAAGGAAAAGAACGGGTCAGGGATCAGATTGAAGCAGCGGTGGATCAAATCGGCGTGATCAAAATCCGACCCGGCAAACTGCCGAGCATTGTGGACCGTGCGGAAAAAGAGGCGCTGTTTTTCGGCGCGGACTTTTATCAGCGGGTGGGGATGCTGGTCCGTCCGGTAAAGCAGGATACTTCCACAGGAAAAAAGAGCATTCGCATTCCAGCCGGTGCGCTGGTGTTGAAAGAGGTCAATCTACCGTGGTTGAACCGCCGATTCAGTCAGTCTGCCCAGTGGGTGAAGTTTAATAAGGAGGCGGAAGAGTGGTTGCCCGCCGATCCACCGCCCAAATATGCCGAGACTCTTCTAGCACTGGCGGGAGAGTGGCGCGCGCCGGTACTGACCGGGATTATCGAATGTCCGACCCTGCGGCGCGAGGGTTCGTTGTTGACGCAATCGGGCTATGACGAAGAAAGCGGGCTGTATGTGGACTACACCGGTGATCCGATCCGGGTTCCCGATGCGCCGACTTCCACCGATGCGCGGGCGGCGCTGGAAGTGCTGAAAGAGCCTTTTAGCGAGTTCCCCTTTGCTGAAGGCGATGTTGATCTGTCCGTGGCCTTGGCGGGTCTGTTGACCGCCATTGTGCGGCGGTCGCTGCGAACCGCCCCGCTGTTTGCGTTTGATGCGCCGGTGATGGGCGCGGGCAAGGGTTTAATCGTCAACACCATTGCAATGGTCGCCACTGGCCGGGCGGCGCCGGCCATTTCCCAAGGCAAAGATGAAGCCGAGGATGAAAAGCGGCTGGGGGCTTTGTTGCTGCAAGGGGTGCCCCTGCTGAATATCGACAATATCGAGCGTGATCTGCAAGGCGATTTGTTGTGTTCCGCACTCACTGAAACATCCATCGCCATCCGCATTCTCGGAAAATCCGAAGTTCCCAACATGCCGTCGAATGTGGCGATGTTTGCGACCGGGAATAACCTCCGCGCCCGGGGCGATATGGTGCGGCGGATGCTGGTTTGCCGGATTGACCCGGCGTGCGAACGACCCGACGCCCGCGCCTTCCAGCGCAACCTCAACGAATGGGTTCCTGCGAACCGCGCCCGTCTGCTGTCAGCGGCGCTGACCGTGCTCCGGGCTTACATCGTGGCCGGGAAACCGAAACAGGATATTCCGCCCTACGGCAGTTTTGAGGAATGGTCTGGATGGGTGCGATCCGCGCTGGTGTGGGCGGGAATGCCCGACCCGAACTTGACCCGAACTCGCTTGGAAGCGGATGACGCCGTTACCGCGAATCTGCATAGCATCTTGACCCTGTGGTTTGCCGAATTCGGGAAAAATGGAATGACCGCCGCCGAAATGGCCCAGCAAGCCGGTTTGCCTGGACGTAGTGATCTCCATCGGGCCTTGCTGGAAGTGGCGGTCAGTCGCCGCGATTCTGAAAAAGTAGACGCTTTACGCTTAGGACACTGGCTTAAGAGGAATAAAGGCAAGATAGCCAGTGGGCTAAGGCTGGAAAAGGCGGGAGAAAATACCGACGCCAAAATTGCCTACTGGCGGGTATCTAATCGGAACTCTGCAAAATTTACGGGTGATACGGGGGTTACGGGTACAGTTTCACTAGACGCGGGCGAAAATTGGAAAGAATTAGAAAAAGTAAGTGAATCCAATTTTTTACGGGAGTGGGTGGAACAATACCCGTTAACCCCCGTATCACCCGTAAATCCACAAAATCCGGCCGCGCCTCCTCCTCCTTTGGATTCCAAGCCGTTACCCGCTGAAATTGATCAGGCACTACGGTCGCCGTCGCAATCGCCATTTAGGAAAACCCGCGACATCGAGGAATTCTGATGAATGCGGTACGCAAACTACGTCAAGCCGGGTTTGAGCCGTCCATCCCGTTATGCCACGCGGGATCGACGAACAACGCCACGGTCGTTACTACTTGCGCTACCGCTATGCAGGTGGCGTGACCGAGTTTTGGGGCTACGTCAGCCGAGATTTGAAGATTGATTTCAAGAAGGGAATTGTTGGGGTGCCGGTGAGTTGATCCGGTGATGGAGTACTGTGTGAGAAGTTTGCCGCTGATCACCTTTTTGCAGTGGGTTCCCGATCCGATAGTGATGGAGTTTTTGGTTTTCATGAAAAAATTGTTGATAGCGCTGGACTACGATGGCACCTATACCGAAGACCCTAAACTTTGGGATGCTTTTATTGCGCTGGCAACCAAATTGGGCCACCGGGTGATCTGTTGCACGATGCGCTATGAAGACACCGAAGGTGATGAGGTCAAAGATTTACTTCGTGGCAAAGTGGAACGGATATTCTTTACTGGACGTAAAAACAAAACTGAATCACTCAGCGCCCATGAAGTGTTTCCAGACATTTGGATTGATGATGCACCTCACTGGATATTTCAAGATGCGCTCTAAGCAACCGGCGACTCTCCTTATATAAGGAGTGATGGGAGATTATCTCTAATGATAGATGATAGGAAACTACCGAAAATAAAACTTGAACCGGCGGATAACACTAGAGTTACTCTAGAATTGACGTCCAGAGAAGATGCGGCTGCACAAGCTGATCTGGGTATGATGTATATGCAGGGTTGTGGTATTCCCAGAAACTATCAAGAAGCCGTTGACTGGTTTCGGTTAGCGGCGGAACAAGGACATGCGGCTGCGCAATATAATATCGGTTGGATGTATGCGCAGGGTTGGGGTGTTCCCAAAGATGATCAAGAAGCCATTAAGCAGTATCGGTTGGCGGCAGAACAGGGATATGCGGATGCACAGTATGCTCTGGGTATAATGTATGAGCAGGGCTATGGTGTTCCCAAAGACGATCAAGAAGCCGTTCACTGGTATCAGTTAGCGGCTAAACAGGGACATGCGACTGCACAATCTAATCTGGGTGTGATGTATATGGGGGGTCGGGGTATTCTCCAAGATGCTCAAAAAGCCGTTCGGTGGTTCCGGTTAGCAGCTAAACAAGGATATGTGGTTGCACAATATATTCTCGGTGTGAGCTATGCGCAGGGTCGGGGTGTTCCCAAAAATGATGAAGAAGCAGCAGTTCCCGGTCTCTTGAAAAGCTCAATTTAATCAATGTATTATAGAAGGTGTTT